>CAMYCX010000001.1 GCA_947254705.1 uncultured Veillonellaceae bacterium
TGAGTCCGCACATTGGCGTTCTTGCTTGCATTGTTCAGTTTTCAAAGAACCGTGCACCTTACGGCGACTTTTAATATAATATCATGCTCGGAATACGATGTCAATATATCTTTGCGGTGATTTGTTTTTTTATTCGACTGATGCCGAGAAAACAAAATCGACCGTCTGCAAGCAGACGGTCGATTTTATTCATATGATCCGTAATGTGTATTTATTCGGCACCTTCCCGATCGGCACGATAGCCGGCCTGATGGATTTTGTAGGCTTCGCTGCCGACTTGCAGTGCACTGTGCCGATGTCCGTAGAAGCTGTAGATGAGTGCACCGATGAAGATCCAGGCAAAGAAGAATTCAAAGGTATGCACCGACAGGTTCGAGAAAATGTAGACGCAGGAGATAAATCCGAGCGTGGCCATGGTATAGAGCCACGGGCAACGGAAAGGACGGGGCAAATCGGGGTGTTTTTTGCGCAATACCATGACTCCGAGCAGAGAGCAGGAGAAGGCAAAGAGCGTACCCGCGCTGGTCATTTCCGCAATGATATTGATCGGTGTTACGCCCGCCATGACGGCGACGATCGCGCCGACGATGAGGGTAACTTCAACCGGTGTGTTGGTCTTGGGATGAACGCGTGAGAAGAACCGCGGCAACAGTCCGTCACGGCTCATGGCGAAGAACGCACGACTTTGAGCGTAAAGAAAGACGAGAATGACGGTGGAAAGTCCGCAGAGTGCGCCGGTACCGACGAGTGCCGAGCCGAAGGAGTAGCCCAGATGCCGCAGCACGTAGGCGACCGGTTCCGCATTGTCGAGTTCCGAGTAATGAACGACTCCCGTCAAGGTCGCGCTGACCATTATATATAGTAAGGTACATATAGTCAGTGAGGCGATGATCCCGATGGGCATGTCCCGATTCGGATTTTTCGTTTCTTCCGCCGCCGTGGCAATGCAGTCAAAGCCGATGTAGGAGAAGAAGATGACGGCCGTCCCTGCCGACACGCCGTGCCAACCGAAGGGCAGTACCGGTACCCAGTTGCTCGGTTCGATTTCCGGTGCCGCCAGAAAGAGAAAGATGAAGATCGCCGCAACTTTGACGAATACGAGAATCTTATTGACGCGAGATGATTCCGTGATCCCGCGAATCAACAGAAGGGTAATCACGCTGACGATCAAAACGGCGGGCAGGTTAATCAGTCCGCCCTCCCACGGCCCGGCCGTCATCCATTGCGGCAACGGCATGCCGGCCGATTTAAGCAGTCCGTTCAGGTAGGCACTCCAACCGACGGCGACGGTCGCTGAACCGACGGAGTATTCCAATATCAAGCCCCAACCGACCAGCCATGCGACCAATTCTCCCAATGTACTGTAGGTGTACGTGTAGCCGCTCCCCGCCACCGGCAAGGCGGCCGCCAGCTCCGAGTAAGCCATGGCGACAAAGCCGCATGTAATCCCCGCCAAAATAAAGCTGAGCATGATTCCCGGCCCGGCGTACTCTGCCGCGACCACTCCCGTCAACACAAAAATACCCGTCCCGATGATGATGCCCAGCCCGAGAAGGGTAATGTCCATGGCGTTCAGTCCCTTTTTCAGAGTACTATGCGCTATGTCGTGCTGAAATGCGGCCAACGGTTTGGTACGTAAAAAATTCATGTTATCCCTCTTTCATCTCGATCTATACGCTGTTGTTACGTTTGTTTATATAATCAATGATAGCATATGCTCGGGTACGGCAACAGGTTTTTCATTCAAGCATACTGAATTTGTATATAGCGTATGCTAATTGCGTCTGTCGTATACCTACCTCATTTCCCCGCCTCGGTCGCGATATGAATTCGGCTTGCGCGAGCGCGTGCGGATTGGTACAATGACAGAGAAAAGTAAGGAGGCTATCATGCAAAAATTCTGGACAGAAGTATGGGATTGGATATATTCGATTGTCATTGCGTTGGCGTTGGCGATGCTAGTGCATATTTTCCTGTTTGTGCCGACACGGGTCGCGGGGGAATCCATGGTGCCGACATTGCATCACGGGCAGTTTCTGATCGTTTCCAAGTTGTCGCATGTGATGCGGCACTTGCCGGATTACGGTGAGATCGTCATCATTGACAGTCGGGTCAAGCGAAGCCGTTCCTGGGGCGATGATCTGGCAGAACCGGCGCGTAATTATCTGGGTCTTTTCAGCGCCGCATTCCAGACGAATTATGTGTGGGTCAAGCGGGTGATCGGCCATCCGGGCGATACGCTCGAGTTTTATGACGGACGCGTCTATCGTAACGGAGAGGCGTTAAACGAGCCGTATATCAATGAACCGATGCATTATCGTTCGGACGTCAAGGTAGTGATCCCGGAAGGGTATGTATTTGTCATGGGCGATAATCGCAATCATTCGAGCGACAGCCGCTTCATCGGTCCGGTACCGATTGATCACGTGCTGGGCACGGTGGCACTGGAATTGTAATATGAGTACGAAAAAAAGCGTTGCCTTTCGGCAACGCTTTTTGTGTGCGTATCTGTCGTGTACGATTATTCTTTGCGCAGGACGCGATGCATTTGATCCAGTACGTCTTGCAAGCTGATCTTTTGCGTAGCGGTAAGTGTCGCCAGGTCGGTGTTCATGTCGTCCGGCATCTCGATGCCGTATTCCTGCAAGACCGCCAAGGTCTGCGGGTACATCGTCAAAAGGTCTTGCAGTTTGGTGCTGCCGCCGATGAGTTCTTTCCCTAGTTTATCCGCAAGGTACTCGTTCATCTCGCCGAGCAGTTCAAAGACATCCATGCCGTGTACCTGTGTCGCTTCCCACAACGTTTCGTCATAGGAGACGAAACAGCCGACGCAATGCATGCCGTATTCCATCAGAAGCGGGCCCATCTCCGGATAGACGGTAATAATCTCCATGATATTGTCTTCCGGGCGCACAAAATCACCGTAGTGCAATACGGGCGCTTGCGGCCGCGGCGGTCGTGTATCCGTCGCCATCATCCAATCGATAAATTCATCTGCCGGTGCCGGCGCTACGTTCACCGGAGCCGCCTGTTCCACGCCGAGTACTTCTCTGCGGAAGTTGTCGAGAC
Organism: uncultured Veillonellaceae bacterium; assembly: GCA_947254705.1. Classification (GTDB taxonomy): domain Bacteria; phylum Bacillota; class Negativicutes; order Veillonellales; family Negativicoccaceae; genus CAMCNU01. The sequence goes on from CAMYCX010000001.1 coordinate 3,070, forward strand.
CGATCCGTTCCACAAATGTCGGTAAGGTTTCAAATTTTTCCTGCCGTGTATAGTAGCTACCCGCCCGTTCAAGAATTTGAACGGCGTCGTCAGCCAGCGTAACGAAGCCGATGAAGACGTGTTCACCGACAAAGATTTCCCATCCGTCTTCCATGCCGACCGCCCGCAACGGCAGCGGCGTTTGGATATCGCAAGTGACGATATCGCGCGGCCACTCCATGTACGGCGATAAGCCGGTCGCGACCAGCATCGGCGCCACTTCGTCAGCGACCGCCCCCGCCAACGTAATATCCCCGTTCGGTTCGCGAATCAATGTCGCACTGTACATCTTCGCCACATCGCCGGCGGTTTTGAGAAATGCCGGTCGTTCTTCCGAGTTGGGTACAAAATGATATACCAATGAATACGTCATGTTGCTCATGACACTTTCTACACCCCTTTTATCCTGCGTTTCAGCGGATAATCCCCTCCCGCTGCAATGCCGCTAAATCCAAATGGCAGTAACCGTCGGGATTTTTTTGCAAGTACCGTTGGTGCGATTCTTCCGCCGGGAAGAAGTTTTGCAACGGTCCCATTTCCGTCCGGATCTGCTTTTCCATGCCCGGTTCGGGCACTTCATTCAAAATCAATGCCGCCTGCGTATCGACCGCCGGTCCGCGGCCGCGTTGGCGCATAAAGTTCATATAATGCGTAAGGAACGGTTCGTCTTCTGCATGCGTGTAGTAGATCCCCGTACGGTATTGCGAGCCGACGTCACTGCCCTGTCGGTTCAGCGTGTACGGATTGATGATGGCGAAAAACACGCCCAACAGTTCCGTCAAGTCGGTCTTTTTCGGATTGTACGTTACTTTCACCGCTTCCGCCGCGCCCGTTTCTCCGCTGCATACTTCTTCGTATGTCGGTGCTTCTTTGTCACTGTTGGCATAGCCGACTTGCGTCGCCACTACGCCGGGCAACCGTGAGAATACTTCTTCCACGCCCCAAAAGCAACCGCCCGCCAAGTAAATATCTTTCATTGTCATTCCCTCCCTGCGATTCCTCTATTGACTCCTCTGTTAAATATTATACCAGTTTCCGTTCCGTATCGCTCAATACCATTCCATATTGTATACCGAGCAGGCCGGATACATCCGCCGCAAGCGTTCCACCGCCGCCGGATTGCCGGTGAGCATGCCTGCGCGGGCCAACCCCGCCGCATCCAGTCCGCCCATCAGCAGCGTTCCCAAGGCACCGATACCGACATGAATGTCCGCCGCTCGTGTCGTCGCCTCTACATGCGGTCGTTCTCCCGCCGCCGCACGCACCGCCCAATGTGTCGTCTCCCGTTGCCACGGATCGGCCACTGCGACGACAAGCGTACCGTCCGCCGCCGCGGGCAATTGCTCCCACCAGCGGGCGACATCGGCAATCCGGATCGCCATCCACGGCAAAGTCCGATTGGTAATATACGTCCGTTCCGCGCCGTCAGCCCAACCGAAATAGGCGGCATCATCCATGGGCGCATACCAGACGGCCCGTTCCGCTTCCGCGGTATGCCGCGCCAACCAATGCATCATTGCCGCCTGTCCGCGCGGATCGATGCTCGCCTGTTCGCCGACGGTAAGCGTACGGTCCGTCAGTGTATAGGCCCAGTAGCCGATCGGTACGCGTCCGTCAGTCGCCAGAATGACATGTCCTTCCGCCAGTTGCCCGCGCAACCACCGCTGCCAATCGGAGGGCGTGCGCCGCGCATACCCCGATCGTGCGGCGGTATACGCCGCATACACCGCCGCGAGCGCGTCCATATCCGCCGATTCGTCCAGCCACACCAGGCGAATCCCGTCCGGCGCGGGTGCCGATATGTCGCTCAGTTGCGCCTCGCGCCGCCACAGATGACACCACAACGCCCAACCGTACGGCCGATACAATGCCATCGATGACGGCATGAGAATATTCGCATACCGTCCTTGGCGACATCCTTCCGTCAGCGCCGCCGCCAGCAGTGCCTTGGCATGCCCGCGTCCCCGTGCCGCCGGATGCGAAGTCAGCCCGACAATGTAGGTCACATCGACCTGCGCTCCGCGTACCGTGAGTGTGTACGGGCGCAAATGCAGTGCCGCCGCCACCCCCGCTTCCGTTTCCGCGACCAGTGTCTCCTCCGCGCGGTAACAAGTATCGAAATAGAATCGGAAAAACGGCGTCGTCCGTGCTTCAAACGAATAGTCCCACAGTGCTTCCAACGCCGCGCGATCCGTGCTGTTCCCTTGCCGTACTTGGCGCATTATGCCTCCGTCTCTTCGCAGCCGCAATCGTCTTCCTCGGCCAAACGAATGTCATATTTTTCCGCAAAATGATCCGGATGATAGCTCATTTTAGCCTGTCGCAGTCCTTCGATTCCCATATCTTCTTCCCGATTGATATAGGTCGTATCCGCCCACGCATGCCGGACAAATTCGTGATTGATCGCCTGATAGCTGCCCCGCATCGTCGGGTCGGCTTTTTCGATATGAATGACGGCCATCTCGGGATGAATATACTCGCCGACGGAAAACGCGACAATCTTGCCTTGCCAGCGAATGGCACCGCCTTTCACTCCCAGCGGTTCCCAATAATCAAACAGCAGGCCGATTCCTTCTTGCTCGGCTTCCATGTCCGCCGTCGTCTGATGCTCTTCGAGCCACTTCGCCGCCACCTGCAGACATTCTTCTTTGTCCTGCGGCCCGAGCGGTACGTACTCATAACCGATGTAATTACGACGGAACGCGTTCAAATGATTTTTCTTTTGTCGAAAGGCCTTGCCCGGCAGATTGATCAAATCACTCGTCAAGTAAATGTACTCGAAGTTGTCGCGATCTTTCGTATAGGTATAGCACTCGGGGCAGAGTTCATGCATGCGCTCCACCACCCAGGGCGACGCCCCTTTCAGCAAAAAGGGCAATCCCTGCTCGCGAAACCACGCCTCCGCCCGGCGCAACCCGCCGACAAACGAGTTGTTTTCCCCGGAAAACGGCGGCAATAAAAACTCATGCCCGTATCGGCCGGCGCGGATAAACAGTACGTCATCCTCGACCGCCCACGCCAGATGAAAGGCATGTTGCCAAATGAACAATGTCCCGAACGCACATTCCGACTGCTCGTAATGATGTTCGCGAAAATACCGATCCAAAATCGGTTTGTCTTCAATACGAAACGATGTAAACTGAATCGTTCTCCACTCCTCCGTGATAAATTGAATCTTTTCTATGTATATTGTACCACAGACTGCGCCGTCATACCTATCCGATTTGCCGACAGATTATCATTTCGACGATCCGCAACCCATGATATAATACCATCAAGCCCCGCATCGCGGGAGAAAAGAGGACATCATGGAGTTTATTGCATTTGATTTTGAAACGGCGACCAAAGATCCGTCAAGCGCCTGTTCGCTGGCTGTCGTTCGCTTCGTTGACGGCACGCCCGTCGATACCTGTTACCGATTGTTCCAACCGCCGGCCATGCGGTTTGACGATGACAACATCCGGATTCATCAGATCCGACCGGCCGATGTGGCGCACGAGCCGGACTTCAGCGGCGTATGGGCGGAGTTTCTTCCCTACTTTACCGATACGCTGGCCGTCGCTCACAACGCGGAGTTCGATTTGGGCGTACTGCGGGCGACACTTGCGTATTACGATTTGTCGTTACCGCATTTTCACAGCGGCTGTACGCTCCGACTGGCACGACAGGTATGGCCGGATCAGGCCTCTTACGCACTGAATGCGTTAGGCACTTTTCTCGGCTACCGTTTTCAGCATCATCAGGCGGATGAAGACGCACTGATCTGCGGACGTATTTTACTGGCCGCCCAAAAAGTCGCCCAAGAGCCGGATCCGCAAGCCCTGTTTGCCCGATATGATCTCGGCCCGCAGGAGTTTCTCGCGGAAGACGGTTGGCAACAGGACGGACTGTTTTGACGCCGGCCCGGCTCATCGTCGGGCCCGACGGACTGCAGCGACTGATCCTCGATCCCGCGCAACCGGACCGTATACCGACAGTCACCGTCGTCGGTACAACGGCGGCGGAACGGGAGCGGGCCGCCGCCATCGGGGCGATCGCCCGGCAAGAGTTCGCCGCCTACTGGCGCGGCGAATGTCGGCAGTGGAGCGTCCCCGCCGCACCGCAAGGTACCGCCTTTCAACAGGCGGTATGGGCCGCTATCGCCCGTGTGCCTTACGGTACAACCGTCACCTACGGTACGCTCGCCGCCATGATCGGACGTCCGACGGCGATTCGTGCCGTGGCCAATGCGTGCGGAAAAAATCCGCTCCCGATTCGGATTCCCTGTCATCGTATTGTCGCCCGCCACGGTAGCGGCGGCTATACGGGCGGGCTGCCGCTCAAATTGCGTCTGTGGGCGCTGGAACGCATCACATGGCCGAACGCATGACGCAGCAATCCGATTATTTCGGATTACCGCTTGCATCTCGGCGTAAAAGTAGTATGATAGTACGTGCTTGCCGTAACGGATGCGCGTACTTTCAGTGGACCGCACCAATTATAAAATATATCGCGGACACTGCATGATATTCCCGGATTGATTTTCATTTGAAGGAGTGAACTATGCTGTTTTGGTTTCGTGTGGCCGGCCAAATCGTGTTACTGAGTGTGATTGCGCTCATCGGTGATGCGATTGCCACACTGACACAACTGCCGATTCCCGGCGCGCTGATCGGGATGGCATTGTTGTACGTGGCGCTTTGGCGTCAATGGGTCCGGCTGGAATGGTTTTCCGCCGGCGCCGACATCTTAATTCGTGATTTACTGTTATTTTTCATCCCCGCCGCCGTCGGTATCATGCAATATACCGATCTGTTCGGCTCACTGGGCGCGTTTTTGGTCGCCTCCGTCGTCCTGAGCATTCTCGTCGTACTGTGGGTCATTTCCGCCGCCACCGTACTGATGATGCATCTGCGGCGCAGAAAGTGGCACCGCCTATGATCATCGCGATCTTATCCGTACTCGGTACATTGGCGGTGTACTACGGCATGAAAGAGATCTATCGCCGGAGCGGATCGCTCTGGTTGATGCCGTTAATGATCTGTCCGATTCTCATCGTCGGGTTTCTGATGACGATGCATATCCCCTATGACGAATACCGTTCGGGCGGGCAGTGGCTGCAATGGCTGCTCTCGCCCGTCACGGTCGCCTTTGCCGTTCCGCTGTATCGTCAGCGTATCCTCGTGCGCAAGTATCTCCCCGAACTCATCACCGTCGGCATGATTGCGGCCGTCACCGCCATGACGACGACGATGCTGCTCTCCGACTGGTTCGGTGTCGATCACGAGTACGTACTCAGTCTGGCGCCGCGCTCGATCACCACGCCGATTGCGATGAATGTGTCGTCCATGCTCGGCGGCAATGCGACCATCACCGCCGTCTTCGTCATTTTGACCGGGATCATCGGCATGCTTCTCACCGTTGCCACCGTTCGTATTCTCAATGTCCACAACCCGCTGCTGCGCGGTCTGTTTTACGGCCTCACCGCCCACGGTACGGGAGCGGCGCGGGCGTACGAAGAAAATGAGCGGACCGGCGTCATTGCCAGTGTCGCGATGATTTTCATGGGCGTACTGACCGCCCTTCTCGCGCCCTTTGTCATTCCCATGCTGATGTGGGTGTTGTTTTAATCTGTCCGCCCCCGTTTGATTGACAAAAAAGGACCGATATTGATATGATAGATTAAGGGAAGCAGTTCATGCTCAAAAAAGTTCCCCATGCTTTTTTGAGCTGTTTTTATGAGCAAATTCCGTCGCATGCCGCGACGATCTGCCAGTTGGTCATGGACGCAAAGGAGTGACTCGTATGATTACACGCTATACCAAAGAAGAAATGGGTCGCATCTGGACGGAAGAAAATGAGTTTCGCCGGATGCTCGATGTCGAAATTTATGCCTGCGAAGCACAGGCAGAGCTCGGCAATATCCCAAAAGACGCCGTCAAGGTCATTCGTGAAAAAGCCGACTTCGATGTCGACCGGATTCATGAAATCGAAAAGGAAACCAACCACGATATTATTTCCTTCGTCACCTCGATTGCCGAATTTGTCGGTGAAGAAGGCAAGTACGTCCACTTGGGGTTGACTTCGACCGACGTCAAAGACACCGCCTTATGTGCCATGCTGGTCGAAGCCACGGATATTCTGCTGCGCGATTTGGAAGCGTTCGCAGACGTTCTGCGGCGACGGGCGATTGAATTCAAACATACACCGATGATCGGTCGGACCCACGGTATTCATGCCGAACCGACGACATTCGGTCTGAAATTGCTGCTGTGGTATGACGAAACGCAGCGCAACCTGCGTCGTTTGCGGGCGGCACGGGAAGATATCCGTGTCGGCAAGATTTCCGGCGCGGTCGGTACGTATGCCAACGTCGATCCCTTCGTGGAACAGTACGTCTGCGAGAAGATGGGACTGGTTCCGGCCAAGATTTCCACGCAGGTACTGCAACGCGACCGCCATGCGGCGTATATCACCACATTGGCCGTCATCGGCAGCTCGATCGACAAGTTCGCCACGGAAATCCGCAACTTGCAACGCACGGATATCCGTGAAGCGGAAGAATATTTCTCACCGAAACAAAAAGGATCCTCGGCCATGCCGCACAAACGCAATCCGATCACGTGCGAACGCATGAGCGGAATGGCACGTTTGCTCCGCGGCTATACGATTCCGGCGTTGGAAGACGTGGCACTCTGGCACGAACGGGATATTTCCCACTCCTCCGTGGAACGTGTCATTTTGGGCGATGCCACGATTGCACTCGATTATATGTTACAGACCTTTACCCGCGTGATGGATCGCTTGCTGGTCTATCCCGATACGATGCTCGCCAACATGAATAAAACCGGCGGTCTGATTTACAGTCAGCGGATCCTGTTGGCACTTGTCGATCGGGGCGTGATGCGCGACACGGCGTACCGTTGGGTACAGCGTAATGCGATGAAACGCTGGCTGGAAGGGGAAGACTTCCTGGAAAACCTGCTCCGTGACGAAGATATCCGCACCCATTTGAGTGAAGACGATATCCGGGGCTGCTTTGATCCGCATGCCATGCTCAAGCATGTCGATACGATTTTTGCGCGGTTCGATCTCCGCGACGACAAAGGAGAATAATATGACTACAGCAATGGTAATCGGCACCCAGTGGGGTGACGAAGGCAAAGGAAAAATCGTCGACTATCTCGCCGCCAAGGCGGATGTCGTCGTTCGTTCGCAAGGCGGCAACAATGCCGGCCACACGGTGGTCGTCGAGGGCGAAGCGTTTGCCCTGCGGTTGCTCCCCAGCGGCATCATGTACCCGGGCAAAGCCTGTGTCATCGGCACGGGTGTCGTCATCGACCCCAAGGGACTGATCGCGGAACTTGACAGTTTTATTGCCAAAGGACGCGACGTGTCGGCGCTGGAAATTTCCGATCGCGCGCATGTCGTCTTCCCGTACCATGTCCGCATCGACGAAGCGGAAGAGCAGTTGAAAGGGGCCAAAAAAATCGGTACCACCAAGAACGGTATCGGGCCTTGCTACGCCGACAAGATCAATCGTGTCGGTATCCGTATGATCGACCTGATGAATCCGGACGTATTGGCGGAAAAATTGCGTTGGAACGTGGAACGTAAAAACTTACTGCTGGAAAAGCTCTACAATGTCGAAGGATTTGACTTCGACCAAATGTATCGGGAATACTCCGCCTATGCGGACCGGTTACGTCCGTATGTCACGGATACGAACTATTCCGTTCATCGGTACATGGCGGAAGGCAAGAGCGTTCTGTTCGAAGGGGCGCAGGCGACCATGCTCGACCTCGATCACGGGACCTATCCGTTCGTTACCAGCTCGCATCCGATTGCGGGCGGGGCATGCATCGGTGCCGGCATCGGTCCGCACAAGATGGAAAATATTTTCGGCGTGGTCAAAGCCTACAGCACCCGCGTCGGTGCGGGCCCGTTCCCCACGGAATTGCTCGATGAAACGGGCGACCTGCTGCGCAACCGTGCGCATGAATTCGGCACCGTGACAGGACGGCCGCGTCGTACCGGCTGGTTGGATGCGGTCGGCGTCAAGTATGCCGCCATGCTGAACAGTCTCGACTATTTGGCGATTACCCGTTTGGATATTCTTGACACGTTGCCGATGATTCGCATCTGCAAGGGGTATCGCTACCAAGGCGAGGAAATCTCGCAATATACGGCCGATTTGCAAGTTCTCGAGCATGTCGAACCGATTTACGAAGACCTCCCCGGTTGGCAGGAAGATATCAGCGGCATCCGTCAGTATGACGACTTGCCGGAAAATTGCCGCCGCTATCTCGAAACGATTTCCGATCTCGTCGGTGTACCGCTCGGTATTATTTCCGTCGGCCCGGATCGGGAACAGACCATCGTACTCAAGGAAGTGCTCTGAGTCCGTCGCCAATCACGATATGACATCACGAACGAGTCGCCTGATAACGGGCGGCTCGTTTTTTGCATACCGAACAATTCGCCGCCAAATTGTATACAACATTCCTATCGTGTATACAGTATTATTCAGCATATACTATTGTTCCGTTTTCATTCTGCTCGTATAATGTAACTACATGAATGCCACTGCAAAGGAGAGAAAGAAAATGAGACAAATCGGATTATCCGCCCAAATCGGGATCGGTATGCTGGCGGGGATCGTCGTCGGTTGGGCATTGCAAGGCACGCCGGAAATCGCCACCGCCTGGCTTCAACCGCTGGGGTCACTGTTTTTACGGCTCATCAAATTAATCATCGTGCCGTTGGTACTGGCTTCACTGGTCACCGGGGTCTGCGGTCTCGGTGATATTCGTCGGTTGGGGTCGATCGGCGGACGTACATTTATCTATTATTTTCTGACGACGGGTGTGGCGGTCACGCTCGGGATCGTGCTTGCCAATGTATTGGATGTCGGCGCCGGCTATGTGCTCACGGCCGGTACGGCCGCGGAAGTCACCGTGAAGGAGGCCCCCGGCATTGCCGATGTACTGCTGGGCATGATTCCGACAAATCCGATCCAGTCGCTCACGGAAGGCAATATGCTGCAAATCATCGTCTTTGCCATTCTCTTCGGCATGGGGATCCTCGCCGTCGGCGACTCGGCACGTACCGTGGAATTATTCTTCCGCGGTGTGGCCGATGTTATGTACATGATCACCGCTTGGATTATGAGACTTGCCCCCATCGGGGTCTTCGGCCTGATTGCCCCGGTCATCGCCAACAACGGGCCGGCCGTTTTGCTGCCGCTGCTCAAACTCATTTTGATCGCGGCACTGGCCAGTGTGCTGCACCTGTTCGGCGTGTACGGCATGATCGTCCGGCTCGTGTCCCGTATCAGTCCGTTGGACTTTATTCGTAAAGCGTTCCCCGCCATGGCGGTCGCCTTTACCACGTCCAGCTCATCGGGAACACTGCCGGCCAGTATCCGTGTCGCCCAGGATAATTTCGGCGTGGATAAATCGATCGCCAGTTTCGTTTTGCCGCTCGGGGCCACGATCAATATGGACGGCACGGCCATCTATCAAGGGGTCTGCAGCATTTTCATCGCCCAAGTATTCGGTATCGATCTGACTGCCGGTCAACAGCTCATGGTCATTCTGACCGCCACTCTCGCCTCCATCGGCACCGCCGGTGTACCGGGAGCGGGCATGATTATGCTGATGATGGTACTGCAATCCACCGGGTTGCCGCTCGAGGGAATCGCACTCGTTGCCGGTGTTGATCGGATCCTTGACATGATTCGGACATGCCTGAACGTTACCGGCGATATCAGTTGCGCCGTTGTGATCAACTCGTTGGAAGGCGAAATTCACTTACCCGACAATACCGAACCTCTGGCCAAATAAAGACCACCGCCACGCGCGATCTCCGGATTGCGCGTTTTTTGTCCGGTTTTGCCGCCGCTACGCGACACAGTCTTGTCGTAACGATGCCCGCGAAGCCCTTATTTTGACAAATATCGAAAAATGTTGTAAAGTAAAAGTGAAGATTCTCGATTCACTGCGACGGCAGTTTGTACAACAAAGAGGTGTTTATTATGAAAATGAATATGTTACGCGGAGTTCTTATCGGCGCACTGCTCGCACAAGGCGCAGTCGCCGCCGTTGAAGCACACGGCACGGATGCCGCTCATCGGGCGGAAGTCTATACCCAACAGACGAAAGCCCATATGGCCAAAGCCCATGCAACAAAAGCACATGCACATCCGGCGGTTCCTGCCGAATTGAAATCGTACCGTCATCTCGTCAAAGACTTGCGCGGCGGACAAGCCAAGGCACCGATTTGGATCGCCGCCAGCGATGTCAAATCGTACTATCTCGCACTGAATCAAATCGTTGCGGCCTACCCGCAAGATACCCTGGACCAATACCGTGCGACCGTTCGTGAAGTACCGACATCGTACTATGTACGTGACGTATTGATTCCCGCTCGTAAAGACGCCGGTCTTTCCGTCGACGGGTATCAGGACTATGCGTACTCGATGACGACCTATCAAATCGAAGTCGTCCGTCAGGCACAACCGCAACCGCGTAAATCGTCGCAATACGTCAAACACGTACCGACGGAATATCGCGTTGCCAAGATCAGCCAAAAAGACTATACGGCCGATCATCAGCTGCTCGGCGAACAAACATGGAACGAATCGTTGGCCGTTGCCGCACCGGGCAGCGATGCCTACATTTTGGCGGCCGGCGTGGACCGTTACACCTATCGGTTCCGCCCGACAGGACAATAACAGAAAGGAAGATCCAGATTGAACCCGACGTACCAGACCTATTCTCAACTGTTCAAAGCATTGAGCGATGAAACACGATTGCGTATTATTGATATGCTTTCCTGCAGCGAGTTGTCCGCGTGTGACCTCTTGCAAAGCTTTTCGTTGTCTCAATCGACCTTGAGTTACCATATGAAAATATTGGTCGAACCAGGTCTTGTCAACGCCAGGCGTGACGGACTGTGGATGCGCTATTCCATCAATAACGAACGATTTGCGGAAATCTTGCAATTCCTGCCGCAACTCTATCAAGTGAAAGACGAGTGCGTCTGCCGGCAAATCAAGTATTGTCGCGAAGACGACTGCTGCGAAATGTAATCTCCGCAATCTGCTATACACCCCTGTCATGTCGGATCCGGCATGGCGGGGGTGTTTGCATTCCGCCGCGTCGTATGCCGACCGTACGGTATCGACAGGAATATGAAGCGCGTCTCTTGCTAATTATGCAACTGACAAATAAACGCAAGACAAGTGATTATTGAATACGATATAATATATACATGTTATATTTGATGGCTACGGCGATCGGTCAACTCGTGAAGGAGTGATGTGTATGAATTTATTATTGGCGTTACTGGTAACCGTATGGGTGGGGTATTTCATCCTGAAACGGTACAAACCGCAGACCATCTTGTTCATCGGCGGTATGGTGCTGATGTTGGCCTCGGTGCTGCTCGGATACGGGCATATCTATTCACCGGAAAAAAGTACCGGTTTCTTATTATTTGACGTATTTGAATTTATCCGCGAAACATTGTCAAGCCGGGCGGGCAAACTCGGTCTGAACATCATGGCGGTCGCGGGCTTTGCGCGCTACATGGACCATATCGGCGCCAGCCGCGCATTGGTCAACCTGACCATTCAACCGCTGCTCAAACTGAAATCGCCGTACCTGGTGATGAGTTTCTGTTGGGCCTTGGGGATGCTGCTGGGGCTCGCCATCAACAGCGCCTCCGGTCTGGCGATGCTGCTGATGGTCACCATGTTCCCGATTTTGGTGGCACTCGGCGTCAGCCGTCTTTCGGCGACCGCCGCTATCGCAACGACACTGTGCCTCGACTGGAGTCCGAGCGATACGGGTACGATTTTTGCGGCGGAACTTGCCGGCATCGACCCTGTCATCTACTGGCATGATTACCAAGTACCGATTGCGCTTTGCGTGTTTCCGGTGGTCGGTATTTTACATTATTTCACCCAGAAATACATGGATAAACGGGACGGTCATGTCGTTCGCCCGTTGGACGATCACGACAAAATCGAAGTCAATACTGAGCATGTGTCCCTCTCCAACACCCAACCGCCGCTCATTTTCTCGATTTTACCTTTAGTTCCCTTGGCGTTGATTTTGATATTCAGCCCGTTGATGATTGAATCCATTCAGATGGATATCATCAAGGCGATGCTCATCGGTACTTCCGTCGGTATGATTGCGCAATACATCCGTACCCGCAACGCCAAAGAGGTCTGTGAAGATCTCGGCGTATTCTTTGACGGTATGGGCCGACAAATGGCGCAAGTCGTTACCTTGATTGTCGCCGGTGAAACGTTTGCCAAAGGGTTGATGGTCAGCGGAACAATTGACCAGCTGATTGCCGGTACCCATTCCGGCGGTTTCGGCGCGATCGGCCTGACGCTGACGATGACATTGATCATCGGTGTCTGCGCCGTCGTCATGGGATCGGGCAATGCGCCGTTTTTTGCCTTTGCCAATCTCGTTCCCGATATTGCCGCCAAAACCGGTATGGCGGCCGTACTCATGGTACTGCCGATGCACTTTATCGCCAGCTCGGCGCGAGCGATTTCGCCGATTACCGCCGTTATCATCGTGTCCAGCGGTATGGCGGGTATCTCCTCGTTTGACTTGGTCAAACGTACCGCGATTCCGATGATCGGCTCCTGCCTGACCGTCGTCATCATGAACTTTGTATTGTTCCTGTAAGCGACACGATCCGTTGCATATTGCCCTAACGGAAACGCGCACAAAAAGAAGCGTATACAATTGCTGTATACGCTTCTTTTAATTCATTGTGCCGACAACTTTTTTTGTAACCATCTAAGTCGCATGTTATACAAAAATGCTGCAACAAACACACTTCCGATATTTCCAAACCAATATGCATACGGCCCCCAAGGCGTCACATATTCAAGAAAAATTCCTCCGCCAATTCCTACGCCCCAATAGGTAATTAGCGCCACCCCCAATACAAACCGAACATCTTTGTAGCCGCGCAAAGCACCTTGAATCGGTACGCCAAAAGCATCCGCTAAATTAAAGCACATCGCCAACGGGATAAACGTGGAAATCAATGCCGCCAATCTGTCGTCTGATGTATAAATAGAAGCGACCCGGCTCATCTCATAATAACACCACACAAAAAGAAATGCCGACACCGCAACCGTAAACAATTGTGCCAACCTTGCATACCGATATGCCTGCTGTATTTGCTTTCCGCCGAGCGAAAAACTACACAAAATCGTAGCCGCGATTCCCACTGACATCGGCAACGTATAAATTAATTCCGAAAAATTGTACGCTGCCTGATGCGCTGCAATAATACTCGTTCCAAATTGTGTAATCAGTAATCCTACCACGGTAAAAGAACTAATTTCCAAAAAATTCGCCAACCCAATCGGTATACCAATCCGCAATTGATCTCCACACAAACGCACGTTCACCGGATCCCATCGATGAAAGACTGCATACTCGCTAAACGGTCGTCGAGCGAACAATATACCGCTAAATATTACACAATTAAATGCATTAGAAACCGAAATTGCCAACCCTGTACCAGCGCCCCCCAGCTCCGGGAATCCGAAACGCCCGTAAATCAAACAATAGTTTAATAAAACATTTACAACAAAACCCATGCTCATGACAACTAATGACATTTTCGTTTCACCGTGTGCATCAATAATGTTGCGAAATGTAACTGCCAAAAAAGTAGGAATGATTCCCCAACCAATGTAAAACAAAAATCTATTGGCAATTTCTTGTACCTGAGCATCCAACCCTAGTGCCTGCACAATAAACGGCAAAAGGAAAAAACAGCCGCCCATAACCAAAATGCCTATTATCCCTGCCACATATGCCGATTGCCGAATCATTTCAGGGATACCGTCTCGTCGCCCAAACCCCAACTTCTGTCCAATCAAAGGCGTAATTCCCGCAAATATCCCTGTAGCCGGCAGGAGTATCGGTAGCCATAAATTAACTCCTACCGATACTCCTGCCAAATCATATTCACTATGTTGCCCTGCCATTGCAGTGGAACAAAAGCTGCCTGCAATCATCATTACTTGTGTTAAAAAAATGGGAAACCAAATATTCCAGAACTGAATCCACATTCCCCATTTGCTGCTCATATGCCGCATACCAACCTCATATTCGACCTCAATCTATTACATGTCGCCGCAACCGATTTTTATCTACTGTTTTCAAATATAACATATATCCCAAGAAAAGCAGAAAAAATGCATCAAAAAGCGGTCGCAATCCTGCTGCATACACCGCATAGCAAGAATATAAGATTCCAAGCATCGTAAACACAGTCATTCTGTGTCTAGCAGACCATCCGACTTGCGCTTTTGCTAAAATTTTATCCAAAGACAAACAACAAATGATATACGGAAGAACATTGGTAATTACCGCTAAATCAACAATTCGTTCAAATTGAGCAAACAAATTGGTATCTATTGTCATGAGTGCAAATCCCGATTGTATTGTCAATAAAATGATCATGCCCCAAACCGGTACACCATAGCGATTAAGTTTAGCAAAAACACGCGGATATGCTCCGGATTCACCGCATCCTTTGAACACCTGTGACATCGTAAATTGCCAACACAAAAGCGCTCCACAACAAGAAACGACCATCATTGTCATGATCACACGACCGATTCTACCATTAAACATCGACGAAAAAGCCAATCCGAACGGTGCATTTGAAGTCAATAACTCAGCATTCGGAACAATTCCGGCCATAATATTTGTAGATAGAATATAAATCATAGCCACAAATAAAGTCCCCATAAATGTAGCCCTTGGCACATCTCTCTGAGGATTTTCAATGGACTCCATATTCGCTGCCGCTGATTCAAATCCCAAAAAGGTCCACAGTGTCAATACAATTGACTCGCTGGCTGCTTCAAAAACCGGTAACCGATTAGGATTCCATGCTTGGACATACAGATCAAAATCGAACCAGCACCAACCGACAACACTCATAAAAGCAACCGGTAAAATTGCTCCCCATACCGTTACGGAACTGATTTTTCCTGTCCATCCGCTTCCAGCAAAATTAGCCATTCCGGCAATCCACAATAACGCGATCGTAGCAAATGCACCTTGCAATGGCGAAAAATTCCACTGCATCAACGTCTCAATATATCCTACTGCCGAAATAGCGATTGCCACAATACCGACAACTAATGAAATCGAGTAAGAAAAGTTTGTTAAATAATATCCTGCCAGTCCGAAACGATACGCCGCATATCCTCCCATGCCACCGCGGTGTCTGGAATACATCCCGCACTGCGCAAAAACATGCGCCAAACATAATGCTCCCAGTGCAGTTACCAACCATGACAAAATAGAGATTGTGCCTACTTGCGCCAACTTTGTCGGTAACATAATAATCCCTGCTCCCAACATATTCGCCGCGGTCAACATCGTTAATTGCCAAACATTCATTTTTTTTGCAGGTTTCCCAGTCATTGTTTCCTCCCCTGTTGAGATAACCCGTTAATTATTGCAGAAAGGAAAAGAGGGACAAGGCATTTGCCTGTCCCCCACCCCTACTACAGAGAAATGCCCGATCAGTACACGTCGTACTTAACCATATCCTCGTAAGTATCTTCCTTACGAATCAACTTCACTTCTCCTTCTTTCGTAATCAATACAACTCCCGTCCGAGGACGATTGTTATATACAGTTTGGCTTTCAATCGTATATGCACCGGCGTCCAGGAATACCAGAATATCCTTCAGATTTGTTTTTTCCGGAAGCAAATATTCTTCTCCTTTAATGCCATAATGGTAATAATCTCCACCATCACAAAGCGGACCTGCCAGTTTGAAATAATGATCATGCGACTGTCCAACCTGCGATGCATTGTAAACATAGAAGAACCAACCGTAATGTTGTGCATCCGACAACACATTGTAACCGGCATCAATAAACTTCCAGTCCACATGACGTTCTACATTTCCGTTGACATCATAATTTGTTTTTCTCTTGTCTAAACATACTTCTGTCAACATCACCGCAGCAGAGCCGACAACTTTACGACCCGGTTCGAGACAAATTTCGATATCTTCACGCCATTTCTTTACTTCGGAAATGATTGCATCCGCAAAGTCTTGCGCAGTAATTCCCGGATACATATTGTCTTCCAAGGGATTTCCGTTTTCTTCATCATATTTATACGGAGTAGGAATACCGCCGCCGACATTGATCAGCTCAAACTTATAATCCAATACTTTTTCCAAACGCATGGATTCTTCTACTAAAACCCGAGTTGCTTTACGGAATGGATCCGATTCCGGCACCTGATCCCCTACATGCATATGTAAACCTTTTAATTTTACATAAGGCATTTCCAAAATCCGCTTGCAAACACCTTCTGCCTGTTCCAAATCAATCCCTGATTTAGCATGATACGCTGTCACCAGACCGGCATGCGTAGCGGAAGGCACGTTCGGTTCCACACGAACACATACGTTCGCGGTCTTTTTCAAGCGGCGCGAAATTTCATCGATCACGTCCAACTCATGTATACTGTCAACATTAATAAGATACAGCTCGTTGTCAATTGCAAATTCCAAATCTTCTGGTTTTTTAACCACACCGTTGAAAACAATTTGATCGCCTTTGAAACCGATTTCCAAGCATTTTCTTACTTCATATAACGAGTTGGCTTCTGCGCATACGCCTGTTTTTTTGATGCTGCGCAAAATTTCCATTACCGAACAAGCTTTTGACGCATAGAAAATCTTTGTATTCGGATACGATGCAAATGCATCCTTGATTTCCTGTAAATTCCGGTCAATTTCTTTTTCCGAATACACATACAGCGGCGTTCCGTATTGACGAGCGATGGCTTCCAAATCCGCTCCGTCAAAAAACAGCTTACCATCTTTTTCGGTAAAACGACGATCGTTATTTACCAAATCCTTACGCAATCCGTTAAAACGTTCCAAAATTTGATCCATTATTCCCGCCTCCTTAATTAGTCTTTTGAAATAAATTTTTTAACCACACCGTTAGTCTGACATGCTGCAAGCAATCCGGTATAGTCAAGCTCAAACTCAATGTAATCTCCCAACGCATACGAGTGATCACAATCTTCGATATCTACAATGGTGTGATCACTGGTTTGGCCAAGCACACTGATCTGATCATCACAGGGCGTACAGTTTTCAACCGGTACATCTTGACGCCCAAATGCCAATAACGCACGTTTGCGAGTTCCTCGATCCTCAAACTCTTTCTTTTGCAAAAATGCATCTACTCCCAATTCCCCTACAGGAACTGTCGGTTTGGCATTCAACTCAATAATCTCCGCACGTAACACATACAAATCAGAGACTGCCTTATCAATCGGCTTTTTCGAATGATGGTATTGATCCAAATATTTCATATCCACATATTCGATACCAAACTCATGCAATCCGCCAATCCGCAAATGATTCAACCCCGGATTCCAGACTCCTTTATCAATCAAATGATAGCTTGTACAGTTACCCGCAGAAAGTCGACTGATTTTTACGCCGGTTTTTTCCTGTATCCGTTGTGCCAATGCCACAAAATCATCACTATTCTTCACTGTCGGCATAACAGTCCCGTAACAGTTATAATTTGTTCCCAAACCATACAACGTCAACGAGGGCGTCCGATCAATCAATGTCACCAAGCGACATATTTCATCTTCTTTTTCAAACCAAACGCCTTCCCGTAAATCACCCATATCCACCATCAGCAAAATTGCATGTTTTTTGTTTTGATGCGCCGCTTCTTCTGCCAGCGCTAAAATAACCTCCTCTTCTGAGTTCAAGCTGATGTCTGCATATTTCACTACATCCGGAATTTCACTCAAACAGGGACTGCGTAGTAAACATGTTGTGCAGCCGATGTCCCGAATCTTTTTCAGATTATATACCCGAGATTCGGCAATGACCGAAATCCCGCCGTCATACACCGCCTTTGCCGTTTCAACACAACCATCAAAGACTTTATTGACCGCCATCACTTCCACGCCATGGGAAGCAAGCTCTTGTTTTTCTACTCTTGCATTATCTTCCAACTTACCCAAATCGATCACTAATTGAGGCTTATACATCATGCTTCTCCTTTCTTAGATAAAGCATTGCGCTTTTGCGCCCGTTTATATGTGTATTCAGAAATGAACAGCGCCAGGATAATACCGCCGATCATCTGTCCTAAGTACACACCGTAGTTCCCCAAATCAACTTGCGCCGGTGGAATGAAAACCAAGAACACTGCAAATGCAATTGAAGAAAATCCTAACAACGGCATCAAAATCGGCAATATCGTACCCGGAATCTTAAACGAGCGATATACGTCCGGCTTATTCTTACGAAGCACCACATATGCGGCAAACATGAACAGATACGGAACAAAATAATCCAACGTCGTCAAAGCCGTTAATGTCCAATATGCTGCTGCCACAGATGGAGAAATAAATGTTGACAAACACAATACCGTCACGACAATCGCTTCTATTTTGATAGCATATACCGGAGTTTCATACTTCGGATCCAATGAACTGATTTTTTCTCCCAAAAGATTATCTTCACGGGATGCCTCTTGCAACATATAGATCGGTCCTACCAGCCATGAATTTACCTGGCCCAACACCCCTATAAACATGCATGCCGCAATTACGGAAAGCAACCACGGTGCACCTAAGTATTCTCCGGCGGCTCCCATTGCTTGCATGATTCCGGTTACGATATTCGTTTCTTCTGCCGGATATAACGTATTAATAGCAAAGGTTCCCACCATATAAATCGAAACAATTACAATCGCCGATACTAACATTGCTCGCGGAAAATCATGTTGCGGATTTTTCGTTTGACCCGCAATCATAGCAGATACTTCCAGACCCGCAAACGCAAACATCATGCTGGACAAAAATACTATATTATCCCATTCGGTCAGGTCAGGAATCCAGCTTTCAAAGCGTGAGTAATTCGTACTCATCGGCATTCCTGTTGCTAGCCAAATTCCGGCCAACAACACGATGATTCCGGCAGGCAAGAACACACCGAACCAAGCGCTGACATTATTAATAATTTTTGTCCACTTCATCCCTCGCATATTCATAAATGCCAAAATCCAGAAAATCACAATCGAAGTAATACCGATAAAACTTTGATTTTCCGACAATTCAGGAGAAATGACGAACGCAATCGCGGAAACCCCGAACTGTAGCATTAAAGGGAAAAACAAAACGCACGAAAACAGAAAACAAATAACAATAAACCAACCGACTCGAGGCCCAAAGGCTTCTTTCACCCAAACAAAAATCCCGCCGTTCTTCGGCCACCCTGTTGCTAACTCACCGCACACCATTGCTAACGGGACAAACAGACACGCCGCCGCCAACACCCACAAAATCATAGATGATGCACCGTATACCGCAACATTAGGTATTTGGCGTAGACTCAAAATTGCAACGACATTCATTAATACAATGTCACGCAACCCGAGAAAATTTTTATTCGAACTCATGTCACCAACTTCCTCTCCGTCAAAACTGTAACGATATATTTTCGTTAACTATAATGACTTATACTATTGTTTACTGCCTAGGCTAAAATGATTATACTCCTCCCCGATATATAATGCAATACTTTTATCAAAAAAATTTATTAAAAAACATTTCACAAGTGATGTTATTACTATTTGTTAACAAAAATTAAAAAACGGTTATCAAACTTAATAAAATTTACTTATTCTCATTACAAATATTATTACAATGCGCTCATCATCTGTAAACGACAACCCCCCCTTGGCTCGGGTCATCTTTCGAGCCAAGGGAGTTTTTCTTTACCGCCTTATTTTTTCTTCTTTTTCTTGTCTTTTTTTGTTTTCTTCGCTTTTTTCTTTTCTTTCTTTTTATCTTTCTTCTTCGCGTTCACCATGTCGTGATGATCGATGCAGCAATCGCAGTCGCAATCACAGTCTTCCTCACGTTCGCCATGGTGATCGTCGCAACAGTCGCAGTCGCAATCGCAATCTTCCTCGCAGCCTTCGTCCGTTCCGTATTCGTGAAGGAACGTATCGTACGGAAGCTCTTCAATCTCGTCGTCAGCGTCCTCCGTATCTCCGTACAATTCATCCTGCAATTCATCATACAACTGAATGATTTCATCGACCCGATCCCCCAGTTCGCGATAGCGTTCCATCCGCATGCGGATCTGTTCTTCCGCAAAAGAATACGCCCGAACCGTTTCTTCTTGTCCGTCCGTAACGGTTTCTTTTTCCGCCCGCAAATCATCGAGCATGTCCTGCCCGTCCAGAAGCTCAACACAAACTTCATGTAACAATTCACTGATCGTCAGGCTGTACGTATCAATCGGTAACGGTTGTTTCATCATATCCTCCTTTTGCTCACTGCCATACTCTCTACTTAATAGTATTCTCTCTTGTACGATGATTTCCTTTTTTATCCTTGCGGGCAATATGCTATACTGTGTGTATTATATACTGATAAAACAAAAGAGGAGTGTGACTATGGATAGCGATCACCCCGGGTGGCAACTGATCTTATTATTTGTACTGATTTTGGCGAACGGTGTATTTTCCGCCACGGAAATTGCCGTCGTCAGTGCCAAAAAACTACGCTTGCAACGGGAAGCGGACAACGGCTCCGCCGCCGCACAGGCCGCATTGGATATTGCGCAAAACCCGAACCGTCTGTTCTCGACCATTCAGATCGGCATTACCGCGATCGGTGTCATTACGGGGATGATCGGGGCCTCGACGCTGGCCGAACCGTTGGCCGAGCAAATTGCCCGTATCGACGGACTGACGGCATACGCACAGGCACTCAGCTTATTGATTATTATGTCGGGGGTCACGTATTTTACTTTGATTCTCGGTGAGTTGGTACCGAAACGGATTGCCATCAATGCGCCGGAAGCGGTAACGATGGCGGTTGCGCGACCGATGTCGCTGTTTGCCAGGATCAATACGCCGATCATCTGGTTCATGTCCGCATCGACGGGGCTGGTACTGCGGATACTCGGTATTCGGATTGTCGATGAACAGCCGGTCAGTGAAGAAGAAATTCGTTTTCTGCTGCGTCAGGGCGCACAGCTGGGAACATTTGACGCGAAAGAACCGGAGTTGATCGACCGTATTTTCCGCTTGAATGATATTCCGGCGGAAAATATCATGACCGCGCGTCCGCAACTGCTATGGCTCGACTTGGCCACGGACGAAACGGAGCTGGAGCAACTCATTATCGAAACACGTCATACCCGATTGCCGGTCGGCTATGAATCATTGGACGATTTCCGCGGTCTGGTACGGGTACAGGATTTGCTCGTCGACCGTCTGCGATATCCGCAACGGTCATGGAACGATTTGATTCGCCGTCGCACGCAGACACCGCTCTACATTCCGGAAACGCTGACACTGAACAAAGCGCTTGATTTATTCCGCATTCACAGTGCCCACGAAGCCATTATCCTGGATGAGTACGGCGCGCCGGAAGGCTTGATTACACTCAACGATATTATGGAAGAAATCATCGGAACGATTCCCGCCAGTGTCCATGAGCGTCTGGCCGAACGCAACCGAATTGTGCGTCGATCCGCCGATTCGTGGTTAATTGACGGTCTGCTGCCAATTGAAGAATTCAAGCAATGTTTCCAAATTCACACCTTACTGCCGAAAGAAGGCGAGGATTATTACAAAACCCTCGGCGGGTTTGTCATCTTCCTGTGCGGCTATCTGCCGAAAGAGGCGGATACGATTACCTATGAGGACTTTACCTTTGAAGTGGTCGACACGGACAACTTCCGTATCGACAAGGTGCTGGTTACACGAACACCGCCGCCTCCGCAAGAAACGACGGAAGAAGAGGATTGATTGCCAAATCGATCGTCTTCTTCTATAATGAAAGTAAGGGTACGATAACGGCCGTTCATATATATGTCATTTCAATTTTCGACGGTGTTGTTAATTGCGGTGATTCATTTTGTGAAACCCTATTCCGGTCGGTATCGTATCCGTCAAAAAAGACCTCATCATTTGATGAAGTCTTTTTTGCGTTCATTTATGTTTCAGTGCGAAGAATCGGGTTCTTCAGCATCATAGACCCACGCATACAGGGCAGGTAAGAATACCAGCGTCAATGCCGTAGCGACCAATAAGCCGCCGCCCAGCGCAAAGGCCATCGGCGCCCAGAAGTAAGAACGCATCAACGGAATCATTGCGAACACCGCCGCCATCGCCGTCAGCATGATCGGACGGAAGCGCAGCAAGGTCGAATCGATCACCGCTTCCCACACCTCTTCACCTGCGGCACGGTGTTTCTCGATCTGATCCAACAAAATAATCGAATTGCGGATCAGCATGCCGCCGAGCGAAATGATTCCCAACACGGCAACAAACCCGAGCGGATAACGTGTTATCTGCAACGCCAGTATCGCCCCGATCAACCCGAGCGGCGCGGTCATGGCCGCCAGTACCATCAAACGCAAATGTTTGAGTTGGAACATGAGCAGCGCCAAAATCACAAACACCATAATCGGCATGACTTTGGTAATCGACTCCATCGAAAGATGACTCCGCTCCGTCGTACCGTCATAAGCAAGCGCATATCCCGGCGGAAGCGACTCACGGAACGCCCGCAACTCATTTTCATACAATCCTTCCGTGACGGAATCTCCCGGCTCTTCACCGATGGTATCCGCCTGCAAGGTAATGCACGGCTCCAAGTTGCGTCGCCATATCGTCGCATTTTCATTCACGAGCGACAATGTCGCCATCTGTCCGAGCGGGACATACCGTCCGCCGCCGATGTGAATGGGCATCTGTTCCAATTCCGACAATCGCTGTGAACCGGTATCCGCCAAGCGAAAAACGATCGGTACCAGACGATCGCCTTCCATCGCCTGCGCCACTTCCACGCCGGACAGCTTCGCATAGAGATCCGCCGCCACCGCGTAGTTATCAATACCGAGCCGACGGACGCTGTCCTGTTGGATATCGACCCGTACACTCGGCATCTCCTGCGGCCAGTTCATTTCCGCCCGACTGATTTGCGGCGAAGAGCGAATGATCTCCGTTCCTTCTCTCGCCAATTTCGTCAACGTCTTGATATCCGGCCCCGTCAAGCGCATCATCACCGGATACGCCGCCGGCGGTCCGACCTGAATCAAGCGAATATTGGCCCGTAAATCAGGAAATTCTTCTTGTAAAATCCGTTCCAAGTCGCGATGGACTTTCACCCGGGTCTCCGCATCCGTTGCCGTAATGACTAATTGGGCATAATTGTCTTTCGGCGGCGACGGCAGCAACGGTAAAATGAACCGCGGCGAGCTTTGGCCGACATACGAAACGATCGATGTTACCCGCGAGTCTCCGTCAAAATGCGACTCCAAGCGTTTGAGCTCCCGCTCCGTCGCTCCGATCGATGCCCCGAAAGGAAGCTCCGTTTCCACCACCAACTCCGGCCGTACCGAGGCGGGGAAAAATTCTTTTTTCAACAACGGGAAGCTGAGTACGGAAAGAATAAACACTCCCACTGTGGCCAATACGACTACGCGTCGATGCCGCAGTGTCCATTCCAACCCGGCCCGAAAACGGCGATATAACTCTTCTTGAAATGCTTGCCAGCGTCCTCGTTTCGTCGATTCTTCCGGTAAACGGATCAGACTGTATCCCAGTACGGGGCTCACCAGCACGGATACAATCCACGACAATACCAACGCAATACAAGTCACGGAAAACAGACTGCTCGTATACTCCGATACCACCCCTGTCGACAACCCGATCGGAATAAATCCCGCCGCCGTGATCAACGTCCCCGTCAACATCGGAAAGGCGGTTTCCTCATACGCCGCGGTCGCAGCCGCGACCCGCTCATATCCGTCTTCCAGCTTACGCTGCATCATCTCAATAACGATAATCGCATCGTCGACCAGCAACCCCAAGGCGATAATCAACGCCCCGAGCGATACGACTTGCAAGTCGATATGCTGCCATTTCATCAGGATAAACGTTCCCGCGATCACGACCGGAATGGACAACGCCACTACCGCCCCCGATCGCACGCCGAGCGTCATAAAGCTCACCGCAAGAACGATGATAATCGCTTCAAACAGCGAACTGGTAAATTCATTAATGGACTTTTTCACCACATGCGGCTGATGGGCCACTTCTCCGATGGCCAAGCCCAACGGCAACTCGGACTGCCAATGGGCAATACGTTCATCCAGGGCCTTGCCCAGATGCAATATATTACCCCCCGGACTCATCGATACCGCAATACCGATGGCTTCCTTGCCGTTGAAATACATTTGGGGTTCTTTCGGTTCGCGATACCCTTCCCGCACTGTGGCGATCTCTCCCAATCGAAATGACCGCTCTCCCAAATGAACCGTCATGTTTTCTACGGCCTTGGCACCGTCAAGCAGTCCCGTCACCCGCAGTGAAATGCGATTATTTTCCGTCTGTATCGTCCCTGCCGGCATCAAGGTTCCCTGTTGCTGTAACAATTGAAACAACATTCGCGGATCAATACCGAGTGCCGCCAACTTCGCTTCATCCATTTCCACATAGACCGTCGGCTGACGGACACCGACGAGGTTTACCTTTTGTACGTCTTCGATCTGCAACAGATCACGACGAATTTGTTCCGCATAAACACGCTTTTCTTCCTCGGAATAATCATCGCCCGTAATGGCATAAATCGATCCGAAGACATCATCAAAGCGATCGTTGAAGAAGGGACCGTGTACCCCTTTCGGCAATTCCCGCCAGACGGAACCGACCAAATTTCGTACTTCCGTCCAAGTCGGTCGAATCCGGTCCTGCGGCAAATCTTCTTTCAACCAAACATAGATGACCGTCCGATCGCCGTGCGTATAGCTCTGAATCATATCGAGCCCCGGCGTGTCCTGGAGTTTCTCCTCCAATTTATCCGTCACCTGTGCGGTCATTTGATCCGCGGACGCCCCCGGCCACACCGCCGTGACGACCATCTGCCGAATCGTAAAATCGGGGTCCTCCCGACGGCCCAGTTCCATAAAACTGTAAATACCGCCGATGAGTATCGCCACAACGAAGAAGTATACGATGGATCGGTATCCGACCGCCCACCGCGCTAAATTAAACCGTTTCATACCCGTACCTTGGCACCTTCATACAAATGCTGCGTTCCGGCAATGACAATGACATCTCCCTCATGCAAACCGGTACGCACCTCTACCCGTTCACCGTGCGTGGCGCCGATCGTGATCGGTACGAGATGAACCGTATCTGCGCGCACCACCCATACGGACGGTGTCTCCGACTGCTGGGCAAGCGCCGAGATCGGCACCGTCATGACTTCGCCCTCTGCCGTCCGGAACGTCACTTTGGCCGTCATGCCGACCTCACCGTCAAACGGTGTCGCCAATCGCAACTTGGCATCATACGTGCCCGTGGATCGGTTCGGCGCGGGCGCAATCTCACGTACCGTTGCCGTCCACGTCTGTCCGGGGCGTGACCACAGCGTAACATCTGCCGTCTGACCGACTTCATACCGATGCAAATTCTGCTCCGTCAGTGAAATCCACACTTCCGGTTCGCTCATATCAACCACGACCGCTACCGGTGTACCCGCACCGACGACCTGCCCCACATCGACCAACGTCGCGCCGACGATACCTGCATGCTCACTTTTAAGCGTCGTCATCGACTCCTGATTCAAGGCCCGTTCATACGCGGCATTTGCCTGCCGATACTGCGCCGCCGCCAACTCCTTCGTATTGCGTGACTGGTCCAATTGCAACGCACTGATGGCATTGGCACTGTACAATTGCGACATCCGTCCGAATGTACTTTCCGCCAAGTTCAACTGTGCCGTGGCCGCTTCCAACTGCCCGCGAGCCGCAATGACTTGCTCCGACGCATCCTTGTCGTCCAACCGGAACAAGGGCGTACCCGCCTCTACTACATCGCCCGCCTGTACATACCGAGCCACGATTTTGCCGCCGAGCGAAAACGCCAGCGGGGCTTCACTGCGCCCGTGGATCGTACCCGAAAACGTATCGACCGCATCCTCTGCTGCCCGCCCGACCGTCTCGGTTTTCACTCGCGGTATAATTTTGTCTTTCGTTTGTGTCGTGCTGCCGCAACCGACGAGTACCGTCAGGCACATCACAACCATCAACCATACTCCGAACTTTTTCACGGTATCCCTCCCGTCTGATTAGACTCATTATACCCTAAAGAAAAGGGAATTGCTATTATTTATAAACATTGTTTTGTTCGTTTTGTGTTTTCTCATTTACACACAAAAAAGACACCTTCACAGGAAGATGTCTTTTTCTGTTTTTTCATAATCATTCGTCCAAATGACGATTCAGATCCACTTGTTCCAACGGAATCAATGTCGTATGATGTTTCATCTTATACCAGAAGTATACCGCTAAAAACACCGGAATTCCGATATACGCAACACTGGCGCCATACCAGTCGATCGTTTCTCCCGTAAATGCGGAATAGTTCTGTCCGGCCATGACAAAGAGGCAGACTACCAACGCAAAGAGCGGTCCGAACGGGTACATCGAGGCCCGATACGGCAACTCGGATAAATCATGTCCTTGATACGCAAAAGCTTTGCGGAACCGATACTGACTGATGGCGATGCCGACCCATGTAATAAATCCGGCCATACCGCTGATATTGACCAGCCAGTTATACGCCACTCCGTCACCGATTAAACTCGTGATAAATGCCGCCGCACCGAAAATAACGGTAGCAAACAACGCATTGGCCGGAACACCGCGCTTGTTGACTTTCAAGAACATCTTCGGCGCTTTACCTTCCGCCGCCAACGCATACAACATACGCGTCGATACATACAGTCCGGAGTTCCCTGCAGACAGTACCGCGGTCAAAATAACCATATTCATCACGGTCGCCGCCGACGGCAAACCGAATCGTTCAAAGACCAAGGTAAACGGACTGATCGAGATATTTTCCACGGAACTGTTAAGTAAATTCGGATCCGTATACGGAATCAGGAAGCCGATTACCGTAAACGCGCCCAAGTAAAACAGCAAGATCCGCCAAAAAATGGAATGAACCGCTTTCGGTACGCTCTTTTCCGGATTTTCCGATTCGCCGGCCGCCACGCCCAGCATTTCCGTTCCTTGGAAAGAGAACCCCGCAATCATAAAGATACCGAGTATCGCACCCCAACCGCCGACAAACGGGGCATCACCGACCGTCCAGTTAACCGTTCCCGGCGACTGACCGCCCACGCCCAAAATCAGCATCGTACCGACAAACAAAAACACCAATACCGTGAATACCTTGATCCCCGCAAAGATAAATTCACTCTCGCCGTAGGACCGTGTCGATAAAAAGTTGAGTACAAAGATAATCGTCAGAAACAATGCACTCCATAGGATGGACGGCGTATCGGGAAACCAGTACTTCATAATCAATGCTCCCGCCACCAACTCCGCCGCCAATGTGATGGCCCAGTTAAACCAATAGTTCCAACCGAGCGCAAACCCGAATGCGGGATCAACAAATCTGGACGCATACGTACCGAATGAGCCGGATACCGGCATGTACGTTGCCATTTCTCCCAGACCGGTCATCAAAAAATACACCATGATACCGATAAATGCATACGCCAGTAACGCGCCGCCCGGGCCGGCCTGCGATACGGTTTCACCGCCGGCGACAAACAGTCCCGTACCGATCGTACCGCCCAATGCAATCATATTCATATGGCGTGCTTTCAGACTGCGTTTCAACTTCGGCGGTGCCGCCGTCTCCTTTTTGTTATCCTCCATCGTGCGTTCACCTTCTTTTGCAATAGTAATAGGTAAAGTATAGCACTTCTGATTTATTTTTCAACATTGATCAGATAAAAATTGATATTTCTTGTGTTTTTAGGAAATCATCTTGATTTTATGCGTATTTATCATTGATTTTCTTTTTACTCCGATGATTTTCTTTGATCTCTACAACAAAAAAACTCTCTTGATCGAAATACCGATCAAGAGAGTTGGTCCGTGCTGTGACATTACAAGTCCAAATTCGTAACGTTCTTGGCATTACTTTGAATAAATTGTCGCCGCGGTTCGACTTTATCACCCATCAATACGGTAAAGATATGATCCGCCTGAATCGCATCTTCCAATTTCACTTTGAGCAGTGTCCGATGCTCCGGATTCATCGTCGTATCCCACAACTGCTCCGGATCCATTTCACCGAGACCTTTATACCGTTGTACCGTGATATTTTCACGACCCGTTTCTTCCAATTTTTCATTGAGCTCGTCATCACTGTACAAATACCACTTGCTGCGACCCTTACGTAATTGATAGAGCGGCGGTTGCGCGATATATACATATCCTTCCGTAATCAACGGTGTCAGATAGCGATAGAAGAACGTCAACAGCAGCGTACGGATATGCGCCCCGTCGACGTCGGCATCCGTCATGATAACGATTTTGTGATACCGTAATTTACTGACATCAAATTCTTCACCGATCCCCGTACCGAATGCGGTAATCATGGAACGAATTTCCGCATTGCCGAGAATTTTATCCAACCGCGCTTTTTCGACATTGATGATTTTCCCGCGTAACGGCAAAATCGCCTGAAAACGACGATCACGACCGGTTTTGGCCGAGCCGCCGGCACTGTCGCCTTCGACAATATAAATTTCGGTCAGTGATGCATCCCGTTCGGAACAATCGGCCAATTTTCCCGGCAGGCTGGAGATCTCCAAGGCATTTTTCCGACGAGTCAGTTCCCGCGCTTTACGGGCCGCTTCCCGCGCCCGACCGGCCAGAATGGCCTTTTCAATGACCCGCTTGCCGTCCGCCGGATTTTCTTCAAAATAAACGCGCAAGCCTTCCGACACGATCGTATCGACAATACCCTTGACTTCACTGTTGCCGAGCTTTGTTTTTGTCTGCCCTTCAAATTGAGGATTGGGTACTTTTACGCTGACAACCGCCGTCAACCCCTCACGCACATCTTCCCCGGAGAGGTTTTCTTCATTTTCCTTGATGATACCCATCTTACGACCGTACTCATTGGCCACCCGGGTCAATGCCGCACGAAATCCGGATAAATGCGTACCGCCTTCAATCGTATTGATATTATTGGCAAAAGTATAAATATTTTCATTGAAACCGTCATGATATTGCAGTGCAATATCGGCAATCACGCCGTCTTTTTCCCCTTCAAAGTCAACGATACGCTGCTGAATCGGCTCTCTGTTCTCGTTGAGATACGAAACGAAGGAGACCAAGCCGCCCTCATAGTGATAAACGTCCTGTTTTTCCTTGCCTGCGCGCTCATCTTTCAGCGTAATGGAAATACCTTTATTCAAAAAGGCCAATTCACGTAGACGAACAGACAATGTTTCATAGGAATACGTTACGTCTTCAAAAATATCTTTGTCCGGCAGGAACGTCACCGTTGTTCCCGTTTCACCGCCGTCATCGGGATGCTCCGTCAACGGTTCCGTTATTTTGCCCCGTGCAAATCCGATCGTATACAATTTGTGATTACGGCGAACTTCCACCTTGAGCCATTCGGACAAGGCATTAACGACGGACACGCCGACCCCGTGCAACCCGCCGGAGATCGCATACCCGCCGCCGCCGAATTTACCGCCCGCATGCAGAACCGTCAGTACGACTTCAATCGCAGGACGTCCCGTCTTGTGCATATCGACCGGAATCCCGCGGCCATTATCGACAACGGTAACACTGTTATCGGCATGTACCGTGATCTCAATATGAGTACAAAATCCGGCCAACGCTTCATCAATACTGTTGTCGACGACTTCATACACCAAATGATGCAACCCGCGCGACGACGTATCGCCGATATACATCCCCGGACGTTTCCGTACCGCTTCCAATCCTTCCAACACCTGTATGTTTTTCGCATCATACAAGCCTGTTTTTTGCTGATCTGGCATGTCCATTCCTCGTCTCTGTATAGTGATTATGTAATACAATTATACTACAAAATCATAAAATTAACAAAATTTGCACTTTATACGCATTTTATATCAACTAATTACTTCCCAGATAACCGCGTTCATTTTTTCGCATTTTTAGGCCTATTTAGTAATTTTGCGATTCATCCGTCGGTTTCTTTCTGTTCAATTTGTTAATCAAATTCTCCTTGTGCGCAACGGTCAACTTATCTCCGTCCAGGCGGGTTAGCAATCGTACCAACAGCCATTGTTCTTCGTCCGTTTCCTGCCGGTGCCAAACCCGGTCCAAGGTCCGATGAATCAAGTAATGCCGAGCTTCTTCGTATTCTTTCTCGAGTACCGGCAACGTGCGGCGCACTTCGTCATACTCCGCGGCCGGATGCCGAACGAGAAATTGCAATAATTGTCGATGTTGTTCCTGTTGTAAACGGGCCCGACAACGATCGCAAATCCGGTCTTTACAATCCGTCAGCGCCTGACAATATTCACACGGTTGCCAACCCGCCCCGAGACGGGCTTGGTCCAACTGCAGTTGCCGTCGACGTAATTGACCGATCGCCGTTCGCAATTCCGGTATGGGAATATCCTCACATTGCGTCGCCACCTCTTCTTCCTGATCGGGTGTCAATGACGGCAAGGGTTCTTCCTTCTCTATCGACGAGAAACGAACTGCCGACGATACCGGCATTTGTCCAGCCTTGAATTCAATTTCACTGACGACCGTCTCTCCCGCCATATCATTCAGCTTTTGAATCAGCTTTCTTTTCTGCATGAACAATTCCTGCATCCAGGCGGAATTTTCCGTATAGATCACCCATTTTCCGTCGTCGCGCACGACACCGACAATCGAATGAGAAGACAGTACCGCACCGACGGTATCTCTCCATAACCGTCGTCCGTTTTCCAAGCGACCGCGCGGCGTATCGGACAACTGTTTCATCAATTCGCCGATAATGTGACCGGTATCTTCCCACTTACTCATGTTCATCACCGTCCAACTTCATGTATTGCACGTCTCCTGTCAACTCCTGCGGTATGTCCGTACCTGTCATGATCATCTGTATCCGATGCGTGTGAATCCAATGTAAAAATGCAGTCCGGCGGTCACCGTCCAATTCACTTAATACATCATCAAGCAATAAAATCGGCGACTCGCCTGTTTGCTCCTGTAAAAAATCAACTTCACACAGTTTCAGCGCCAATATCGCCAAACGCTGTTCCCCTTGCGAACCGTATTGTGCAACATCCCATGTTTCCCGCAATATCGACCAATCGCCCCGATGCGGACCGACGGAAGTATATCCGTAACGGCTGTCCCGCTCACGCGTCTGTGCCAACAAAGTACGGTACAATTCCGCGCTACAGTCGTCATCCTTGGTATACAGACGGGTATAAACCAATTCCAAATTAATATCGGCGGCACTGATCTCACTGCCGATAGTTCGTAAGCGACGATTCCATTCTTTCATCGAACGGATCCGTTCCGCCGTAATGTATGCCGCCTGCTGTGCCAGTTGCTCATCCCACCCGTAAGCACTGCTTTCTTCTCCTGTTTTCAAGCAACGGTTTCGTTGTGCCAAAACCCGGTTATACCGTAATAATGCATCATAATATAACGGATTCACCCGAGACAACGATAAATCCAAAAATCGCCGGCGCTGCTGCGGACTGCCTTTGACAAGTTGAATGTCATCCGGCCCGAAAAAGACCGTTTGTAATGTTTCAACCAATTCTTTTTGCCTGACCGGCGTATCATTCAACATCATTTCTTTACGTTGCTGCCGATAGATTTTGATTTTCACTCGTTGTGCCACGTCACGATGCACAAAATCGACATTGACCGCCGCACTTTCCTGTGCATGCGAAATCACCACGGTATCCCGATTGGTCCGCGGTGATTTTCCGACCGATGCCATATATAACGCTTCCAAAACGGAGGTTTTTCCACCGCCGTTCGGACCGTGAATAAATGTCATCGGACCGTCAAACGTAAATGTTTGCTTTTTATATTTACGAAAATTGACGACATGCAACGAATTAATCTTCATCAGAGGCCCGGACTAACAATAAACTCCCGACATCGGGAATATCAATCCGATCTCCCGCCGTTAATTTTTTCCGAATAACGGTACACGGTGCTCCGTTCACCCATATATCACCGTCCAAAATCAACTGTTTCGCCGCACCGCCGGAGCCGACAATTCCCTCATACTTCAGCAACTGGTCCAGTGCAATTGTCGGTGTTGTAATCTCTACGCGTTTCATCAGTTTCCTCTCATCGGCGTAACGATATAACGATACAATTCATCCTGTTCTTGTTCTACCAACATCGGCCCGTTCGACAACATATGCAATGTGACCGTATCCCCGTAGGAATGTTTTAAAATATCGAGTAAATAAAAACAGTTAAATACGATTTCCAGCGTATCTCCTTCATATTCACACGGAATGGTTTCTTCCATGCTGCCGTATTCCGTACTCATCACACTTGTTTCCAACTGATTGTCGCCCCATTTCAAAGTAACGGTGCGATAGGTCATATTCCGTGCAATTAACGAGGCCCGTTCCAATGCCGACGTCAATGCCCGCCGATCAATTTTTGCTTTGGCTTGGAATGACGACGGGAAAACCCGCTGATAATCCGGAAACTCGCCTTCAATCAACGACGCGACAAAGTACACATTGGCAAAGGAAAAAGCCACTTTTGAACGGAACCAATGAATCGTTACCGGAATAACATCTTCCGTCGGCAACAACCGAATCAAATCCGACCATACTTTTTCCGGAATAACCAACGAAATCGGTCGGGCAATCTCTTGCGCAAGATCCACTTCACGACAAGCCAGACGATGTGTATCCGTTGCCACCATGCGTGCACAACGACCGTCCGCTTCCAATAAAATTCCCGTAAAGATGGCACGTTGATTATCTCCGCCAACCGCAAAACGAGTCTGATTATACATGTCTTTTAATTGATCACTCGGTAACGTTGCGGTTTGCGTTTGATCCAATGTTTCCAAACGAGGAAATTCCGAGGCCATACCCATGACCAAATCATTTTCACTTTGTCCGCAAGAAACGGTTACCACTTTTTCTTTGGCAGTATGGATCGTCACCGTATCGGCATTGAATTTTTTTACCAAATCAATCAGATACGGTGCGCGAATCACGACATCTCCGTTTTCTACTACGGTTGCCGGTACTTCGACATGAATTCCGATCAGATAGTCCGTTGCTTCAATTTCCAACACTTGATCGTGCGCGGAAAAGAAAATACCTAAATCATCATTATTTGCAATTTTAGATGCGGCGGCACGACTGACTGTATCCAATGCGCGCTGTAATTGTGCCGTTTCAATTTGAATATGCATATTGTCCTCCTGTAATTCGACTGAATAAAATGAAAAGCGTTTAAAAGAGCAGTAGTACTAGTAGGCTCGGTGGATATGTTGAAAACCGTGAAAGGTATTTGCCGGTGGCCGTGTGAATGGCGCGGATAACTTCGTGGATAACCGTCGTGACTTATTCACCTTTTTCACCGAAAACGGAAAAGATTACGTACAAATCCGTTTATCCACATATTATTCACTGATTTTATACCTCTTTTTCCACACCGAGCATAGTTAGAATTTGGTTGATTTCCTGTTTCGTTTGCGGATCGGTATTCATTTTTTTTGTGATTTTTTCATATGCATAGATGATCGTGGTGTGATCTCTGCTGAAAAAAGAACCGATTTGTGTAAATGACCAGTCAAGCAATTCCCGACACAGATACATGGCGACTTGTCGAGCCGTTGCAATGTTTTTGGGACGGGATTTGCCGAGAATTTTTCTACGGTCCACTTTATAGAAAACGGCA
Organism: uncultured Veillonellaceae bacterium; assembly: GCA_947254705.1. Classification (GTDB taxonomy): domain Bacteria; phylum Bacillota; class Negativicutes; order Veillonellales; family Negativicoccaceae; genus CAMCNU01. The sequence goes on from CAMYCX010000001.1 coordinate 36,941, forward strand.
ATTTCTCCGATAATCATATTCGGATCCAAGGGTTGCCGTTTATTTTTCGGCAACAAATCCGATAAATATTCTTGGGCCTGTGCCAATGAAAGCGGTTCATCCGTTGTGTGTCCCGGTTGTTCAATAGCATGATAGGTCAACAGGCGGTTGAAAGCCTTTTCGACATCACGCATATTTTGATAAAAATGTTCCGCGACAAATTGAATGATGTCCGGGCTCAATGGCAGATGTTCCGTCAGCGCCATTTGTTGCAGATAAGCCGAGCGGATTTCAATATTCGGCGGTTTGATTTCCACAACGAGTCCAGAACTGAACCGACTGGTCAGTCGGTTTTCGATTTCTTCAATGTCTTCCGGTAAACGGTCGCACGTCATGACGATCTGTTTACTGTTATTTAACAGTTCGTTGAAGGTATGGAAAAATTCTTCCTGCGTGCCGTCTTTTTTCCCGAAAAATTGGACATCGTCAATCAATAAATAGTCTACGTTCCGATACTTTTCCCTGAATTGTTGGTTCAGACTGATATCACGCTTACTCAGCGAAGAAATAAAATCGTTGGTAAATTGTTCACTGGTTAAAAATAATACTTTCTTTTCCGGCGTGTGGGTACGGACATAGTTACAAATGGCGTGCATCAAGTGTGTTTTGCCTAATCCCGATTTGCCGTAAATAAAAAAGGGATTTTGTTGTTGTGCGGGAGATTTAGCGACCGCTTGAGCACTGGCAAAGGCCATTCGATTCGGTGTACCGATAATAAAATTATCAAAAGTGTATTCCGGATTAATCGGAATACCGGTCTGCAACGGCGGCTTGGACACGGAAGGTATCGGAGGTGTATCGATGGTCGGTATGTTTGGCTGTACGGAAGGCTTTTTTAGGGGAATCGGTTTCGTTGGCACTTCCGGCAGACGCGCCAAATATTTTTTTCGTTCCGCTTCCGTAAAAATCGATGTCGAGGAGACGGATGTTAACGGTACGGAAGGGTCTTCCTCCACCGTGTTTGTCGATGTTGATATTGCCGTTTCCGTGTCGGTCGGAGTTAACAGGGTAATGGCCAGCGGTGATCCGTTCATTTCCCGAACGACGGTTTCAATGTCTTGCAAAAATGTCTGTTCCACCCAGATTTTATGAAAGGGTTTGGCCACCTGCAATGTCAGTGTTGTATCGTTGATATGCAAGGGGATCACGTTGGTTCGTAACCAATCAACGGATTCGGGGGCGATACGAAGCGCTAATTGGCTCAGTACAATTTTCCAAAAGTCAATCACATTTGGTAACATATACACTCCTTGCGTATGTGAATAGATAGAATAAATCAAAAAAGTAGGTGTAAATCTTGTATTGGCGTCCTGTGGAGAGCGGGGATAACTATGTGGATAAGTAGTACAGAAATATTGTAACATACTTATTCAATGAAAGAAAGACAGTCTCTTGACTTGTTTACGGGAAGGGAGTATCGACCAAAGAAAAACCCCCTTTGTCTGACAAAGGGGGAAAGAATCATTTACGGATCAATTGACAATGCAAAAGGCCGATGACAAAACCGATCACGGCAAAGCTGATCCAGCCGAGACCGTAGTTAAATAACGGTAAATATGTTACGCCGAAGGTGTTGAGTGCCGCCAAGTCGACGCCGGCCGTACGCAGACCGTCCCATACGGACGGAATTAAAGTGAAACCGATGGTCCATGCGTATACCGCGCGCCGATGATTAAAGTAAGGCGAGGCAAAGGTCAATACCATCAAGACCATTGTCAGCGGGTAGAGAAACATTAAAATCGGAATCGCTGCGGAAATAATGGTCGACAACCCGATGATGCCGATACATCCGGAAAAGACGGAGAAAATCGTTACCCAGGTCCGGTACGAAAGAGCCGGGATTAATTCCGAAAAATACGATCCGCAGGAAGAAATCAGCCCGATGCTTGTGGTTAAACAGGCGAGCAATACGATGAACGCGAGAATGGTTGTTCCCGGCGCACCGAAATAGTATTGTGTAGACAAGGCCAACACCGGCGCACCGGTTTCTTGTAACCCGATACCGGATACGCTGGTTGCACCGATATTGGCAATAAAGACATAGACAAACGCCAAACAAAAGGCAGCCACTACACCGGACTTCATTGTCGCGGCGGCGATTTCTTTTTCATGCTGCGCGCCGTATTGTTTGACCGACTTCACAATCAAAATACCGAAGACCAACGAGGCCAACGCATCCATTGTGTTGTATCCGTCGAGAAAACCTTGTGCAAAGGCACCCCCTGATGTCGCATATAAAGCGGTCGGTGTTTGTGGTAAACCGATCGGATGAATCAATGATTGGATGATCAATATAAATAATAACAATAATAATGTAGGTGTCAGAAACTTACCGATCCGTTCCACCAATTTACTCGGCGAAATGGAAAACCACCACGAAATAACGAAAAACACGGCAAGAAACAGTCCCAGTTCGGTCGTGTCGGCTTGTCCGCCCAAGAAAGGACGAACGGCAATTTCATACGATACGGTACCTGTACGGGGGATGGCAAAGCATGGTCCGATGGTCAAGTAGAGTAACACGGTAAAAAAGATACCGTACCAAGGGTGAACCCGCCCGGCCAAATCTTGCAAATCGCGACTGCCCGAGTAGCCGATGGCAATGACACCCAGCAACGGAAGTCCCACGCCGGTAATCAGAAATCCGAGTGTGGCAAGCGGGAAATTGGTCCCGGCTTGTTGTCCGAGAGATGCCGGAAAAATAAGGTTGCCCGCTCCGAAGAATAAAGCAAACAACATCAGCCCTATGGCAATGTAAGCGGAACGAGAAATTTTAGTGTCCATAGTAAATACCCCCCTATACAAGTTAGTTCTCACTATTATAGTGGAACGGCATTGCGTTTTCAATAGAAAAGAAAAAATATTTAAAAAAACGGCGCAATTGAAAATGGACAATACCGATTTATACAATTAATACAGCAAGTTGCGCGCGAAAGCGAATTCGGAACGGAATTTGTCGCAGCGTACGGAAAAGTTTGACATGCAGGCCGTTTTTCAATATAATAACTTTGTTATGAGTGAATGTCCGATTCTAACGGAAAACCCGTTAAATATAGTAAGGAGGTGGGCTAGATGAAACGTACATACCAACCGAACGTATTGTGGCGCAAACGTACGCACGGATTTCGCGAACGTATGAAAACCAAAGGCGGCCGCATGGTGCTCAAAAGAAGAAGATTAAAAGGTAGAAAAAAACTGTCCGCCTAAACGAGGCGACGCGAGAACTTGGCCTCGGCCAAGTTCTTATTGTCTAAGGTGAAAAGTATGAATGATCTCAAAAAAGAGTATCGCATACGCGAAAATCGTGAGTTTCGGTATGTGTATCGCCGCGGCAAAGTATGTGTGTCGTCGCGGGCGGTGCTGTATGTCCTGCCGCAAGCGGGCCAATCGACACGTATCGGTTTTGTCACCGGCAAAAAAATCGGTTCGGCAGTCAAACGTAATCGAGCCCGTCGCTTGATGCGCGAGGTATACCGTTTGCATCGCCACCGATTGCAACAGGGGTATTTGTTGGTATTGGTCGGTCGCAGTCCGTTGACGCGGTCGACGTATGCCGAAGCGGAAAAAGATATTGTCGGCTTGTGGAAACGAGCCCGCGTGATAAAGCGATGAAAAAAATATTGCTGGCGTGTATTCAGGGGTATCGTCACTATCTGTCCCCGCTCAAACCGCCGTGTTGTCGGTTTGTACCGACGTGCAGCGAATATGCGCTGGTGGCGATTGAGCGGTTCGGCGTCGTATACGGCATGTGGCTGACGATACGGCGCATTGCCAAGTGTCATCCCTTTCATCGTGGCGGATATGATCCTGTTCCGCCCCGTTCACAAACGCGGAGTTGAGGAGGAGTGCAGTGAGTATTTTTAGCGATGCGATTGATTTTTTAGCGTCGATTATGCAGGTATTTCTGTCTTTTTGTTATGATTTTACTGTCCAGATAGGGTACCCCAGTTACGGTATCGCAATTATTTTAATGACGGTACTGATCAAAGTGGCATTGTTGCCGCTGGCAATCAAACAAATTCGCTCCATGAAGGGGATGCAGGAATTGCAGCCTCGGATTCAGGAGTTACAGAAAAAATATAAAGGCGACCCGCAGCGTATGCAGCAGGAAATGGCGAAGATGTACAAGGAGTTGGGGGTCAATCCGTTATCGGGTTGTCTGCCGATGTTGATTCAGATGCCGTTTCTGATTTCCATTTTTTATGCGTTGCGTGAGTACAGCTATGATCCGGATCATATGAGTTTCTTGTGGTTGCCGAGTCTCGGCGCGACCGATCCGATGTATATTTTGCCGGTTCTGTCGGCATTATCGACCTTTATTATGCAAAAGCAGACTATGTCGACCGGTACTGCGACCGGTGCAGCGGCACAGCAGCAGAAAGTCATGCTCGTATTTATGCCCTTGTTTATCGGTTATATCAGCTTGCAATTTCCCAGCGGGCTGGTGATCTATTGGGTAGTATCCAATTTGTTCCAAATGATTCAACAGTTTATTATGTTTCGTGCGGAGCCGAAAGGAGTCAAGTCATGAGAGAGTGTTTGGAAGTTACGGGAAAAACCGTTGAAGAGGCGGTAAATCAGGCGCTTACTACATGGGGAGTTGCTCGTGAAGAGGTAGAAATTATCGTTATGGAAGAACCCAGCAAAGGTTTTTTGGGATTCGGCGCGCGAGATGCAATGGTGAAGGTGTTCCGTAAAGAGGAAGATGCTTCCGGAGAGACGGCAACCGCTAAACCGGTCGAAGAAGTATCACCGGGAGTGGCCATATTCAATGATGTTCCCGCACAACCCGAGTCGGCATCGCCGGAAGTGGTCAGCTTGACGGAAACAAAGCCCTTGTCTTTGGATCATACGGAATCCGTAACGTCGGCAAAACAGGTAACGAAGGAACCGTCATCCGTACAGACGGATGAATCCGTCGCGACAAATCGTCGTCGCTCCGGGCGGGACGCTTTCGTTTCCGAAGAAGAACAAGAAGAAGCGGCTCGTCGAGGAAAAGAATTTTTACAGCAAGTCACCGATGCGATGGGTCTGTCGGTGATGATTGAAAAGATGGTTTCGCCCGATATGATCCGTTTGCATTTGCACGGAGAGGATCTCGGCTTGTTGATCGGTAAACGGGGTACGACACTGGATGCGTTGCAATACCTGACCAATTTGGCGGCCAATGTCGATGTACGGGGACGATATTTTATCATGCTGGATGTGGAAAATTATCGTTCGCGGCGGGAGGAAACGCTTGTTGCGTTGGCCCGTCGGATGGCGGCAAAGGTGAAAAAAAATCGCCGTAAAGTCGTATTGGAACCGATGAATGCCTATGAGCGCAAAATTATTCACACCGCCCTGCAGGATGATCCGCAGGTATATACACTAAGCGAGGGAGAGTATCAGGATCGTCATTTGGTGATTCATTATCAAGAATAATCGACCGGGGCAACCCGGTCTTATTTTTTAGAGAGGACTGTCATGTATAAAGAGGATACGATTGCAGCCTTAGCCACGCCTGTCGGACAAGGCGGTATCGGTATTATCCGTATCAGCGGAAAAGAGGCGTTGTCGGTAGCCGCTCGTGTGTTTCGTCCGCATCGGGGCGAGGTAGACAAGTTGCGCGGGTATCAAGCGGCATACGGACATATCATGGAAGACGGAAATATCATTGATGAAGCGATTTTACTGGTGATGCGGGCCCCAAAATCCTATACGGGAGAAGATGTGGCCGAATTACAGCTTCATGGCGGTATGTTGGCGGTGGAAGCGGCCTTGACGGCGGTGCTGCGTGCCGGTGCCCGAGCGGCGGAGCGCGGTGAGTTTACGGAGCGGGCCTTTTTAAACGGGCGGTTGGATTTGGCGCAGGCCGAGGCGGTACAGGATATTATCACGGCTCGCAGTACGACCGCGTTGGGCGTTGCCGTCGGACAGTTGGGCGGACGTCTTTCTCAATGGGTTCGCAATACCGCGGACGATCTGGCCGGACTGATCGCCGCCTTGGAAGTGACACTGGATTATCCCGATGAAGATATTACGGAAGTCGATCGGGCGGAAGGAATCGCTCGTATCGATGCCGTTGCGGCGGAGTTGGCGGCGATTATTGCCAAATCCCGTGCGGGCAAGGTCTGGCGAGAAGGTGTTAAAACGGTCATCAGCGGACTTCCGAATGCAGGTAAGTCGAGCTTGTTGAATTATTTATTGGCGGAAGAGCGTGCCATTGTGACCGATATTCCGGGAACGACACGGGATACGATCAGTGCATATGCGACATTGGCGGGAATTCCGTTGGAACTCGTCGATACGGCGGGGATTCGTGAGAGTGAAGACGAGGTGGAACGGATCGGTGTCCGTCGGGCGCAAGCGGCACAGGAAGAGGCGGATGTGGTTTTCGCCGTAGTGGACGGTTCACAGCCGTTGACTGCGGATACTCATGCATGGTTGGCGTCATTGCGGGGACGACCGGTTATTGTATTGCTCAACAAATCTGATATTGCACGTCTTGTTACGGCGGATGATGTGCGTCGAATCCTTGGCGAAGTTCCGATTCATACGGTCTCCGTTCTCAAAGAAGAAGGAACGGAAGCCATTGGTGAGACGTTGCGTCAATTGGTGGCGACAGAACAAATCCGAGCCGGTGAAGATGTAGTATTGACCAATGCTCGTCAGCAACAATGGGCGGAGACGGCGGCGGCATCTCTGCAATCGGCACGGACCGCATTTACACAAGGATTGACGGTCGATTGCGTGACGGAAGATTTGCGGGCGGCATGGGATGCGCTCGGTGCTATTATCGGTCGTCGGTTGGAAGAAGATATTGTCAGTGAGATATTCCGTCGCTTTTGTGTCGGAAAGTAGAAAGGAAGACCGAACGTGCAAGCGATTGCTACATATGATGTGATTGTGATCGGGGCAGGACATGCCGGCTGTGAAGCGGCGTTGGCGGCGGCCCGTTTGGGGGCACGCACGTTGGTGGCCACCATCAGTTTGGAAAATATTGCGATGATGCCGTGTAATCCGGCTATCGGCGGCCCGGGGAAAAGTCATTTGGTGCGTGAGATTGACGCCTTGGGCGGAGAAATGGGGATTGTGGCGGACGAAACAGCCATTCAGATGCGTATGCTGAACCGGGGCAAAGGTCCGGCAGTACACTCGCTGCGGGCGCAATCGGATAAGAATGCATATCATCGGCGCATGAAGTCTATTTTGGAAACGCAGGACAACATCTCGATCAAGCAGCTGATGGTGACGGAGTTGCTCGTGGAAGACGGACGGGTTCGCGGCATTCGTACCGAGTTGGGAGAAACGTATGAGGCGCGTGCGGTCATTTTGGCGACAGGAACGTATTTGTCGAGTGAAATTCTGATTGGTGACATAAAGTACTACGGAGGACCGAACGGGTATCGGCCGAGCATGCAGTTGGGAGACTCTCTGCGTGCGGCGGGGATTCGCTTGCAGCGTTTCAAAACCGGCACCCCGACACGGGTCGATCGCCGTACGTTGCATCTGGATGCGATGACGGTACAGGAAGGAGATCCCGACTTTCATACCTTTTCCTTTTTATCGTCGCGGGAGAATCGTAATGCCGCCTGTTGTTGGTTGACGTATACCAATGAAGCGACACACGAAATCATTCGTCAAAATTTACATTTAGCACCGCTATATGCCGGGAAAGTAACGGGAGTCGGTGCGCGGTATTGCCCTTCGATTGAAGATAAAGTGGTTCGCTTTGCCGACAAGGAGCGACACCAGCTCTTTGTAGAGCCGGAAGGTTTGGATACTACGGAAATGTATGTCCAAGGGATGTCGACATCGTTGCCCGTGTCCGTGCAGTATGCTTTTTTGCGGACGATCTCCGGATTGGAAGATGTCGAAATTATGCGGCCGGCCTATGCGATCGAGTATGATTGCCTGGATCCGCTGCAGCTGACGGCGGGGTTGATGCATAAAACGCTCACCGGTTTGTTTTCCGCGGGTCAAGCCAACGGTACATCGGGTTATGAGGAGGCGGCCGCACAAGGGTTGATCGCGGGCATCAATGCCGCCCGCTGGCTGGCGGGGCAAGCGCCGTTTACTTTGACGCGCTCGGAATCATATATCGGTACGTTAATAGACGATTTGGTAACCAAGGGAACATCGGAACCGTATCGTATGATGACCAGCCGCAGCGAATATCGGCTCTTGCTTCGGCAGGATAATGCGGATTTACGCTTGACACCGAAAGGACGGGAAATCGGACTGGTATCAGATGAGCGGTGGGAGCGGTATCTGGAAAAACGTCAGGCGATCGATGACGGTCGGCGGGGTTTGGAAGAAACCGTACTGACCCCGACCGAGGAAACCAATCGGCGGTTGTGTGAGTGGAAGACCGCTCCGCTCAAGACGGGCACCACAGCGGCACAATTGCTGCGACGGCCGGAGATCAATTATACGATGCTTTGCGACTGGTTGGGCTGGGACGAACCCTCCGTTGATGTACGGGAAGAACTGGAAGTCAGCGTTAAGTATGAAGGATATATTCGCAAACAGGCGGATCGCATTGCCCGACAGCAACGAATGGAAACGACGGTTTTGCCGGATATTAACTATGCCGAGCTGAAAGGAATTTCACTTGAGGCCCGTCAAAAGCTAGCGGAGCGACGTCCGGAAACGCTCGGACAGGCATCACGGATTTCGGGGGTTTCGCCCGCGGATATTTCCGTGCTGATGATTTATTTGGAACAGCGGAGGCAACGTGATGATCAATAGTACGGAATTGTCGGCAGCGGCAATTGTCGAGGCACTGGCGGCGGCGGATATTACGGTGACGGCCCGACAGGCGGAGCAATTAAGCCGATTTTATACGGCGGTTACGGAAAAAAATCAGGTGATGAACCTCACGGCCATTACCGCGCCGGATGAATTTTTGCGCAAGCATTATCTGGACTCGCTGTGGGGAGACGAGTCGGCGCAGTGGAATCAAATTAATGCCGCACTGGATCTCGGAACGGGCGCCGGATTTCCCGGAATTCCGCTCGCTATCATGCACCCCGATACCTGTTGGACCTTACTTGACGCAACAGCGAAAAAATTGCGCTTTTTGGAAGAAACGGCAATGATGCTGGGGTTGAAGAATGTCAGTGTGCTGCACGGGCGTGCGGAAGAAGTCGGGCAAAATGTACAGTATCGGGAGCGATTTGATCGCGTGACCTCGCGTGCGGTGGCCTCGCTGTCCGTATTGGCGGAATGGACGCTGCCCTTGGTCAAGGTCGGCGGTTCGTTTTGGGCTTACAAGGGACCGAAAGCGGAAGAGGAAATTCGTGCGGCATCACAGGCGATAGAAATATTGGGAGGCACAGTAACGGATATTGATACCTCGACTTTGCCGGGCAGTACGGAAATGCGTACCGTCATTCGCGTGACCAAAGTATCGCCGACACCGTCTGCCTATCCCCGCCCGTATGCAAAAACGAAGAAACGTCCGTTATAGAAAGGGTGATGGTATGAACACGGAAGAATATCGGATCAGAAAGTCAAAGAAAGTAAAATTGGATGATTATCCGACCTGCCCGCCTTCACAAGCAAGTAAAAAAGAATATATCGGAGACACATTTACCCAACGCCTGCAAGAATTGTCGCAATGGCAAGAACGGTTGTATGCGGAGAACAAGTACGGCCTGGTGATTGTTTTGCAAGCGCGAGATGCGGCCGGCAAGGACAGTCTCATCAAGAAGGTGTTTGCTCATCTGAACATACAGGGGGTGCATGTCGCCAACTTCAAGCAACCGACGACGGAAGAAACGGATCACGATTATTTGTGGCGGATCAACAAAGCGCTGCCCGCACGTGGCGAAATCGCCGTTTTTAACCGTTCGCACTATGAAGATGTACTGGTGACCCGCGTTCATGATTTGTTGGAGAAAAACAATTTCCCGGGCGATCTGATCGAGTCGGATATTTGGCAGGATCGGTATCGGCAAATCAATGATTGGGAACGGTATTTGACGGAAAACGGCATTTTCGTACTTAAGTTTTTCCTTCATGTTTCACGTGAAACACAGGCGGAGCGATTGATTGAACGCATTCGTCGACCGGAGAAAAACTGGAAGTTTTCATATGCGGACATCAGTGAACGAAGGCTGTGGGACGAATATAGTGATATATACGGCGACATGCTTGCTGCCACATCGACCAAAGAAGCACCGTGGTATGTGATCCCCGCTGATAAAAAATGGTACACCCGCTACTTGGTGCTCGATATCGTGACGGCGTTCATGCGACGATTGTCTCCGGAATACCCGCATCCGGTCGGGAAGGAAAAAGAAGAGTTGACGCGCTGGAAACGGTATTTGGCGGAAGAAAAAGATATTAATTTGGCAGATTTGTGGATGTGATTCACACGGACGAAAAAAGACGCTCCGACGAGATATCTCGTCGGAGCGTCTTTTGTATGTATGTATGTTTCACGTGAAACATATTCTGCATTTTCGTCGACGTAACCTGTGTCGGTACGGTCGGATGTGGTATACTAAAAAGGTATATGAAAGGGGTGTCACTGTGGGCAAGCGAATTGCGGTCATGAATCAAAAAGGCGGTGTCGGTAAAACGACCACCGCGGTCAATTTGGCAGCCTGTCTGGCGGAGTCCGGGAAGCGGGTATTACTGGTGGATGCAGACGCACAGGGAAATGCAACCAGCGGCATCGGCGTGGATAAGGAGCAGGTGAAAGTTTCCGTTTATGACATTTTGATCAACCAAACGCCGACTCGCAAGGCGATCGTTCCGTCCAAAGTCAAAGGATTGGACGTGATTGCCGCTACGATCTCGTTGGCCGGTGCGGAAGTGGAATTGGTTACGATACCGCAACGGGAAGAGCGCATGCGTAGTGCGTTGTTGCAGGTGGCGGATCGGTATGATTATATGCTGATTGACTGCCCGCCGTCGCTCGGACTGATGACGGTGAATGTATTGGTCGCGGCGGACTCGGTGTTGATTCCGATTCAGGCGGAGTACTATGCGCTGGAGGGCGTGGCGCAATTGCTGTCTACGATTCGGTCGGTCGCACAGGAATGGAATCCGCGCTTGGGTGTGGAAGGCGTCTTGTTGACAATGTATGACGGACGAACGAATCTGGCGTTGCAAGTGGCGGATGAAGTAAAAAAGTATTTTCGGGATAAAGTATATCGTACGATGATCCCTCGTAATGTGCGCCTCAGTGAGGCGCCGAGTTATGGCGAACCGATCATCATGTATGACCCGCGCTCCAAAGGGGCGGAAGTATATCGCCGTTTGGCGCAGGAGGTGATTGCTCGTGAAGCGTAAAGCGACAGGATTGGGAAAAGGGTTGGGGGCATTATTGCCGGAGCGGACAATATCGTCGGATGCGGTGGAGATGATTGCGCTAGATCGCATCGTGCCGAATGCCTATCAACCGCGCCATGAGTTTGCCGAGAGTGCATTACAGGAGTTGGCCGCGTCCATCCGGGAATACGGCGTGGTGCAGCCGCTACTGGTATGCCGACATGCCGACGGGTATATGTTGGTGGCCGGTGAACGTCGCTGGCGGGCAGCCCGACTGGCGGGGCTGCAAGAAGTTCCTGTCATGGTTCGTGAATATGACGATCCGGAACGGGCGGCGATTGCGTTGATTGAAAATATTCAGCGCGAGGATTTGAATCCGATGGAAGAAGCGCTGGCATATCAACGATTGACGGAAGAATTTTCGTTGACACAGGCGGAGATGGCAGCCAAAGTGGGGCGCAGCCGTCCGTATGTGGCAAATATGCTGCGATTATTGCAGCTGTCCGATGATGTCCGCATGCGTGTGGCAAGTCGGGAATTGACGCCCGGTCAGGTACGTCCTCTGGTGGGCTTGTCGGCGAAAGAACAGAATGCATGGGCGACTAAAATTGCTCATGAAAAATGGTCGGCGAGACAAGTGGAAGCGGCGTTGGCACGAAAAAAAGAAAAACCCCGCAACCAAATGGGGAAAAAGCGTGCGGTTAGCCGACCCGTACAGGCGTATTTGACGGATGCGCAGGAACAGCTCAAACTTCACCTGGGTACGCCGGTACAAATTGATACGAAGGTAAGTAACGGTCGCGTCAGCGGAACGGTCAAGATTGCATTCGGGGATTTGGATGAATTGGAACGGTTGTTGACATACCTTAAGGAATAATTGTTTCACGTGAAACAGGAGGGTATATGGCAGGAATAAGCGGTACCGCCGATACCATGATGTTGGGAATATTGATTGCCCTGTTGGTGATTGTATTGCTGTATGTCATGTTATTGCGATATAAAATGAATCGTTTGTCGCGAAACTATATGATGTTTATGCGCGGTGCAAACGGACAAACGTTGGAAAACAAATTGGGAACGGAAGTTCGGCGTTTGCGGGAAATGACAGAGAAAATTTCGGAAACGGTAGCGGAACAAAAAAACTTGTCCCGTGTGCAAAACAGCGCATTACAAAATGTCGGTTTTGTCCAATATCAGGCCTTTCCGGACAGCAGTCAGCGGGAAAGTTTTTCGGTGACGTTGCTGGACGGAAATCGCTCGGGCATTACGTTGACGGCGTTGAGCGGACGACAGGAGTCGCGGATGTACGCCAAAATAGTGCGTGACGGACAGCATACGGTGCGAGCCAGCGCGGAAGAAGAAGAAAGTTTGCGCCAAGCGTTATTGCGCCATGCCGGAGATGAACAGGCGGACGATAGCGATGCAATGGCATAAAGAAGATGACCGTATCACTCTGTCGATGAAGCGTCGTCATTTCTACTTGTTGGCGATGGCCGAAGGGGTGCTGTGGTTACTTGCGATCGGTATGATTGTCTGGAGTATATGGCATTATGCGGAAACGGAACGGTTGCGTGCGGAAAACGAGTTGTATGCGCGACAAGCGGAAATCACCGCGCAGCGTTTGACGGAAATGGAAGCGCGTTTGACGGAGTTGGATGCGTTGGATGCGGAGATACGGGGTATGATGAACGGTGCATCAAACGGTCGCGGTGATGGCGGAGTCATTGCTGCGGTACCGCAGGATGACATCGGATCGGGAGAGTTGATGTCCCGTTTGGGGCGAGTGTATGATCGAATGGAAACCAGATGGATTTCATTGGCATTGATTCGTTCCGCACTACGTGACGGCACGGAGGTGGCATGGGCATCGCCCGTGCAGACCGGAGCGGATAATCAGGACACTCCGTCGATGACTCCGGCCCGAGGAGCGGAAATAACGGATGGTTTCGGGTGGCGTTCCGATCCGTTTACCGGGGAGCAGCGCTTTCATGAAGGGGTTGATTTTGCCGCTGCATACGGGACACCGATTATCGCGACGGCAAGAGGAACGGTTACGCGTGCAGAATGGGCGGAAGGGTACGGCAATTTGGTTGAGATTCGGCATGCGGGCGGCGTGATTACCCGCTACGGTCATAACTCGTTGGTCGTAGTCCGGGTCGGGGATACGGTCAATGCCGGGGAAGTCATTGCCTTTATGGGCAATACCGGCCGCAGCACGGGATGCCATGTTCATTATGAAGTCAGAATTAACGGCGTGGCGGTGGATCCGATGTTGTTTATTCATTCGCAGGAATCGGTAATGAAGAGAAAATAAAGAAAGATGGCGCGGTGGCGTTTCCGCGTGGATAGGGCAATACAAAACCTCTCTCGAGGATATTCGAGAGAGGTTTTTTGGTACCGCCGGTAAAAGTTGTTATGCGGCAGTTCGAGCCGGCATGACCTGATACACAAGCACGGCCACGGCAAAGAACATGAGCGCGGTTGACCAGAATACGGCACTCATACCCATCATCACCGCCAATACACCGGAGACAAACGGTCCTGCCACATTGCCCATGAGTGCGGCGGAGGAGGTTACGCCGAAGGCGATACCGCGTTTGTCGGTGGGAACATGATCGGCGATGATCGTGTTCACGCTGGGCATCAGTCCGCCGATAAAAAAGCCGGTCAATGCGCGGAATGTGGCAAATATCCATACATTCGGCGCCATATACTGGAGAATAAAGCAAGTACCGGCCAGAACGGCACCGAACATCAGTACTTGTCGGTGCGACAACCATTGAACGACGCGATTGACATTAAATGAACTGAGTGCGCTGGCGATGCCGCCGAGAGCGATGATCGTACCGGAGATGGTGGCCAGTGCGGCCTCGTCGCCGGTCAACCCTTTGAGGTAAAGCGGGATAATCGGGCCGATACCGGTCAAACCGAATTGAACGAGAAACTGGACAATCATCATGGCACGAACTAACGGAATGGAAAAGAAGAGTCGCAAATTTTTCCACATGGATTCTTTTTTGCTTTGCGGGTGCGGAGCGGCTTGCGGTTTGACAAAGACCGCGGTACAGAATAACGCCGTCAGAGCAAATAACGCAAAGACAAGAAAGGTATTGCGATATCCCAGCATATCCGCCGCCACACCGCCGATGAGCGGACCGAGGGTGCCGCCCAGAACGATTCCCGTCTGATATACGCCGAGGGAATAGGTGGCTTTTTCACGTGGCGTTTCAACCACGACCATCGCCATGCCCGCGGCGATAAATCCGCCGGCAAATCCTTGTAAGGCACGCAGTATCAACAAACCGAAGGGGGATTGTACCCATGCCATCGCGGTCATGATCATCGTGAGAGAGCCCAGGATAATCAAGAGTACACTTTTATGGCCGTGCCGATCGCCGTAAGATCCCCAGTAAGGATTGGCCACGGCGGCCGTCAAACTGGTGACGGCGGTAACCGCACCGGCCCACATGCCAGCTTGACCGATATCGTGGATGCCGAGCTCGTGAATAAACAGCGGGACAAAAGAAATCAGTCCGAGAATGGCCGATCCCGCTAAAATTTGAATACCTACCAACCAATATAAATTCGTACGCCATCGTTGCGCCATGTGATTTCTCCGTTTCTGCAATAAAAGCAGCGGCCGCGTGAGCCGCTGTGAATCAGTCATTTGTCATTTCGTATGATTCGTATTATATAAAACCTGACGGATATTACGAGCCGTCGCAGTACGAACGTGGCTGTGTAACGAGCACTACTTGTCGGCTTGTCGTTCCGTTTGTTTTTGGATATATGCCATCATACCTTGTGCCGTTTTTTTCGCTTCCCGCATGGCCAGCACGACGGTAGCCGGGCGATGAACGACATCTCCCGCGGAAAAAACACCTTCCTGCGTTGTCATGCCGTAGTACGGTTCTGTTGCGATACGGATATAGCCCGAATCATCCCGCTTGATATCCGGCAATACGGAACGCATCCATGTACCCGGGACATGACCGACCGCAATAATGACACGATTGACGGCGATCGTTCCCTCGTTGCCTGTCGGCGTCATTTCACCGACGTCGTTGAGTGCTTGTTCGGCGTAACGAAATCCTTCTACTTGTTGTGTGCCGAGTACGGCCATGGGGGCGGATTGAAATTGAAAACGAACGCCTTCCTGTTTGGCGGCCTCGTACTCCGAGGGCAGGCAGGACATAAACTCCGCCGTGCGACGATAGACGACGGTTACTTGGGCGGCACCGAGGCGCAAGGCGGTGCGGGCGGCATCGATAGCGACATTGCCCGCGCCGATGACGGCGACGCGATCGCCGGCCTTGACGGGCAATTCTTCGGCGGTGACGGCACCGTCGGCATATCGGCGGACTTCGTGCAGGAAATCCATCGCTTGCATAACACCGGTCAATTCATCTCCGATGAGCGGCAAGTCACGCGGCTGATCCGTGCCGATACCGAGGAAGATGGCGGCATAACCGTCCGCCGTGAGGTCAGCAGTGCCAAAATCTTTCCCCAACGTTCGGTTGGTCAGAAAGCGCACGCCCATGGCCCGCAATCGTTCCACCTCAAAGCGAACGACCGACTTGTGCAGACGAAAATCGGGAATCCCGTATAACAGTACTCCGCCCGGTTCCGCTTCGGACTCATAGACATCAACGGCATATCCCGTCATGCGCAGATCGTTGGCGACGGTGAGTCCTGCCGGTCCCGAGCCGATGACGGCGACTTTTTCTTTTTTTCGCGGCAGACGCTTCGGTGTGGTCAGTCCCAAGGCATGGGCGGCATCGCCGATCAAACTTTCAATCACTCCGATCTTGACCGGCTGCCCGCGCCGATTCAAAATGCAATGTCCTTCACATTGTGTTTCATGCGGACAAACTCGTCCGCACACGGAAGGCAGATTGCTTCGCTGATTGATGATGTCGATCGCCGCACCGATGTTTCCCGCCGCCAGCTCCCGAATAAATGCGGGAATTTCATTGCCGACGGGGCAGCCCGTGCGACATGTCGGACGCGGGCATTGCATACAACGTTTCGCCTCCGTCATCGCCCGCTGCAAATCTTCCATCGTCACTTGCACACGATCCGTGATCGGTGCCTGTCTCATTCGTTCCATGTTCCACCCCAACCCCTCGTTGAGGGTCTATTTGTTGACCCGGCCTGTCCTTTGTTCTTATTTTAGCATAATTGGCGGTGCAGTTGCATCTTTTTCATCGTTTGAGAATGTCGTTGCGGAGATCGGGGAAATGTACACCGGATTGACGTTGATGCGGTTGAGTATAGCGACGACACATAAAAAACGCTTCGCCTAGGCGAAGCGTTGTCATATTTGTGGTGCGCCCAAGATGATTCGAACATCCGACACGCGGTTTAGGAAACCGCTGCTCTATCCCCTGAGCTATGGGCGCATGATTCCGCCTGATTGTCGACAGGCGGTTGATATGGAGGCGATATTTAGACGTTAAAACGGAAATACGTCACATCGCCGTCCTGCATCACATAGTCTTTACCTTCCAAGCGCAGTAATCCCATTTCCCGTGCTTTGGCCATGGATCCCGCCCGCATGAGATCGTCGTAGGACACGATTTCCGCACGGATAAAGCCGCGCTCAATATCACTGTGAATTTTCCCGGCGGCTTGCGGGGCCTTCGTGCCGCGAACAATCGTCCAGGCACGTGTTTCCATCTCACCGGCGGTGAAGAAGTTAATCAGACCGAGCAGCGAGTACGCCGCTTTAATCAGGCGATTGAGTCCCGGTTCGTCTTCCCCCAGATCGGCTAAAAATGCCGCCGCCTCTTCCGGTTCGAGTTCGGCGATTTCCGCCTCGATGGCGGCGGACACGGGGACCCAACCGGCGCCTTCCTCTTCGGCCAGCTTAGCAACGGCCTGTACATGCGGATTGGCGAGCGGATCGGCAATCTCATCTTCGCCGACATTGGCCACATACAGTACGGGTTTTCGCGTCAGCAAGTTTAATTCCGCCAGCAAGGCCTCTTCTTCTTCGGAAAGGTCGAGCAGACGAGCGGGCCTGGCTTCTT
Organism: uncultured Veillonellaceae bacterium; assembly: GCA_947254705.1. GTDB lineage: Bacteria > Bacillota > Negativicutes > Veillonellales > Negativicoccaceae > CAMCNU01. Next base: position 54,277 of record CAMYCX010000001.1, read on the forward strand.
CGAGCAGCGGCTGAACTTTGTCCAGTATCGCCAGTTCCGCTTTGGCATCCGCATTGCCGCTTTTGGCGATTTTTTCGATACGTTTGCGCCGTTTGTCGACGGCATCCAAATCGGCCAGACAGAGTTCCGTCATGATGATTTCAATATCCCGCAAAGGATCAACGGACCCTGCAACATGGGTGACGTTTTCGTCTTCAAAACAGCGTACGACCTGTGCGATGGCATCGGTTTCCCGAATATGAGCGAGAAATTGATTGCCGAGTCCTTCGCCTTTGGATGCGCCCGCCACCAGCCCCGCAATATCGACGAAGCGAATGACGGCGGACAGTTGCTGCTTGGGGTGAAACATTTCCGTCAAGCGATCCAGACGTTCGTCGGGAACAAGTGCGACACCGACATTCGGTTCAATGGTGCAAAAGGGATAGTTGGCCGCCTCGGCACCGGCCTTGGTGATCGCATTAAATAGTGTGCTCTTGCCGACATTCGGGAGCCCGACGATGCCGACTTGTAAATTCGTACTCATGGTTATTCTCCTTTATTATGACGCATGGCGCCCGTCAGATCAATCCGTACCCACGTTTCGCCGGCAGGGCCGAATACGGCGCCGTCTTGCCATGTGGCGACAGGAACGGCAGCGACAATGGCGTCGGCCGTTCGGCGGTCTGTCCAGATGACGGGGACTTCGCCGCCGCCCCAATAGGGGCGATCAAGTGCGTCGGCCACGGCACAGGCGTCACGGGTGACGGCACGTACGGCGGTGATCGCCTGTCGCCATTCCGCTTCACCGCGCGGACTGTAACGGGCGACGATGCCGGCGGCCGACAACGGTGACAATTCCGGTTCAACGAGGTAACGGGTCAATACATCGGCCAACGGGACATCCCGCTTCGTACCGAGATCACCCTGCCATGTCGCCGGAATGATGCTGTAATACGCTCCCGCCAGACCGCAAGCGGCCATGGATACCGTTTCCAGTACACATGCCGCGGCACCCGTCGTAGCCAACAGTGTCGGTGCGGTTGTCGTCAAAAACATACCGGCGGTGGCGTCGTGGATGACGGTCATTCCGGTCTGCTGGGCATATCGCACCCATTGTAGCTGCTCTCGCGGTGTCATGACGACCCCCGTTACGCTTTGTGCGGCGGCAATTTGTGCCAAACCCGGCTCATGCATCGGGAGCGGTATACGGAAATCCAATTCGTCAAAACTGCTTAAATATTCCACGCCGCGGTAGAATCCCCGGTCCCAATCCGATCCGCGCCCGTCACCGATATGTACGGACAATTCGGACAGGCCGCCCGGATCCATTAAGGCGACGACCGTATCCGCGGTGGCCGCTGCGATGAGGCGGGAGGCATCGATGCCGAGTCGTACTTCGGCCGGGGAGATCGACACTCCGTAGCGGGCATACGCCGCGGCAATCGTTTCGCGCACGGTATCTGCCGTCGGTGCCGGTGCACCGGCCGATACCTCGGTGATCGCATCACGCATGGCCGGCAAGAGCGGGCACTGCCATTGCGGACGAAGGGTCATGGCGTGATCGACAATTCGTCGCAAGGTTAGTTTCGTATTCACTGCGTCACTCCTCATTGATTATTCATATTTATTTATTATAGCATGCTTTTATTACTTTCCGCAGATCGCGACGGTAATATAATTTTGTGCTGTTTTATCAAAAATATAAATATTTTTCCTTAAATATGCTATGATAAAAAGGAATAGCGGGGAGGAATACCCATGAATGAATTGATTCACATTCTGTTTTTTAATATGTTTCCGCTGATCGGTCTGGCGGTGGCGGGTTATTGGTTGGATTCCCGATTTAAAATTGATATCAAAACATTGACGACGATTGTCTTTTATGTCGTTCTGCCGGGGCTGATTTTTCTGAACGTGTATGAGATGCCTTTCGAGATGGGCAGTCTCGCCATCTTGGCGGCGGGGATTGTTCTGCTCGGTTTGCACGCGTTGCTTGCTCAACTGATCGCGCATTGGCGCGGCTACGAACCGGGGCAGCGGGAGAGTTTTCGCGTGATGACGATGTTTACCAACTGCGGCAATATCGGGCTTTCCATGATTACGTTGATTTACAGTCAGCCACCGTTTATCAACGGGTATGAAAAACCGTACTATACGACGGCCATGGCGGCGATTACCATTTTGCTGATCATGACCAACGTGCTGCTTAACACGGTCGGTCTCTACCTGTCCGGCAGAGGGCGACTGACACCGCGGGATACGTTGAAAATGATTCGGCACATGCCGACGGTCTATGTGGTGATTTTGGCGGTGGCGGTCAAATATTTTGCCGTGCCGGTGCATACATGGTTCGTGTGGCAGATTGTGGAGCGTGTCGCCGTGACGTTACCGTTGTTTGCGATGTTAATATTGGGCATTCAGTTGCACCGCACTACGATTTACTGGTTTAATCCCGACGTCTGGCTCGCCGTTCTGACACGGTTGGTCATCGGCCCGATATTGGCACTTGGCGTGATTCTGGCATATGGCGGATTTTCGCCGATTGCCTCGCAAGTGCTGCTGATCTTTTCGGCGGTTCCCTGCGCGGTCAATTCGGTGCTTTTTGCGGTTGAATTTAAAAACTATCCCGGATATACGACACAGACGGTTATGTCCAGTTTTATTGTCGGTTCCGTCACGCTTACCGCGGTTATTTACCTGGCACGGATACTGTTTCCCGTACCGATGTGGTAGCGGCGGCGGGGTTTTCCGTCGCGCCACCGCGAGCGCATAACCGAGGGAGGCGCGTACGAAAAACGGATACGCGCGGGTATACGAACAGGAGGAAATCACATGATCGGTGCCATCATCGGCGATATTGTCGGTTCTCGTTTTGAGTGGGACAATCATCGTTCGAAAACATTTACGTTCTTATCGGAACGCTGTTTTTTCACCGATGACAGCGTGATGAGTCTGGCTGTTTGTGAAGCCTTGCTGCTGGTACGGGAACAAGGCGGCGATTTGGCACGGGCGACGGTGGCGGCAATGCAACGTATCGGACGACCGTATCCCGATTGCGGTTATGGCGGTATGTTCGGGCAATGGATGTACACGGATCATCCCGCGCCGTACGGCAGTTACGGCAACGGTGCCGCGATGCGTGTCAGCGGTGTGGCTTATGCGGCGACGACGCCGGCACAAGTTCGCACGCTTTCACATGCGGTGACGGCGGTTACGCATAATCACCCCGAAGGGATAAAGGGAGCGGAAGCGGCGGCGATGGTGACGTTCCTTGCTCGTACGGGGATGCCGTTGACGGACGTCGAAGCATATATTCATCGGCAGTACTACGATATGGATTTCACTCTTGACGAGATTCGCGCGGATTATGTTTTCAACGCAACATGTCAAGGTACGGTGCCGCAAGCGCTGAAGGCGGCCTTTGTTGCGACGGACTTTGAAGATGCGATTCGTAATGCGGTCTCCATCGGGGGTGACAGCGATACGATTGCCGCTATTGCCGGCGGGGTGGCGGAAGCCGCTTTCGGTGTGCCGTCCGCGATCCGCATGCGCGCCATGACATTTCTTGATGCACGGTTGCAGGATATTCTCGCACGTTTTGAACGGGTGTATCCCGGCAAGGCGGCGAAATAAGCGGAGCAACAAAATTCATACAGGAACTCTCATCGGTGTACGGTGCGGTATCAACGGCTTTCCTTGGCGGCAAGGAAGGCCGTTTGTGTAGGGAGTAATCAAGGCATGCGGCGTGGCGTATTGTTATAATCTTGTTATAATAGTAATAAGAATGAAACAAGAATGAAGCAAAATCGACAGGGTCGACGGTATTGACGACGGATAATCAGGCAGAGGAGCAGGTATGGCAGAGCGAATCGATGTAGTATACGGACGGGCGGGCAGCGGGAAGTCGCGTCTGTGTTATGAGGAGATCGGCGCATGGCGATCGCAGTGTACGGCACCGGCGGTATTGTTGGTGCCGGACGGAATTTCACATACGGCGGAGCGTGAATTGGCGGACGCCTTAGGTGGCGGTTTTGCGGATGTCGATGTGGTGGGCATGGCACGCTTGGGGTATCGGGTGTTGACCGAGGTCGGTGCGGTTCGCGGTGCGGGCGTATCGGTGTTGGGGCAGCAATTGATTATGCGCAAGTTGCTGTTGACCGAGGCGGATGAGTTGGCGGTGCTCGGACGGGCGGCACGACAGCCGCACTTTGCGGAAGAAGCGGTGCGGGTCGTGCATGAGCTTATGTTGTATCGGATTACACCGGAGCAGTTATTGGCGGTACGACCGCAGGCATCGGAGCGACTCGGGGCGAAGCTGGCCGATATGGGACGGTTGTACGGTGCGTATGAAACGTATGTCCGGACACATTTTCCTGACGGGGCGGATCGGCATGAGAAGTTGTTGGCTGCCATCGGCGCATCGGAACGACTGGCATCGGCGGCGGTATGGATTGACGGGTTTTCCGTGTTTGCCCCGCGAGACTGGGAGATTGTTACCGCATTGATGCGACGGGCCGCACGGGTGACATTGACAATCACGCTGGATCCCGATCATCCGGAACGGGCGCAGGCGGAAACGGATGTATTCCATCGGGGGTATGAGATTCGCCGCCGATTGGAACGTGACGGATTTGTCGTGACGGAGCGGCCGCTGACGGGAGCTCCTCGTTTTCGTGTGCCGTCATTGGCACGATTGGAGCGACAGGCGTTCGGGTATGATACCGTCGAGGCGCCGGCGGAAGGTATTTGCGTGACGGCGGCGCAGAATCGGTCGGAAGAGGTCGATGCCATCATGCGGGAGATGACGCGACTGGTGCGTGAAGAGGGGTATCGCTGGTCGGATATAACGGTGTTGCTGCGGGATCATACGGCGTATACGGATGAGCTGGTCCGGGCGTGCGAGCATTATGAAATCCCGTATTTTACGGATTGGCAGCGGACGATGCGCCATGAGGCACCGGTGCGACTGATGGCGTCGGTGCTGGCGGTGGCGGCCTACGGCTGGCAAACGGAATCGGTGCTCGGCGCATTGAAGACGGGCTTGCTCGGAATAGACGGAGCGGATCGCCTGGAGGCATTGTGTCGGGAATATCGTGTTACGGCACGGGATTGGAAACGGACATCACGTTGGGAGTTTCGCTCGCGGCGGTCATTGGTGGCGGAAGAGATACCGACGGCGGAGCAGGAAACCGAGTGGGAGGAGATTGACGCGATCCGCAAGGCGGCACAGGCGGCCATCGGGGAATTGGTTACGGCGCTCGGGGCCGCACAGACGGTGCGGGAACAGGCAACGGCCATATATACATGGTGGACGGCACGGGGGATTTTTACCCGCTGGCTGACGGCGGACGTGCAAGAAGAAGTCAAGCGTTCGCGGCGGCAAGTGGTAGAGCGGTTGATACAGATTTTGGAAGAATGGGTGGATGTGGCCGGTGCGGATGCGTGGTCGCCGGAGGATACGTATCGGTTATGGTGCGACAGTATGTCGGGACTCAGTTATCGGTTGATTCCGCCGACGCTTGATCATGTGACGATATCGACAATGGAGTCGGGCGATGTGACCACGCAAAAAATCGTTTTCGTACCGGGCCAAAATGAAGGTGTGTTCCCTGCACGGCCGCAGAGCGGCGGGGTATGGACCGATGCGGATCGGGCGGAGTTGGAGCGATTGTCGCTTGATGTGGGCCCGGATGTATCACGGCGCACATTCCGTGAGCGGGCACACCTGTATACGGCATGGACGCGGGCATCGGAGCGTTTGTATCTGTCTTATGCCGCAGGAGATGCCGAAGGCGGAGCGCTCGAGATATCGTTTGCGCTGCGACGGCTGATTGATCGCGGACTGGTACCATCGCCTGTGGCGGCGACGCCGGCGGACGTAACCGCAGTTTGGGTACGGCCGCGACAGGCACTTTCGTTGTTGCCGCAGGCGTTGCGGGAACCGGATGTATCGGCGGTCTGGTACGGCTTGTATGATTGGGCGCTCCAAACGACATATGCATCGGCGGCGTTGGCATGGACACGCAGTCTGTTTTATACCAATCGGGCGATTCGTTTACGGACGGCAACGGCACATGATTTATATGCACCGAAGGGAGCATTTCACGGGTCGGTGACCGCATTTGAGAATTACGTGTCCTGTCCGTTTCGATTTTTTGCCGAATACGGGTTGCGCTTGCGACCGTCGTCGGAGGATATATTGACATCGGCGGACTACGGGCAGTATTTGCATGCGGGTTTGCAGGTGTTCGGTGAGCGCTTGTTGGCGGACGGTCGCCAATGGCGGGACTTGACTGCGCAAGAGCGGGATACGGTCGGACGCGAGATTACCGACATGATCGCTCCGCGCGTAGGACAGGACGTATTCGGATCGGATCCGTTTTACGGATATGTGCGAACGGTGCTGGATCGGGTGCTGACGGATACGGTGGCGCGTTTGAGCACATGGTCGGCGCACGGACGATTTGACACCGTGGCATTGGAAAAGGCGTTCCGTTTGCATGCGGGACGGGTCGGAGATACGGATTTTTTCTTACGCGGCGTGATTGACCGCTTGGATCGGTATCGGGATCCCGAGACGGGACGGGAATATTACTTGGTGATCGATTATAAAACGGGATCACCGAAAACGGATCTCGCGGATTTGTACTACGGATTGCAGCTGCAGTTGGCGACATATTTGTATGCGACGTTGACGGCGGAGCCGGATGCGCTGCCGGCGGGTATTATGTACGTATATGTGCATGATGAGCGGGCGGATTTTTCGGCGACGCCGCAAAGCGAAGAAGAGGTGCGCAAAGAAATCCTCAAGAGTTTGCGCTCGCGGGGGCTGTTTTTGGCGGATCGCGAGATTTTGCAGCAGGTGGATGACCGCTTGGGAACGGAGTGGTCGATGCTGGCGTTGCAGGTGAATCAGGACGGATCGTTCCGTAAGGGCAATCCGGTGGTGACACCGGCGACACTCAAGATGATTGTGAGCTATGTGGCGCAGTTGTTGCCGAATATTGTGGAACGGATTTTGGCGGGAGAAGTGGACATCGCTCCGGTGCGGCACAAAGGGCAGGATACGGCATGCAAGTATTGTCCGTATCGTCGTTTGTGCGGGTTTGACGTGCGAATGGGAAATACCTACCGTGATGTCGAGAAGATGGATGAGGACGAGGCCTTGGAAAAAATCAGAGCGGCAACGGAAGGAGCGGAAAAATGAGTTGGACGGCGGCACAAACAGAGGCGATTCAGGCCCGCGGAGGTAACTTGTTGCTGGCAGCGGCGGCGGGATCGGGTAAGACCGCGGTGCTGGTCGAGCGCATGATCCGTCGCATATTGGATCCGCAGGAACCGGTCGCGATTACGGATATTTTGGTGATGACGTTTACGCGGGCGGCCGCACAGGAAATGCGACTGCGGATCGGTACGGCATTGGCGGCGGCACAAGCGGAGAATCCGTCTCCGTATCTGGAGCGGCAACTGGCATTGCTCGGGTCGGCGCAGATTTCGACGATTCACTCGTTTTGTCAGACGGTCATTCGACAATATTTTTATCGGGTGGATGTCGATGCGGGGTATCGACAGGGAACGGACAGCGAACTGGCACTGGGACGCTTGGAGGTGCTCGATGCGACACTGGCGGACGCTTACGCAACGGCAACGCCGTCATTTGTGGCATTGGCGGAATCGATGCGACGCAAGCAGAGTGACAAGGCGCTGCGCCAAGCGATTTTGGCGTTGTATGAATACAGCCGTTCCTTACCGTTCCCGCAGGACTGGCTCGAAACGTTGCCGGCGGCGTATACGGACGATGCCGCGCGTTTGCAGACGTTGACGGTACCGTTGTGGCGGTCATGGCAGGATTCGTTGGCTGGTGCGGCGCAGCGGCTGATGCAGGCGGCGCAGCGGCTGGATGACCCGGCGTTGACACCGTGGCGCGAGGTGCTGATCGCCGATGCGGAGGTGCTGGAAGAGATCATGGCGGCGCCGGACTGGAATGCGGCCTACGCGGCGGTAGGCACAATGACATTTGTCCGCTGGCCGGGCAAGAAACTGAAAGACGGGATCTTGCACGAGCGAAAAGAAGAAGGCAAAAAAATACGCGATGCCGTCAAGAAAAAAGTCATCGCGTCGGTGACGGAGATGTTCGGCGGTCATCCTGATACATGGGGGGCGGAGCTGGCGGCGACGCGCCCGCAGATGGAGTCGCTGGTCGCGTTGACAACGGACTTTGCGACACGATTTGCCGCGTATAAAAAGAAAGAACGAATCATCGACTTTTCCGATTTGGAGCATTTGTGTTTATCCTTGCTGCTGGCGCCGGACAGTACGCCCGACAAGCCGCGGCCTTCGGTGATTGCGCGCGAGATCGCCGCACAATATGCGGAAGTAATGGTGGACGAGTACCAGGATACCAATGCGGTACAGGAATTGATCGCATCGTTGGTGTCACGGGAGAATAATCGTTTTATGGTCGGTGATGTCAAGCAGAGTATTTATCGGTTTCGCTTGGCGGATCCGGGGATTTTTCTGGCTAAGTACGGATCCTATCGTGACGAGGCGGATGCACCGTGCCGTCGCATTTTACTGAACCGTAACTTTCGCAGTGACGGACGGATTTTAACGGCGGTCAATGATGTGTTTCGGACGGTGATGCAGCGGCCGCTCGCCGAGCTCGATTACGGAGATGAGGAAGCGCTGTATCCGGGACGGGTGACGGAAGCGCCGCCCGTCTCATGGGTGGCGGGGCCCGTTGCGGTGCGGGTGGTCACGGGCGAGTCCGACGAGACGCAAGAGGCCGCGGCGGCACAGGCGGAGGCCATCGCCCAAGAAATCCTGACCTTGCGCCGACGAGGCGTCACGGTGGCCCAAAAAGACGGTACGCAGATGCCGCTGCGCTGGCGGGATATTGTCATCCTGTTACGCTCGGTACAGACACGGGCGGAATGTTATGTCGATGCATTGCGCGCGGCGGGTATTCCCGTGTTTTCCGAACAGGCGGGCGGGTATTTTGCGGCGACGGAAGTGGCATTACTCTTGTCGTTGTTGACGGTGATCGATAATCCGTATTGTCCGACGGAAGTCATGGCGGTGCTGCGTTCACCGTTGGGCGGCTGGAATGAAGATGAATTGGCCGCGTTGGCGATCGCCTGTCGGGAGATGACGACCGCTTCGGCGGATGTGGTGCTGCGGTGCCGATTATCGCAAATGACGGCATTGCGATCGGAGACGGTGCAGCGGACGCAACGACTGCTGGCGCAGTTTGACGTGTGGCGGGAGTCGGCACGGACGGGCGGAGTGGCACCGCTCATTCGGCGGATTTATGAAGATACGGGCTATGCATTTTACGTCGGCGGACTGCCGGAGGGAGATGTTCGTCGGGCCAATTTGGAAGCGTTGTATCGCCGTGCCGCCGAGTTTGATGACAGTGCGGGCGGCGGGTTGACACGCTTTGTCCGCTACTTGCAACGCTTGCAGCATGAAGAGCAAGATCTTTCCATACCGTCGGTGATCGGCGAGGGGGAAGATGCGGTGCGGATTATGACGATTCACAAGAGCAAGGGATTGGAATTTCCCGTGGTCTTTGTGGCGGAAATGCAACGTGAATTCAATCGGAATGATTGGCAGGGTCCCGTGTTGCTGCATCGGGATCTCGGAGCCGGGATTGTATATTATGATCCCGCCCGGCGATTGACGTATCCGACGGTATTGTACCGAGCGGTCAAGGCACGGCTCGCGCAGGAGAGTCTCGCCGAAGAGCAACGGTTGTTGTATGTCGCGATGACGCGTGCCCGCGACCGATTGTATTTGTACCGATATGCACCGACGGGAACGGATCCGATGGAGCAGACGCCGCCGGCACAGGCGACCTGCTATTGGGATTGGTTGGCGGCGGCGTTGGCCCGATACGGGGATCATCGCGATATATGGGAGATGCAGCTCGTGCCGGCGGCAGCGTCTGATATGGCAGCACCATCGATGCCGGATGAACGGATGGACGCCGTTCGTCGCGGCGAGCCGACGGGAACCGTGCTTGCCACCGCACCGACGGTGCGTCTTGCATGGACGTATCCGGATCCGGAAGCGACGGGCCTACCCGCCAAAATGACGGTCACCGAGTTGCAACGACAAATCGCGCAGGGGGCGGATATGCCGCCGCTGCTGTATCCGTTGCAGGCGCGGCAAACGACGGTGGCGGAAGAAGGAGATACATCGGGGGCGGTACGTTTACTCGCAACGGCACCGACACTGACAGGGAGTCCGACGGAGGCGGCGGAAGAATGGGCGGCCGAATGGCGTGTGCCCGCCTTTCTCACCGAAACGCCGGAGGTCTTGCCGACCGGCGGCACGGATTACGGGACATTGGTACATCGCATCATGGAACGAATCGGACGGGAACGGGTGACGACGGACAATTTCTGCGCACGATTGGACGCATGGGTGGCCGCCGGCATCTTGACACCGGAGGAGCGGCAAACCCTGTCCGTGAAATCGTTTGAACGGTGGTTGCAAAGTCCGCTCTATGCGCGGATACGCGCTGCCGCATGGGCGCAGTTCGAATGTCCTTTCGGCCGGCTCGTGCCGGCATGCGAGCTGTTGCCCGGCACGGCGGCACGGGAACGGATTTTTCTGCAAGGGGTCATTGACTGCATTTTTGCCGAAGGAGATGAATTGGTCATCGTCGATTATAAGACGGACCGGGTGGATCACGTTGACGTATTGCGGGAAAAATATCGTGAGCAGTTGGAGTTGTATCGGACGGCGGCGGAGCATATTTGGCAGCGCCGCGTGAAATCCTGCGTGCTGTACTCGTACCGGTTGGGTGAAACGGTAGCGTGGCAGCCCGCACGATAAGAAGGGAAATCACGGAAAGGAGCGTGGCGGCGGGCAATGCCGTACCGGGGGTCTGACGGGGTGTGACCCGTTGCTGACGAAACGGTATTTTGTCCGAACGGCACGATACGAAGAAACGGAATGAATGTATTTTGTATGGATCGGGTCGGCTACGTCTATCGGCGTGGCGGCACCGCGCTGAAGGCACTTGACAAAGTGACGGGAACGATTGCGGCGGGAGAATTTGTTGCGCTTGTCGGCCCGTCCGGGTGCGGTAAGTCGACGTTATTGCGGTTGGCGGCGGGGTTATTGGCGCCGACGACAGGGCGGTTGTGGTGGCGCGGAGAGATAACGGCGCCGCGGACCGCGATGGTGTTTCAAGACGCCGGGCTTTTTCCGTGGCTGACGGTGCGGGACAATGTCGCGCTGGCATTGGAACGGAGCGAGGACACACCCGCCGCCCGCAACGCGCGTGTTGACGAGAGGTTGTTACAGACGGGACTCATGCCGATGGCGCAGGCCTTGCCGGGAGAACTCTCGGGCGGGCAACGACAGCGGGTCGGAATCGCACGGGCCTTGGTGACCGCGCCCGATCTGCTGTTGCTTGATGAGCCGTTTTCCGCACTTGATGCCCAGACACGCCGCTTGTTGGAAGAAGAATTGGTGCGGTATTGGGCGACATTGCGTCCCGCGACACTCTATGTGACGCATAACCTGACGGAAGCGGTACGTCTGGCGGACCGGGTGTGGGTGATGACGGGCACGCCGGGACATATATTGGCCGAGCATCGTATCGGGATTCCCCGCGAGCAGCGGTATACCGCGGCGGCGGGGCCGATGATTGCGGCGTTGACGGAAGAAATTTGGGCGCAAATTCGAGCGGCCGGGCCGGTGCGATGATGGCAGGGCGATCGGATCATGAGCACGGAAAGGAAGAACGGATGACATCGATAAAGGAAATCAATGTCCGTGTACATCTTCCGCTCACGGCGGCGACACCGTCGCAACGACAGACGGCGATCGGGATTGGTGTCGTGTTGTTGTGCTGGGAATGGATCGTGCGTGCGGGGTGGGTCGCGGCGGCGGTTTGTCCCGCGCCGTCGATGATTTTGACGGAGTTGGCGGCACTCGGGCACAGCGGCATATTGGGACCGGCACTACTGGCCAGCGGCATACGTTGGCTGACGGGGATGACGGCAGGGAGTATTGTCGGCATACTGGCGGCGGTGGCGGCGGGACGTCGCACGGCGATCGGCGGGATCATCGTGCCGTGGGTGCATTTACTCTATCCCGTGCCGAAAATTGCCCTGTTGCCGCTCTTTATTTTATGGTTCGGTATCGGTGAGTGGCCGAAAAGCATTATCATCGGATTAGGGGCGTTTTTCCCCGTATTCATTAATGTCTGGAACGGGATCCGCCGCCTGCCCCGCAGCTATGACGAAGTGATCGCCGTCTATCCGGTCGGCACAGGGTATTATTTGCGACGGATCTTGTTGCCGGCACTGCTTCCCGCCGTGTTTGTCGGGTTGAAACTGGCGGCGGGGAGCGCGCTGGTCTTGCTCGTGGCGGCGGAAATGTTGGCGGCGGATACGGGTCTTGGGGCACTGATTTTGCATTACGGGGACTTGATGCTGACCGCCCCGCTACTTGCCTGCGTGACGGTACTGGCGGCGGCGGGACTGGTGATTCAGTTGCTCATCGATCGTGCGGAGCGGTATTTCATTCGCTGGCGTTAAGCGGGCGGTGCGGATGACAGCGGCGAATCAATATGACGGCAAAAAAATGCGGGCCCAATCTATACGTATCTCAAAAGGAGCGGTATCGCTCCTTTTTTGCGCGGTGATGGTCCGTCGGCGGGGCGGGTATCCGTGCGTGCTATAATACAAGCAAGGAGGGCATATGGTACGGCGATGGATTATGCATGTGGATATGGACGCGTTTTACGCGTCGGTCGAACAGCGCGATCATCCCGAATGGCGCGGTAAGCCGGTCATTGTCGGTTCGTCGGCGGCCCGCGGGGTGGTGGCGACGGCGTCATATGAGGCGCGGCGGTACGGGGTGCACTCGGCGATGCCGGGACAACGTGCCAAAGAACGTTGCCCGCAGGCGATTTTTGTGCGGCCGCGGATGGCGGTGTATCGTGCCGTATCGGCACAGATTCATGAGGTGTTGCTTCACTATGCACCGGAGTTCGAACCGCTGTCGTTGGATGAGGCGTTTCTGGACGTGAGCGGGATGGGGGCGCAGTATCCGACCTGTCTCTTATCCACATCTCCGAGCCCACGAG
>CAMYCX010000002.1 GCA_947254705.1 uncultured Veillonellaceae bacterium
AGTCGACAGGAAAACAGTATGACATTCGAATCAATCAAGGTGAATTTCGAAATACAGGGGTGGAGATTGATTATAATCACATGATGTCTGAGCGGCTAAAAGTTGAAATCGGAGCATCATTCAGTAACCCGAAAAACCAGAAGACGAAAGGAGGTGCGTGGGAACAAACATATCCGAAAGTTCAACTGGTAACAGGAGTGAATTACTCTACAGAGAGATGGAGTACTGGCTTGCATTTGAACTATTGGACCAAAAGATTAAAAAATCGTGATGGCGGAATAAATCCTGATATGATTTCTTTGAACTTTTCAGGAGAGTACCATATTGGTCCAAATGACAGTTGTTTTTTACAAGTCAATAATATTTTGGACCGAAAAAATGTAATTACAAATGGAGCTTGGGAGTATTGGGATTTGCCGTTTAATTTCACACTTACGTATCGTCATAAATTCTAAGCGCTAGCAAAGCGACGGGAAACTAGTGTGTGATCTATTTGTCGATCAGTATACATTAAGAATGTCGATTGCCTTAGGAAGATTTATTGACGGGACAGTATACTCGTGTTACGATGGAATTGACATATATATAACAAGTGAAACAGGTGCGATGCATAATAAAAAAGTCCGGTGTGAAACCGGCGCGGTCCCGCCACTGTAAGAGGAGCGAATCCATGGCCACTGAGCAATCGGGAAGGCGGAGGAGCGAGGAATCTGAGCCAGGAGAACTGCCTGTTTTAAAAATATCGGTGACCTACGAGAGATAGGAAGATATGTAAAAAGAGGACACCTTGTCCTCTTTTTTGATTGTGAGGGTGGTCGGTTATGAAAAAAATTGCATTTTACGGGAAAGGCGGTATCGGGAAGTCTACCACGGCATCAAATGTGTCTGCAGCATTGTCATTAGCAGGTAAGTCGGTATGCCAAATCGGTTGTGATCCGAAAAATGATTCCACACGTTTGCTTTTGGGGGGGAACTGTCGTTCCACTGTGTTGGATGTCGTTCATGAAAAAGAGGACGAAGTGGAATATGATGATGTTGTCCATACGGGGTTTAACGGCGTACGTTGTATTGAGGCGGGAGGCCCTGAGCCCGGAGTGGGCTGTGCGGGGAGAGGAATTATTGTTGCATTGAAAACACTCGAGGCGTTGGATGCAATTGGTAATCCGGATGTGATTTTGTACGATGTTTTGGGCGATGTGGTCTGCGGAGGATTTGCCGTTCCGATTCGTGAAGGGTATGCAGAGGAAATTTATATTGTCACATCGGGTGAGATGATGGCGTTATATGCCGCCAATAATATTGCCAAAGGTATTTCTCGTTTTGCCAATCGAGGCAAAGTACGGCTGGGGGGATTGATTGCAAACAGTCGTAATGTTCATCGGGAGCGTGAATTGATAGAAGCATTTGCCGCACGTTTACATACCAAGCTGATTTGTTTTGTGCCGAGAGATTCCATGGTACAACAGGCAGAGATTCGACGGCAAACCGTATTAGAGTATGCGCCGGATTGTGCACAGGCACAAGTTTATCGAACGTTGGCTGATTCTATTTGGAATAATGAAAGTGACTGCATTCCGACGCCAATGGGATTCGATGAGTTAGAAGCGATGGTTTATCATTATGGCAGTAGATAAAAGACGAGCCGTGATTACGCAAAATAGTTGCAGTTGTGCAATGCCTGGCGTGTGGCGTGCAGTTGCACACAATCCGGGGTGTGTAGTTGTTTATCATTCTCCCCGCGCTTGCACTCATGTTACAGGGCGGATGGACTTGTATCAACACTATCATGACGTGGTGGGGGACGAACGAAGCGGTGCGATTTACACCGCACCGTTAATCAGCACGAACATCACTGACAAACAAACTATTTTTGGCGGGGGAAAGTTGTTGAGCCGTTGTTTAGATTATGTGGTGGACAGGTATCATCCGGCGTATATTGTGGTAGCCAATTCGTGTATCAGCGGGGTTATTGGTGACGACACGGAAGGTATTTGTCGTGCAAAAGAACAAGAACATAATGTGCCGATATTAAATACAGAAGCGCATGGTTTTTTAGACGGTGAATATTATGGCGGCTATTGTGATGCGGCCAAACAATTGGTGGACCGTTTTATGGAGAGACAGGAAGACAGATTGGATCAGATCTGTATTTTGGGGGAAAAGGGCGGTCCATATTCACGAAATGCACAATACATATCCCGCTTGTTTCGAGGTTTCCATGTTGAAGCATATCAGAGATTTCCATCTTATTCCTCATTGGCAGATTTTAAATTGATTGCAAAATCACGTTGGATTGTTCCCTTGGGCGGATCCGCAAAGGCATATGAGTGGATGAGTGAGCTGGCACAATATATGAGCAAGCGGCTGCAAATGGAGGTTTTTGATACGGATTATCCGGTCGGTATTCAGGCGACGTATGACTGGATTGCTAGTCTGGGGGCGTTTCTCGGTCAAGATGAGTGCGTTGTTGCGGCACAGCGACAAGCACGTGAAGAGCTTGAAAATGCACTAGAGAAATGTGGCGATGTACTGAGGCATCAGCATGCGGTCATTGTACTGGGCAGACGACTTGCCAATAGCAATCCACACTGGGTGTTAGAGATGGCCAAACAAGTCGGTATGCATATAGACGGAATTGTATTTATGGGAAATGAAAGCAGGAACAGTTGGGAAGAGTGGTTGACTCGATGGAATATAGAAGATACATTACCGCTGTTTATAGAAAAAGATGCGGATGCAGTATTGAAAAAAACTGATTTAGTGTTGACAACGGTAGAGCTGGAAGGGGAACCATACAAACAACTCTTTTTGCCGATGATTCCACCGATAGGGATTTCAGGACTGGTCTATATCTATCGGCGTTTATTTCAACTGGCTTGTCATCGGCGTCGACGAGGGGTGATTTTAAATGCCTGGTAATGAGTGGGAAAACCAGTGTCATACGGTATCCAGTTGCGGTTTGGCGGGTGCGGCGGCTTTTTTTGCCGGCATACCGGATGCATTTGTGGTAGCCAACGGACCGGCGTGGTGTTATTTTTATGCATTGAGAAAGGTGGAAAGGCCTGATAATCGAATGGAGCGCCGCTTTTTTTCAACATATGCCGATAACAGCTCTGTTGTTTTCGGGACAGAAGAAAAGCTGACGGCGGCATTGGATTTGATTGCAGGATTGGCTTCGCCGCCGTCTGTCATACTGGTGGAGAACAGCTGTGCCATCAGCTTGATTGGCGATGACATCGCCGGGATCACGGCAAACTATGAGTTGCCATGTCCGGTCGTTACCATGGATTCCGGCGGGTTGGTCGGGGGGCATTGGGAAGGGTATCGCAAAGCGTCGGTAGAATATTTTCGATGCATGCCGCTTGATTTAACGGTAAAATCAGAGGCACAAACCGTCAATTTATTGGGCTGTGACACGACTTATTTGTGTGAGGAAGATGATATTAATGAATTATGTCGTATGTTGGGAAAGATAGGGATTCATGTTCACGCGGCCGTTGGAAATGGTGCGGATGTCGATACTTTGAGAACATTAAAAAAAGCAGCATTGAATATAGTGGTTCATCCGGAATGCGGTGAGACGTTGGCATCTTTTTTACAAGAAGAGTATGACATGCCTTATATTAGTTTGCCGTTGCCTTACGGGATGGAAGCAACGGAAAGCTGGATTCACGGTATTGGAGAGGCACTCTCTTTATCTCGTGAGGCATTTGTTGATATAGATGAAGAAATGAAAACCACGGAAGAGAGATTGTACTTATATACACGTGATTCGCAAAAGGTATGGGGTGATCCTTGGTTTGATGATGTGCTGGTATGTGCTCCTTCGTCGGTGGCTTACGGTATTGCTGATGCGGTACAAAAAGAATGGGCAGATACGGCACGGCTGCAAATTTTTACCCATGATGATCGAGAAAATTCGTCGCAACACATTCGCAGCGATGGACATGAAATGTCAACAAAAGCAGCATTATTTTTGAAACAGTTGCAAGAAGGAAATGGGTTAGTATTAGGATCCGGACATGAGTGTAAAATGGTAGCGGAGCATGCAGCGAGCAAGTGGCGTTTTATAGCTGTTTCACAACCGGATCCGTTAACCGTTCGACTGACTTCGCGGCCCCAAATGGGCATTATGGGTACATGCGTAATGGCGGAAAATTTCTGGCGTGAGCATATTTTGAGGCATTATGAGAGGAAGACATGGTAAACGTATTGTTTGTGCTCTCTAAGCAAAAAGATATAGATGATTACCGTTCACTTACTATAAAAAATGAAGATTTGCGGGTGGATTATGCAATTGCGGATGCTGCTAGCAAATGGAATTCAGATTGGGAAGGCCGAGTTGGGAGAGCGGAGTATGTTTTGCTCGGCATGGATATAGTCGGCCTTTGGCCGGAGTTTACTGTTGCATTGCAAGGAGCGTTGCGACGAACCGGAGGAAAGGTCATCTCATTGACCTCAAAACGGTTGGATTGGGAATCAGAGATTTCTGAGAACCAGCGACGCTTGTTTGTCGGATATTTTAGGTACGGTGGTAATGCTAATCATAATTGCTTGGTGGAAGCGTTATCCTGTATGGCGAAAGGCGATCCTTTGCCGATGCCGGTGAAGATGCCGTGGCAAGGCGTGTTTATACCGGGACAAGAACCTGTTTCACTGCGGTTATATTGTCAGACACATTTGACGGAGATGAAACAAAAAACAGTGTTGTTTTTGTTTCATCGAGAGCAATGGCTACAAAACCAGACAAAAGTAATAGAAGAATTATGTGCTGAAACAAAACGGCAGGGGGCAAACCCGATTGCATTATTTTGCCAATTTGGTGCCATAGAAACAGAAAAATATCAAGGTGTGGCCTCTGTATTTTCGGAGATTGCAGACGGTCTTCCTATTGATGTGGTAGTTACGTTGCAACAACAGAGCATGACGGGGATGCCGGGCTTTGACTCTCGCGTGTTGATGAATGCATCCGTTCCGGTCCTGCAAGCATATACACTATACGTGACGGAGGAAGAGTGGCGAGCCAATCCTGACGGCATGGGGGCCGCCGAGCTGGGAACACAGGTTATTTTACCTGAATTTGACGGAATTATTCATACGCATCCTGTTGCCGGGGTGGATGGTGCTGAACTGCAAAAGCGATCGTATCTTCCTGTTATGGAGCGGATACGCATGGTGGTAAAAAAGGCGATCGGTTGGGCAAAATTGCGTCATATTTCTTCGAAGAAGAAAAAAGTTGCTGTAATATTGCATAACTATCCCCCCAAAAATTCGAATATCGGATCTGCAGCAGGGTTGGATACAGCGGAAAGTTTATATCAATTATTGTGCCAAATGCAACGACAGGGATATGATGTAGGGAAGTTGCCGGAGTCGGCGGAAATGTTGATGCAAATGGTGCTGGCAGTGGCAACGAATGATCGTGCGTTTTTAAGCGAGTCCGCATTGGAATTGGCACAAGGGAAAATGTCGGATGGCACATATATTCAGTATTATCAGACGTTTGCAGAAAAAAATAAGGAAGAGTTGAGACAAAACTGGGGAGCTCCGCCGGGTGAGGTTTTACACTTTGAGAACTATTTATTAATCCCGGGAATCGCATTTGGCAACATATGGGTAGGAGTGCAACCACCAAGAGGGTTCGGTGAAAACTTGTCGGCGGTATATCATAGTCCAACATTACCGCCAACACATCAGTATTTAGCATTTTATGAATGGGTGAGAAGCGGTTGGTATGCAGATGCTGTTGTCCACTTGGGGACGCACGGATCGATGGAATGGTTGCCGGGAAAAGGAACGGGACTTTCGGATACATGTTATCCTGATCGTGCGTTACGGGATATCCCGGACATTTATCCCTATTGGATTACGATTGTAGGTGAAGGTATACAGGCGAAACGTCGTGGCTCTGCTTGCTTGATTGGGCATATGTCACCACCGCAGGAAGAAGCAGGAGGGTACGGCGAATACATTGAACTGTCCCGTTTGGTGGATGAATACCGTACGATGTTCGCACAAGATGGACATACAGAAGAAGTAAAAGAGCGGATTGAATGCTTAGCAAAACGATTAGACTTTGATTTACCTGACGAGATGGATGATAATGACTGGATAATGAATTTGCATGACAGGTTGGAAGATTTAATGTATATGCAGATTCGTATCGGTCTGCATGTGTTGGGACATGTTCCTCAAGGGGATGAGTTGATTACTTACTTATCGATGTTGACGAATGAAGAGAATGGTAAAGTTCCTTCCTTGCTATACACGTTCGTGATGTCACTTGCCGGTACGGATGAGAAAGCCGATGACTATCGGGGGCGAAGCCGGGAATTACGAAACCGATGGTTAAGATGGCTACTTGCGAACAAATTTACAACGACAACTTCAATGCAAGCAGAATGGGTAAAGAAAAATCAACTATCTGACGACCTCGTACAAAAGCTGCAAGTGATTGCGGTGTATATTCGAAATCATATTGTGCCCGCCTTGCAAAAAACAAATATGGAAATTGCAAGTATCTTATCTGCACTGGACGGAATGTATATTGAACCTTCTTTGGGAGGAGCACCGACGGCGGGCAACGCTGATATTTTACCGACGGGAAGAAATTTCACATCGGCTGATCCACGTACATTTCCGACAGAAGGGGCGGTAAAAGTTGGCGGGATATTGGCTGATCAGGCATTGGAGAGGTTTGTAAAAGAAGAAGGACGATATCCGGAAAGTATCGGGATTATTTTGTGGGCAACTTCGCAAATGAGAACTTACGGGCAATGTTTAGCTGAGATTTTTGCATTACTCGGGGTGAAGGCGGTACGTCAACAAAGTAATGGTCGTATTACGGGGTTGGAGATAATTCCGCTAGCGGAATTAGGGCGCCCACGAATTGACGTTATGGCGCGAATTAGCGGTCTTTTTCGTGATACTATGCCTACTGCGACACATTGGATACAATGTGCGGTAGATATGGTAAGCCAATTGGATGAAAGTACGAAAGAGAATTATATCCGAAAGCATTTACAGGCAGATACTGAGTTTTTTGAGAGGCAAGGAGTTGCAAAGGAAACAGCATGGGAGTGGGCGGCAAAACGAGTTTTTGGTGATCCTCCGGGAGCATATGGAACCGGCATCGGATCCGTATTGGAAACGAAAAATTGGGAAACTAAAAATGATTTAGCGGAAATATACTCAAACTGGTCCTCTTATGCCGTGCAGGAACATGGCCCTGCCGTACATCTGAAAGATGCATTTGCATTGCGCTTGAAAACGATGGAAATGACTATACAAAACGGTGAGAATCGAGAAAGCCATTTACTGAATTCAGATGATTATAATGCTTATCATGGCGGACTTAATGCAGCTGTTGAGGCCATAAGAGGGAAATTACCGTTAGCATTAGCAGGAGACAGTTCCCGTAAGAATGCAATAATAACACGGACAGTGGCGGAAGAAACCGAGCGACTTATCCGCGGAGAAGCCCTTCACCCAAAGTTTGTAGAAG
This sequence comes from uncultured Veillonellaceae bacterium, assembly GCA_947254705.1. Taxonomy (GTDB): domain Bacteria; phylum Bacillota; class Negativicutes; order Veillonellales; family Negativicoccaceae; genus CAMCNU01. The sequence continues at coordinate 7,505 of CAMYCX010000002.1, forward strand.
GCATGAAAAAGCATGGATATAAAGGAGCCATGGAGTTGGCTAATTATGTGGCACATTTGTATCAATGGGATGCGACCAGCAATGTAGCGAAAGATTGGATGTATCAGCGCATCACAGAAACGTATGCGTATGATGAAGCTATGAAAAAATGGTGGGCACAAGTTAATCCATGGGCGTTTAAGCGGTTGGTGGAAACTTTGCTGGAAGCGTATCAAAGGGGACTGTGGAAAGCATCATCGGAAGATGTCTTGAGACTGCAGGAGTTGTTACTGACAACTGAGGGTGAGTTGGAGGAGACATCATAATAAGCAGAGGAGAATGTCATGATTCATTCAAATTGGGGTAAATCGAGCGTATTAGTAGGATTGATGACAGCATTGACAGGGCTTATGTTGCTGGCATTGTATATGGGGCAAATACCGGTTCCGGCGGCATCCGTGCTCCATGATTTGGCGGGGCGGTTTGGATGGGATATTGCATGGGGGAGTGCATTGACCCCGGAACAAAATGCAGTATTGTGGTATATTCGTTTGCCGAGGATTTGTGTAGCTATTTTGGTTGGAAGTGCGTTGGCAATTGCCGGTGCCGTCATGCAAGGTGTTTTTGGAAACCCCCTAGCCGACCCTGGTATAATCGGTGTTTCGGCAGGAGCATCATTCGGAGCGGTGATTGCCGTCAGCCTGGGGTTAACATCGGCAGGAATGTTTTATATGCCGGCGTTTGCGTTTGTTGGTGCTTTTGCTTCTGTATTATTAACAATCAGTTTGACAATGCGTGGCGGCAAGATTCCAACAATGAGCCTATTGTTGGCAGGGGTCGCGGTAAGTATGCTTTTAGGAGCGTTAACGAGCGGGATATTGACATTTATGAACGAATATCGATTAAAGGAATTTTTGTTTTGGATGGTAGGAGGCTTGGATTATCGTCGCTGGGAGCACGTTTATTTAGCAGTAGGCCCGGTTATCATTGGAATGTCAATTTTATGTATGTTGGCTCGTCATTTAAATGTATTGGTTTTAGGCGATGTTGAAGCGAAATCGCTAGGATTGCCGGTCGTTTGGTATCGCATTTTATTTTTGGGATTGGCTTCAATTATCACCGCGACTGCGGTTTGTGTGAGTGGATCCATCGGATTTGTCGGTCTTATTGTACCGCACATTATGCGCTTGCTTATTGGTCCGGATCATCGATTGCTGTTGCCGGCGTCTGCATTAGCGGGAGCACTTTTCTTACTGTTTTGCGATACGCTGGGGCGTACCGTCATGCCACCGACAGAGATTCGTGTCGGCATTATGACGGCGTTGCTTGGAGCACCGTATTTCCTGTTTTTGTTACGACGAATGCGTCGACATGGAGGTGCATTTTAATGAGTCTTGAAATATTGCAAGCGACAGGTGTCTCTGTAGTTTTGAATAATAATCGGATAATAAAAGATGCAACTTTGCGCTTGGAAAAAGGTGAGTTTGTCGGAATTCTCGGTCCGAACGGGGCGGGGAAAAGCACTTTTTTGAAGGCGATTCGCGGGATTGTTCCGCGTGTTAGCGGAGAGGTAGTATTGCAAGGCAAAAAGTTGGAAGCATATACGGAAAAAGAGATCGCACGTGAGCTGGCATTTATGCAGCAGGATATGCATGTTGGGTTCGGATTTACAGCAGAAGAGGTTGTGCTTACTTCACGTTACCCGTACTTGGCATGGTGGGAAAATGAAACCAAAGATGACTATCGGATTGTCGAGGAGTGCATGCGTTTTGCGGGGGTATATGATTTGCGTGATAAGATCGTTAATCAACTGTCGGGCGGAGAACGGCAACGCGTGTTGCTTGCTAAAGTATTGGCACAGGAAACACCGATTATATTTTTGGATGAACCGACAGCCAGTCTTGATTTAGTTTACCAAGAGGAAATTTTTCGTTACTGTCGCTCGCTTACTGAATCGGGAAAGACAATTGTCATGATTTGTCATGATTTGGCAATGGCTGCTCGATTTTGCTCGCGCTTGTTGATCCTTGCACAAGGTGAAATTCGTGCGGAAGGCAAGCCGGAAGATGTGTTGACGGCGCAAAACTTGGCGAATACTTTCGGTCTGCACTCTGTTGTATATCGGAACCCGATTTCAGGTTATTTGGATTTATATACATACGAACAATCCGTATTAACAACGCAGGGGCAGGATATCTCAATTGCATTGGTATGTGGTGACGGTGATGAGTCGGCAGAATTGTTGCGTCGACTATATTGCATGGGAGTGCCGCTTGAAGTTTGCCCGCCGCGCCAAGGGTCGGTAGCTGCATATCGTGCCTCCGTCTTTGGTGTAGCTTCCTGGGATGAGAATGGTACTCTGAACAAAGAAGAGAAAAAGAAGTTGTTTACATTATTTGGATACGGAATCGAAGATAAAGCACAGTGGGAATGGTTTGTGCAGATGGCTACTCAAGCAAAAGAAGTATATTGTTCTCCTGAAACCGTGGCTCGATTTGTACTAACAAATGAAGATAAGGAGCAATACCATACTGACAGGTGGCAACTTGTTTCAGCAAGAATGGCACTGCAGAAAGCATATGGTGAATTGGCGATATGTCGATAAACATAAGGGAGAAGATGCAAGCGGAATTAAAGTTGCAGACTGATATACGGATGCTGATTTTAGCATTGACAGGGGCATGTAATTTCCGCTGCACGTATTGCTATGCTGCTGCGCAGCCACCGGAGAAAATACCGAGAGCAGCATTGCGGTGGGCAATTGATTTGGCGGGAATGTCGGGACGTCCCTTTGTTGTTCAGTTTACCGGCGGCGAACCGTTATTGGCATTTGAGCGATTAGTTTATGCTGTTGATTATATTCGTGAAAAAAAATATCCTGCAACAATACAAATTCAGACTAATGCCAGCTTAGTAACACCGACAATTGCCAAGTATTTTGCGTCGGAAAAAATTGGCGTTGGTGTGAGTTTGGATGGGGGGGCATCGCTTAATGATGCAGCTCGGCAATATCCTGACGGAAGCGGAACAGCAGGAGATATTATTCGCGGCTTACAAATACTGGCGCAAGAGGGAATCGCAGTCGGTTTGACATGTGTGGTCGGTATGCATAATGTTGGTATGCTCAGCTCGATTGTAGATATGGCCTATTATGCAGGGAACGTGCGAAAGTTGGGGTTCGATTTGCTTAGACCGCAAGGAAGAGCGCAAGGTGAAACGGTAGTGAATGAGACTGAAATGAAAGATGCACTGCACATGGTCATGCAGCGGGCGGACGAGTTGGAACGATTGACGGGAAGACATTTGATTTTTGTTCACGGCCAACGTGTGGCACAGTTGGAGTCCGGACGCACTGAGGTGTTCGGTCATTGCTATGCAATGACCCACCATGCACTATTTGTAAATCCACGTGGTGAGTGCTATTCCTGCGCATCTCTTTCTGCTTATCCGGACTATCGAATAGGATCTTATCAAGAAGGTTTGCATGCTCAGGGAATCCAGTCTGCGGCAGCTTCGATCAGAGAGTCGATGGAGCGTTGTTATCAATGTGAATTTTTGAAAAAATGCGGGGGAGGATGTTATGCACGGTGGGTTGGTGGGAAAACGGCGCATGAGGCCGAGTGTCGTTTGAAGCAGATGTTTATTTATCGATATAAGAAAAAACTAGGAGGAGTAGAATGAAACGAAGAAATTATCCGTTTACCGCAATTGTCGGTCAGGATATGATGAAAAAAGCGCTGATTTTAAATGCAATTAACCCGTCAATCGGGGGCGTTTTAATTAAAGGAGAAAAAGGTACAGCCAAATCGACAGCAGTGCGGGCACTGGCAGAGGTTTTGCCGTCGGTGACGGTTGTTGGAGATTGTCAGTTTCGTTGCGATCCCTTTGAGCCGGGGGTATACTGTCCTGAATGTGCCGAACGAGTAGTTAAAGGGGAGCAATTACCGACCAAGGAGGCACGAATGAAAGTGGTAGAGCTGCCTGTAAATGCAACTGAAGATCGTGTGGTTGGTACATTGGATTTGGAACATGCAATCTCTCAAGGCAAGAAAAAGTTTGAGCCGGGAATTTTAGCAGAGGCTAACCGAAATATTTTATATGTTGATGAAATTAATTTATTGGATGATCATGTGGTCGATGTATTATTGGACGCCGCTGCGATGGGGGTCAATACGGTGGAGAGGGAGGGGGTCTCCATTTCGCATCCAGCAAAATTCGTGTTAATCGGAACAATGAATCCGGAAGAGGGTGACATTCGTCCACAATTGTTAGACCGCTTTGGGCTATCTGTTGAAGTATTTGGTGAACATGAAGCTGCACAGCGTGTAGAGGTGATTAAGCGGCGGTTGGCATTTGAGGCGAACCCTGATGCCTTTTGTGAGGAGTACTCGCAGCGTCAAACAGAATTGGCGCAGCAGTTATTAACGGCACGAAATATTTTACAAAAAGTAGTAGTACCAGATGCCATTCTTGAAAAGGCGGCCGAATTGTCAATACGTCTGGATGTTGATGGCCATCGGGCAGATATTACGATGCTTAAGACGGCGATGACTGTCGCAGCTTGTGCAAATCGACAGCAAGTGAGTATGGCAGATTTGCGTGAAGCATCATTGTTGGTATTGCCACACCGTATGCGCCGTCGGCCTTTTGAAGAAACAGGATTGGACATAGCGGTGATTAACGATGTTCTTGGGCAGGAAAAAGCATGATTTCAACGTATCGATACCCGTTTGCGGCGGTTGTAGGTAATAACGATGCAAAAGAAGCCTTATTAATTGCGTTGGTAAACCCCAAGGTGGGTGGAGTGCTCATCTCAGGAGAGAAAGCAACGGCCAAAACAACATTGATTCGCTCGGTATATGCATTGACATCTATGCGTATTATTGAACTCCCATTGTCTGCGACAGAAGATCGCATTTTTGGACATATTGATTTAGAAAAAACATTGGCAGACGGACAAAAAGTGTTGTCACCAGGATTATTGGCGGCGGCACATCATAATATTTTATATATTGACGAAATAAACTTGCTGCGTCGGGATGTGCTGACAGCAGTGTTGCAGGCGCATGACCTAAAGGAAAATCGTCTTGAAAGAGAAGGAATTTCATATCACCATCCGGCAGATTTTTTGCTCGTCGGCACGATGAATCCGCAGGAAGGAACGTTGGATGAATCGCTTCTGGATCGCTTTGGCTTGTTTGTCGATGTGTCAGCTGCTAAAGAGATAAAAGATAGAACGGAGATTGTTCGTCGGGTATTACGCTATGAACGGAATCGAGTTCGATTTACGAAAGAGTATGATGAGTCTACCTCTTCCTTGCGTGATCAGATAACAAAAGCCGTTGAATGCGTACAGGCGATGAATGTTCCAAAACCGATGTTACAGTTGGCAGCGTCGTATGCAGAAAAAGCGTGGATTGCAGTGCATCGGGGCGATATTATTTTGCTGGAAGCCGCAAAGGCAATTGCGGCTTTAGCAGGACGTTCATTTTTGATTCCGGAAGATATGGAGCGGGCGGCGTATTTTGTTTTGCCACATCGAATGAGAAAACCACCATCTTCACCTTCGGCAGAAAGTTCTGAGGGTCATCAAGACCAAGATTCTGAACCGAAACAGGAAGACAGACCTGTTGAGCAGAAAACTGATCCAACTGATAACCAGGACAACCAAGAGGATTCGGATATTGAGGATGGCGGACAAGATTTATCGGAATCCGAGGCGGATCTTTCTCCTGATATTACCAAGGAAAATTCTCAACAAGAGGGGGCAGATGATTCTGACAATCAGTCTGATCTCGATTCTACGGCTCCACTTCCGCCGGAAACATGGGAAGATATTGACAAAGCATTGTCACAGTTGCAATTCCAAATGATGACCGGCATGGATCGACATCACCGTAAAGGAAGCGGAAAACGTCAGCGGACGAAAACAAATTTACGTCAGGGACGGTATATACGCTCGATCATGATCGGAGGGAAAGTAACAGATTTAGCGTTAGACGCGACGATTCGAGCGGCAGCGCCTTACCAACGCTATCGTCAACGAGGAAATTTGGCAATCGCACTAACGGAATCTGACTTACGACAAAAGGTGCGCGAAAAGCGAACGGGAACTGTATTCTTGTTTTGTGTGGATGCCTCCGGATCGATGGGGGCGAGACACAGGATGGGGGTTGTCAAAGGGGTGATATATGGGCTGCTTCAAGATGCATATGAAAAACGAGATCGAGTCGGTTTGATTACCTTTCGCCGTGATCAGGCAGAAGTCCTTTTACCGATTACACGCAGTATTGATTTGGCACAGAGGGAATTGCGAGAGCTTCCGACGGGCGGTAAAACGCCGTTAGCAGCCGGACTACAGCTTTCCCTTGCGACATTACAACAGTTGAAGTATCAGGATCCCGAAGTTCGACCGGTATTCATTTTGATCACAGACGGCCGTGCAACATCCAGCTTGCATGGCGGTAGTCCGGTGACGGAAGCAGAAGAGCTGGCGAAAATATTTAATCAGGCAGATATTACGTCTGTAGTGATTGATACGGAAACTGATTTTATCAGCATGGGGATTGCCCAAAAAATGGCGGATTTGATGGGGGCAAACTATTACCATATGAAGAGGTTATCGGATGAAAATGTATTGGCGATTGTGCAGGATTTGCGCGTATAGTTGTTTGATACTACTATTGGCATGCACACTGACATCTTGTCGTTATGTGTTGCCTGAACCGGAGTTGCGAAGGGTAGTTGTTGATGGACTGAACAGACCAATATCTTTACCCGACTCTCCGCAGAGGGTTATCGCATTGGATATTGCAACCAGTGAAATGGCGATGCTGTTGATACCATATGATCGTTTAGTTGCGGTCAGTTATTTCATGGATGATCCGGGAATTTCAAACTTAACGGTCGAGGCCAAACAAATTTCCGGGCGTGTGGAACAGAGTGTGGAACATATTCTTTCAATGAAACCTGACTTGGTACTGGTGACATCACCGGGAAAAGATGATTTACGGATTCAGTTGGAGGAAATCGGTATACCTGTGTTTGTGATTGCACGTCCCTATACGGCAGCGGATATTGAGCAAAATGTACGCCTGTTGGGAGAAGTATTGGACAGTCAGGAACGTGCTGAAACGTTATGCAGAGCGATGGAGGCTGATTTAAAGCAAATTCAACTCGCTATTGATGCCGTGCATCCGCCACGTGAAAAACGTATTTTGCGGATTAGCCGTATTGGTCCTTTAGGAACTAAAGGAAGTAATGTAGATGCAGTCATTCGTGAAGCGAAATGTGTTAATGTCGGAGCAGATATAAGTGTCGGCGAAGGTATTCTTTTGCAAGAGGTTCTTTTACAGGCAAATATTGATATGTTGCTATTACCGACATGGGATTTTAAAGGGAAGGATCATTTAGATCAATTGGCACAACACTATGCAGATGACCCTGGATTACAGACAGTTCCTGCTGTTCAGCAACGTCAGTTTATTTATATACCTGATTATTTAATGACGGCGCAGACCCCATATCGTATATTTGCTACCGGAGAGTTGGCTTCGAGAGCATATGATATTGACTGGGAAAGCCAATTGATTCCGTTGTTGCCGGCGAGCAGTATTCGTAAAAATGACTGGCACAACCCGAGCATTAATGCAAGTGTTGTATATCGACAGGACATCTAGAGGAGAAGAAAATGAACAGAATAGTGAGTCTTATTGTTTTGTTGCTAGTGATGACAGCGGGATTAACAGGGTGCCATCACTCGTCACAAGTGGAGCAACTGCCCCAGGGAATCCCTCATCACATTGTTTCATTGGGAGTCAGTAATGATGAAATGCTTCTCGAATTGGTTTCATCAGATCGAATTGCTGCAATTTCCGACATGCCCAGCAATTTGCCTGAGAAGGCAGCTAAAGTATCTGCCCGCGCAAACAGCTCATTAGAATCGGTATTGGCAAATCATCCTGATCTGTTTATCGGATCGGAGTGGATGAGTCCTGACTTCATTGAACAGATTCGTGCCTCGGGGATATCAGTTCATGTTGTTAAAACACCTCGAAGCATTGAGGATATAAAAACAGAAATTACTCGGTTGGGGCAGGTGCTGTGTGCAGAGGCTAAAGCGGAAGAAATGAATCGGGCTATTGAAGATTCACGAAGGCGAATTCACGCCCTTGCGGATGAGGGGCGAAATCAAGGCAAACTTGTTCCGCGTATTGCGTACTATTCCAATAATGGTATTACAGGCGGCGCCGGTAGTCTGTTTGATGAGTTGTGTCATGATATGCAGATGCTGAATGTGGCAGCTGAAGCAGGTCTGCAAGATGGCCAAACGTTGTCTAAAGAGCAACTGGTCGCATTGGCGCCGGATATGATTGTTATTACCGGTTCAGAATATGACAAGGACACTTACCACTCCGTTCGGGTCGATGAGCTGCTCACGGATCCTTCATTACAAACGGTTCCTGCTATCACGCAAAAACGGATCTGTGTAGTGGATGCACGACATTTGTTGAGTTTAAATCGATTTATTTTAAACGCAGGCGAAACAATTGCGGCTTACTGGTATACAAATCGGAGAAATCAGAATGGATAATCGTGGACAAATTTTATTTATAACAAATATGGGCAGACAGTATCATCTTATGAAACTCGCGGCTGCTGATTGGGCAAAAGAAACGGGAATTCAATGGGAGATCGTTGCAATCAGTATGGATACGGAGTGGTCTGATGAATGGGAGAAGCGTATTCGAGGTGCCAATTTTAGCTTATTGACATATATGGGGAGCGGACTTGATACGTCGTTTTTGCGTAGATTTGCTCGTGAGTCAACTCGTGCGAATAAAAAATATTTGATGCTGATTGATAAAGATGTTACGCCGGATATGTATGGGCAAATCGAAATGGCGGACATTATTCGTATAAAAACATATATTGCATATAGTGGTCTTGATAACTTTAAAGGATTAATGCAATGGATGGCACATCGTTTTGTCACATCGGATGTTTGTTTTACGGACCCCATACAGCTTCCGTGGGAAGGAATATGGAATCCGGGAAATGGTGAAATTTATCCTGACTTCAAGGCCTATTTGGCAGAGAAAGGAAATATTTCCTGTCCGACGGTTGGTATTTTATTTTATCGAGAAGAATGGATTGCGGGTGATTTGAAATACCAAAAAGAGTTGGTTTTGGCGTTAGAAAAAGAAGGGATTCTTGGCATTCCCTTTTTTGCACAACATACGGGAGATGAAACAGTAGGAGCACCGAATTTGGCTGTTTCAATGGATCGGTTATTTGGTGATCGCGACGGTAGTTTACAAATTGCAGCGTTAATCAATATGAGCAAATTTTCTATGATTGGCCTTAAGTCTGTCTCCGAAGAGGATTTAGTGCGTTGGAATATTCCAGTTCTGCAGGGATATGGAATGTATATGTCTGAAGATGAATGGCGCGGATCAGTTCAAGGAATGACCGCAATGGATGTTAATTTAGGAGTATCTTTGCCGGAAATGGACGGGGTTGTTCACGGTGGGGTTGTAGCGGCCAAAACAGAAGACCAATCTACCGGAGAGTTGAGTTACTTGCCGATAGAAGAAAGAATTGATGCTTTGGCATGCAAAGTAGCATCTTGGGTTCGGTTGCGCAAAAAAAATAATAGGGATAAAAAAATAGTAATTATGTTTCATAATTATCCTCCAGACAATGCCTCGATTGGATCCGCAGTAGGATTGGATTCCATAGAATCCGTACGGAGGATGTTGTTTGAAATGAAACGAGCGGGGTATGTTGTTGATGAAGTGCCATCGAATACAGGACAATTTATCGAGGATATTACGGCACATGCTACTAACGATCGCCAATATATGCCTGAGAAAATTTGGGAACAGGCAGATGGAAAACTGGAGGGCGAGGTCTACTGCCAGTGGCTAAGAACCAAGGGGGAAAAAGTACAAGAGAAAATGCAGGAAGACTGGGGAAAGGCCCCGGGCGATGTTTTCTATGATCAAGGAAAGTTGCTGATTCCAGGGTATTTAAATGGCAACATCTTTATCACTGTGCAGCCACCGCGAGGATTTGGAGAAGATCCAGGGAAACTTTATCATTCTCCCGATGCATCGCCGACCCATCACTATGAAGCGGTATATTATTGGATCCGAGAAATATTCAAGGCAGATGCAATTCTTCATGTTGGTACGCACGGAACATTGGAATGGCTTCCCGGAAAGGGAACAGGCTTGTCGGCAGATTGTTATCCGGAAATGGCAATCGATGATTTGCCCAATATTTATCCGTACTGGACAACGATCGTCGGTGAGGGGATTCAAGCCAAACGACGAAGTGCGGCGTGCCTGATTGGCCACTTAACACCTCCACAGGATCGTAGCGGATTATATGAAGGCATGGAAGAAATGGAAAGTCTGCTGGATGAATATTTCCATTTTAAAGCGGAAAAGCCGGAAATGCTGACAACGTTGGCAGATGAGATAATCAAACAAGCGAAGAACATTCATTTGTGGGAAGAAATTCGTAATGCCGAACATATGACACTAGATGAACTGGCCACGGCTTGTCATTCATATCTTACGGATATCAAACAAATGCAAATGCGAGTAGCATTGCATGTGTTGGGGCAGGCGCCACGTGGTGAGCATAAAAATAATTTTTTGTTAGCATTATTACGCGTTCGCAATCAAGAACATTTACCGCTGACTGAATTGGTATCTCGTTTAAAAGGATGGGATTGGGATGAGTTACAGTTGCATCCGGAACATTTGAATCAAGATGGAATGTTGAATGCGCAAAGAATTGATCAGGTATGGTCAATTTGTGAATTTCTTATTCGTGCTATTGAAGACGGGCAAGATGTAAATACGGTGGTTTTAGAAGCCTTTCCGATTACAGCGGATGGAACAAGTGAAGCTGTAGAGCAGGTACGAGATACATTAACGTGGATGTATGATGATGTCAGTCGTCGCCTGGACGATACTTCTCATGAGATGGAAAATCTTTTGCGAGCCTTGTGCGGAAAGTATATTGAAGCTGGACCGGGGGGGGCACCGACATCTGGACGAGTGGATATTTTACCAACCGGGAGAAATTTTTACGGAGTAGACGCGCGACGTCTTCCGACAAAAGCAGCATGGGCGATTGGGCAACAATTGGCAGAAGATGTAATCACTCAGTTTATTGAAACAGAGGGACGTTACCCGGAGATGGTGGGGATTGTTTTGTGGGCGGGATCCAACACGAGAAGCCATGGGCAGTGTATTGCTCAGTTTTTGGCATTAATCGGAGTGCGGCCTGTTTGGCAGGCGGGATCCGGAAGAGTTGTGGGCGTCGAAGTTATTCCGTTGGAAGAGTTGGGGCGACCGCGGATTGATGTAACAGGACGTATCAGCGGTTTGTTTCGTGATATGATGCCTACTCCTACTCGTTGGCTGGATATTGCCTTACGTATGGTCGCGGAGTTGGATGAGCCGGATGATCAAAATTATATTCGAAAACATGTCGGGGACGATGTGGAGTGGTTGATGAAAGAAGAAGGAATGTCTCGCGAAGAGGCATTTGAGCATGCGAGTTGGAGAATTTTTGGGGACCCTCCAGGAGCCTATGGAGCAGGCGTGAGTGATTTATTGGAAGGGAAAAACTGGGAAACTTTGGATGATATTGCAGACGTATATGTTCGTTGGGGAGGACATGCTTATAGTAAAACTGTTAAAGGAGAATATTCTCCGGGCCTTTTTAAGCGGCGTTTGGAACAAATGGAAGTGACAATTCAAAATCAGGATAATCGGGAAGTCAGCATGCTGTCTTCAGATGATTATAATGCGTACCATGGTGGGCTGATCGCTGCAGTACGAAGTAATAGGGGACAAACGCCGATGTCTTATGCGGGTGACTCTTCAGATCGAAGCCGGATAAAAGTGCGAACATTAAGAGAGGAATTGCATCGAATGTTTCGCGCGGAAGCCGTTAATCCTAAATTCATCTCAGGGATGAAAGAGCATGGATATAAAGGAGCGGCTGATTTAGCCAAATATGTTGCACATGCATATCAGTGGGATGCAACGAGCGCCGTGCTCGAGGATTGGATGTATGAAGAATTCACCGATAAATATGCATTATCTTCATCTATGCAATCTTGGTTTAAGGATGTTAACCCGTGGGCATTGAAACGAATTGCCGAGGTGTTGTTAGAGGCAATAAGACGCGGTTTGTGGGATGCAGATGAAAAACGAAAAGAAGCGTTGGAGTCGATTTATTTGCAAATGGAGGGGGAGTTGGAGGAGCAAAGTGAGATTGCTGTAGATCAACGGAAGAGCGATAAGTTAAAATAGATACGGGAGGAACGAATGAAAGAAACAGTAAATATTACGAATTTTAAGTCTGATATTGAAATGATTTCGGCCGATTCCAATGTATTGCTTAATTTTTTACAAAAACATCGTTTGGATGGAATTGAATTGATGCTTTGTGATAAATGGGATTCTAATATTTTTCCTAAAGATCTGATTGTTGGAAATCATTTGCCGTTTTATCCAAATTGGATGGATTTCTGGCTAGGCAAGAAAGACGTGTTGCAACTCGAATTCGGTACGGAAGAAACTATTATTGCTCAATTTGGTGGATTGGACAGGGAGTCGTGGTTAGAAAAGTATCGTCAGCAAATTTTAGCTGCTGGTGAAACTGAGCCTGAATATATGGTGTTTCATGTAGGAAACGTGAGATATGAGGAAACATTCTCGTGGAATTTTTATTATGATGATGAAGCTGTAATCGATGCCACGCTGGACGTATTGGAAGAGCTGTCAGATTGTATTCCAAGCGATACATGGCTGTTGTTGGAAAATTTGTGGTGGCCCGGGCTACGCTTAACGGACAGACATTTGGCAGAAAAGATAGTGGCGAAAAGCCCTCACCAGAAAACCGGCATTATGCTGGATATAGGACACTTGCTGGCAACTAACAATGATATACGAACACAAGAAGAAGGAGCTGCTTATATTCAACAAATTTTGAAGGGATTGGGAGAACTATGCGGCATGATAAAAGGGGTTCATTTACACCAATCATTGCCGGGAGAGTATTTGAGAGAACAGGCAGGATCGGTGCCGAAATCTTATGGGGTGAGAGATGTGGCTCGACATGTTCACAGAATTGACTATCATGCACCATGGTCGTCAAGAATTGTGCATGAGGCTTTGTCATCAATCGCACCTGATTGGTTGACTCATGAGTTTTTACAACGCAGTCTCCTTCATTGGGATGAGCAGCTGAAAGTGCAAATTGCGGCTTGGCGCATGTATGATATGGAAACATAGTTAGAATGAACCTTTGGCCAATTGACAGGCATTCTGAAGAATGCTATTCTAAACGTAATTGAAAACTCCGATCACTAAGAAGGTGCTTCCCTTAATGGGCAGATCAAGTCATTTTCGATGCGGTGCTATCCATGCAAAGCACCGGGTTTTGCGTATCTCTATCCAGCTGGGGGACTGGAATTGTGTGGAAAATTATGAATCATAATGATGTTTTATTTATAAGAATGTACTTTTGCATGTAGTTGGGACAGAATCTGACTCTTTTCGGAAATTATGGTAGTAGCGGAGTTTATTTTCAGGGAAAAGGAAGGTAGTTATCATGAGTGAAGCATTACATTTGTTTGTTGCCGGTGGTTTAGTTATGTATCCGCTGGCGTTTTGTTCGATCGTAGTAGTAGCAATTACCATTGAGCGGTTTATGTACTACCGCAAAGCACATTCGAATATGGAAAGTCTATTGACGGAAATGCCGTTGCTGTTGGGGAAAAACGACATTGCCGGATTAAAAGCATTGCTGGAAGAGGATGGTGGATTCCCAGCGATGACGATTGATGCTGCGGTTGATCATTTGGGAAGTGATGCCAGTCAAGGTGCAATTGTTGAAGGGGCAGCCAGTCATGGTGCTTCTTTGTTACGAAATTATCTGAACTATTTAGATGTTATTGTAACTATGTCACCACTACTTGGTTTGTTGGGGACGGTTACGGGGATGATTAGCTCGTTTAGTGTATTGTCAATTTCAGAAGGTCAGCCTTTTGCCATTACTGCCGGAGTGGGTGAGGCATTGATCGCAACAGCAACAGGGCTTTTGGTGGCAATTTTAGCTTTGGTGGCGCACACGTATTTATCCCATCGGTTGGACAATTTGGTATCTGATATGGAGAGAATTTCATCTGTTTATTTAGCTCATGTCGGCAATGTAAGTGCAGGTGTTTCCCATGAAGCTTAGATCACTGCGAGTAGAGAAACAACCCAAATTAATGATAATCCCCATGATTGACATTATCTTTTTTTTGCTGGTTTTTTTTATGATGAGTATGTTATCCATGGTTGTTCAAAAATCTATTGACTTATCGTTGCCACAGGCAACGGCAGCCAAAGTCAATATGGAAACAACTATTCCGATCAGCGTTACCCGCGAAGGTGCTATTTTTGTAGAACAAGAGCCGGTGCCTCCGGAAGCTTTGGCCCGACGCTTACAAATTGAAAAAGAACGGAACCCAAAACTGGCGGTTGTTTTGCGTGCGGATGCAGATTCTCAACATAAGTCGTTTGTATTTGTTTTGGACCAACTAAAAAAAGTAGGTGTGGAACGAATTGCAATAGCAACAGACGGCAAATCGGTTTCTACGCCCGAACAAACGAGGTGATGGAATGAACTTCGATTACGACAGCGATAAAAATTGGGGGAAAGCATTTAGCGGGTCGTTTGTATTTCATGCTGTCGCCTTAATCGGATTAGGGTTGGCAGTACATTATACGCCACCGGCGGCACCTCCGAATTCGTCACAGGTACTTGTTGACTTATATGAGCCTGGTGGCGGCGGAGGAGAAACTGCGGATGAAGAACTGTCGGAAGACATGGCAGAAGAGTTCGATGACGTATATGAAGATGTTTATGAACCGCAAGAAGTGCCAGTGTTTGATCCGACAGTGTCTCAAACACAAGTGGATAAGCCTAAACCGATGAAGCGTCCGAAAACGGTACGTAAAAGCGGACGTGGGAGGGGACATGGAAGTGGGGCCGGTACCGGACAGGGAACAGGTAGTGGCTCAGGTATAGGAACGGGCAGCGGCACCGGGCAAGCCGGAGATTCGTCTAATCCATCGGTGCTATCTAGTGTCAAGCCACGTTATCCTGCATCTGCTCGGAGTGAAAACCGTGAAGGCACTGTGGTGATTGGAGTCACTGTTGGCACAAACGGGAGTCCGTCAAGTGTTTGGATTGTGTCTGAATCAGGATATTCCGATTTGGACCAGGCGGCATTGAATGCAGTTCGTAAGTGGCGATTCGTACCTGGGAAAAGCAACGGGGTTGTTGTTGAAAAAAGTGTGCAAGTACCTATTCAGTTTAGCTTATTGGATCCATAAGGCGGGATATTCTCGCCTTATTTTTACAGGAGGTATACATGATGAAGATGAATAAGTTGTTATTGGCAGGGGTGGCAGCAAGTATAGCAGGGCTTTGTAACGGCACAGCGCAAGCAGCGGATGTGTCGTGGTTGGATGAAATGCGCACACCGCCACAGGTATTGAAAAGAGTGATGCCGGAGTATCCTCAGGATGCAAATGCGGAAGGTATTGAGGGGGAAGTTGTCGTTCGTGTAACGATTTCCAAAGACGGTGAACCAATTCATCCCCAAATTGTGTCGTCTTCAGGAGATAGTCGATTGGATCAAGCTGCGCTTGACAGTGTATCGGCATGGAAGTTCAAGCCGGCAATGATTAACGGTATGAAAGAAGCGACTGATGTGGTCATTCCTATAAAATTTAACTTGGTTGATCCGGAACCGTCAGCAAATGATTCAGCACAACAATAATTTCAACATGATGAATGATTTTTTGCCAGACAGAAAGTGAAGAAAGTCGAAACACATGGCGAAATAGAGATTCCGGTAGAATTAATGGTACAATAAATAGAATAAATTCATGATCGGTCTTGTAGCATTGGGGCTGTGTGATATTGATAGCGGATGAAAGAGCGTTAGAGGGAGGAGATATTATGAGTCAAGGTATACTATACGGAATTGGGGTCGGACCGGGCGAATCGGAACTGATGACGGTAAAAGCAGTAGAGATTTTAAAAACAGTAGATGTGATCATCACACCACGGACAGAAAAAAAACAGGAATCGGTAGCATTTCATATTGCGAAACCCTATATTCCGAAACATGTTGAAATCATGCCGATTGTATTTCCCATGATACCGGATATGAGCGTACAGGAAAAAGCATGGAAAGAAAATAGAAAATCGATAGGAGATATACTCGATCAAGGTAAAAACGTTGCATTTTTGACATTAGGCGATCCGATGTTTTATAGCACATACATGTATGTATATCGTGCGCTTACACCGGATTATCGTGTAGAAACCATTCCCGGAGTTCCTGCTTTTTTAGCACTGGCTTCTCAGTTAGGACGATCGGTTGCAGAGCAGGAAGATGTAGTGACGGTATTGCCGGCAACAGCAGATGCGGAAAAATTAGAAAAAGTAATTGCTGTCAGCGATAGTTTGGTTATTATGAAAGTCTATAAGACCTGGCCCTTAGTTAAGAAATTATTGGCTAAATATGGCCTCATTGACTCTGCCGTCATGATTTCACGCGCCGGTTTGCCTGATGAAGAACGCTTTATGGATCTGAGATTGATTCCTGAAGATGCCAAGCTGAATTATTTGTCAACGATTTTAGCGAAAAGAAATCGGTAAGGAGAAATTGGTATGAAGGCAACATTTCCGCGTGTCGTGATTGCAGGAACTCATAGTGGGGTTGGCAAAACAACGATTGTAACAGGAATCGTTGCAGCTCTCGCTAAACGAGGATGCAAAGTGCAGCCGTTCAAGGTGGGACCCGATTATATTGATCCGGGATTCCACTCACTAGCGGCAGGGCGTCGCTCTTACAATTTAGATACATGGTTGGTTCCGGAAGATAAATTGACCTATAATTTTTCTTTTTTGGCGGATAATGCGGATATTTCTATTATTGAAGGGGTAATGGGGCTTTATGATGGCGGGGCCGGCGGTGTCAGTAGCAGTGCGGATATTGCATTGCGCCTGGGGGCTCCAGTGGTGCTCGTTGTTAATGCACAATCGATGGGGCAGAGTGCCGGTGCAGTTGCGTTGGGCTTCAAAAAGTTTAATCCGGACATAAACTTAGCCGGTGTGATTTTAAATCGTATCGGATCAGATCGACATGCACAAATGACTCGGGAGTCAGTCGAAAGCATTGGAATACCGGTGCTGGGTGTTGTTCGTCGTAATGAGCATTTGCAGACCCCCGAACGACATTTGGGCTTAACTCCTGTGACAGAGTTAAGTCCGGAAGAAATTATTGAACAGATGCGATCAGCTATGGAAGAATCAATCGACTGGGAACGTTTACTTAACATTGCTCGCAGTGCGCCTGATATTCGCGCGACATGGAAGCCAAGGAGTATTCCTACTGAGAATGTACGTATCGGGATAGCACAGGATGAAGCGTTTTCCTTTTATTATCCGACCAGCTTATCATATCTAAAGTCTATCGGTGCGACGTTAGTGCCTTTTAGTCCTTTGTATGATGAGAAAATTCCTAAAGATGTGAATGGCCTTATTTTTGGCGGCGGGTTTCCGGAAATGTTTTTAAAAACATTATCTTCTAACCAGTCAATGATAGAATCTATTCGTGCTGCTGTAGCACAAACAATACCTGTTTATGCTGAATGTGGCGGACTAATGTACTTATGTCGAGAGTTGCGTGATTTTGATGGCCGAGCATATTCTATGGTAGGGGTAGTTCCCGCTGCTACAGAGATGCAACAGAAACTTCAACGAGTGGGATATGTTACGGCTAAGGCTCGTCGCGAAAGCGTCATTGCAGTGCCTGGAATGAAATTGCGTGGGCATGAATTTCATTTTTCTAAGTTGGTTCCTGATGATGAAGAAACATTTCCTTGGGCATATGAATTACAAGGAACAAGACAACGGGAAAGCCATTTAGAGGGATACGCTCAAAATAATGTTTTGGCTTCGTATTTGCATATTGCATGGGATGGGAATGAAGAGTCTGCTCAACGATGGATACAAAGTTGTCTGACCTTTAAGGAGAGAGATAAGCATGGAAACGGAAAATAATCCCCGCTTAAAAGGATTGGTGTTGGTGAATACCGGTAGCGGGAAAGGAAAAACGACAGCGGCCTTGGGAACGGCACTCAGAGCTTTTGGTAATGGACAAAAAGTACTGATTTTTCAATTTATCAAAGGGTCATGGAAATACGGAGAGTTGGAAGCAATTCGTCGATTAGGTGAGGGAATTGAGATTCGCCAAATGGGGGATGGATTCGTTCGACATAATCAGGACGCGACGGAGAAAACTATTGCTATTCATAAGAAAAAAGCAGAAACCGCATGGCAGCAGTTGCAGGAAGAAGTACAGTCTGATCGCTGGGACTTGATCGTGCTAGATGAGATTAACTATGCGATTTACTTTGGCCTTTTAGACTCAAATAAAGTGGTAGAATTGATTGAGCATCGGCCTCAACGATTAAATTTAATTTTGACGGGGCGATATGCCCCCCAAGAAATAATTGAGCGTGCAGATACGGTTACGGAAATGACATTGGTGAAACATGCATTTCAAAAAGGGATTCGTGCTCGATGTGGAATTGAATACTAACGATACCGGCGGTGCTGATATTAGCATCGCTTTTTATTGCACTTGTAGTGATAAATAAGAATAGTAACGCTTTACATAAAAAACGTTTAATGTTACGATGATAGCTAATCAATTCAATCATCAAATTAGGATTTGGAAATGGAGCAGATTATGGCGTTACAAGTGAAAAAATTTGGCGGATCATCTGTAGCGAGTCCGGAAAAGATCAGATCTATTGCCGAGCGCGTGCTTGCACAGAAAGCTGAGGATGATCGCATTGTTATTGTGGTTTCGGCAATGGGAGACAGTACAGATGAAATGATGAACCTGGCACGGCAATGTACACACCGTGCATACGGGCGGGAGCTTGACATGCTACTGACTACAGGTGAGCAAGTTTCGATTGCACTGTTGGCGATGACATTTATGGAATTAGGCCATCCGGCGATTTCCTTAACCGGGCCGCAAGCAGGTATTCAGACGGATCGTTCTTATGGCAAGGGACGTATCCTGTCAATCCATCCAAATCGAGTCTTTGAAGCATTGGATGAAGGCAATATTGTGATTGTGGCAGGATTCCAGGGAGTTGCAGATAATGGCGACTTAATTACTCTCGGTCGAGGCGGCAGTGATACAACGGCGGTTGCGTTAGCAGGGGCTTTGCAAGCGGATGTCTGTGAAATTTTTACGGATGTAGAAGGAGTGTATAGTGCCGATCCGCGTGTTGTAACAAATGCATTTAAAATGCAGGAAATTACATATGGAGAAATGTTGGAAATGGCGCGATTGGGAGCAGGCGTCATGCAACCACGGGCAGTCGAAATGGGGAGTCGCTATCATGTGCCGATTCACGTACGCTCTACATTTGTTGATACGATCGGGACTATGATACAGGAGGAATATACAATGGAAGGACAAGCTAATAAAATTTGCGGGGTGGCACATGATACCAATGTGACAAAAGTGGCAGTGTTGGGGGTTGATAACCGTCCGGGAATGGCGCATATGATTTTTGATTGTTTATCTAAGGCAGGTATTGATGTAGATATGATTGTACAAAGTATCCGAGAATCGGATGACTCACGTACGGATATCGTATTTACAATTTCTGAAACGGACTTGCCACAGGCAAAAGAAGCTTTGTCAGAATTGATCGAGAATGAGGATATGAATAATATTCTGTTTAATTCAAATGTGGCAAAGATTTCTGTTGTTGGTGCCGGAATGCTAGGAACACCGGGAGTTGCGGCACGTATGTTCGGCGCATTGGGGATCGCAGGAATTAATATTCAAATTATCAGCACATCGGAAATCAGTATTTCTTGCCTAATTGATCAAGATGATGTAGAGCGAGCGGTTGCGTGTATTCATGACACATTTATGTGAGGCTTTGATGAAAGATTTACCATGCACGGAGCAGCGTCTTGTTGATATTGTCGAAGAATACGGAACTCCATTTCATATCTACGATGAGGCCGGTATTCGTTATAATGTGAAGAAATTGCAGGCTGCATTTTCTTGGAATCGGGGTTTTAGAGAATATTTTGCAGTAAAAGCAAACGCTAATCCATATTTATTGGAAATATTGCGCGAGGAAGGCTGCGGGGCCGACTGCAGCTCATTGGCAGAGTTGGTTTTGGCAGAGGCCGTAGGATGGCGAAAAGAAGAAATTTTGTTTTCTTCGAATAATAATCCTTCGGAAGAATATGCAGAAGCACATCGTTTAGAGGCAATTATTAATGTAGATGATTATTCACATTTGGATGATTTGCGTGTGCAAAAACATTTGACAGATGTCCTGTGTTTTCGGTATAATCCTGGGCAGTCCGGAATTGGGAATAGTATCATTGGCGAGCCGCATGAGGCGAAATATGGAATGACGAAAGCACAAATCCTAAGCGCGGTACGATGGGCTCGAAGCGTTGGTATACGCCGTATCGGTTTGCATACGATGGTGGTATCGAACGAGCTGAGTGAAGATGCTTTGGTATCAACTGCAGACATGATGTTTCAGTTGGCGGTAGAGGTCAAGTCGGAATGTGATGTTTGCGTTGAGATGATTGATCTTGGCGGAGGAATTGGTATACCGTATCATCCTTCGGAAAAAGGGATATCTTATGAACGATACGGACAACGGGTGCGGGATCTGTATGAAAAGTATTTGTCGCGGCAGGGTCTTGGGAATGTTGCGATTTGGTTGGAGTGCGGACGAGCGATAACCGGACCGTATGGATGGCTTGTTACCAAAGCCATTCGTCATAAAAATACTTACAAACACTATATAGGGGTTGATGCCTCGATGGCGGATTTAATGCGTCCGGGAATGTATGGCGCCTACCATCATATTAGTGTTCTTGGTACAGATCAAAAAGCAACGCATTGCTACGATATTGTTGGTTCCCTGTGTGAAAATAATGATAAGTTTGCGATTAATCGTAAACTTCCGGAAATTCATGAGGGAGATATTTTAGTCATACATGATACCGGTGCACATGGTTATGCGATGGGATTCAATTATAATGGCAAACTTAAGTCTCAAGAGTTATTGTTGCAAACAGATGGTGCGGTACGGCGCATTCGTCGTGCAGAAACATTAGCGGATTATTTTGCCACATTGGATTATCCGAATTTGCCGAAATAATGAAATTTTAAAAGATATGTCAGCCTCTTACATATGGTAATTGGCGACATGTTTTTTGCATATGCAAAATTTGACAATATAAGGGAAATGGAGTAACCTAAATGGTAGGATATTGAAAAAATTATATGTAGTTTAGGGAGGATATATGGGAGAGCTGTTACGAGTTGAAAATTTATATGTATCGGCAGGAGATAAGGAGTTGTTGCATGGAATTAACCTAACTGTAAATGAAGGAGAAATTCATGTGATTATGGGGACTAATGGCGCCGGAAAATCGACGCTGATGCATTCAATCATGGGGAACCCTTTATATACGGTAACACAAGGGAAAATTTTTTTCCGTGGAGAAGATATTACGCAAATTGAGGTTGATGAGCGCGCCAAGATGGGGCTTTTTTTGTCTTTTCAAAACCCTCTGGCAGTTCCGGGCATTACAGTGGAAAATTTTCTTCGTACGGCCAAAACTACTCTCACCGGAGAGCAACAACGACTGTTTCCGTTTAAACGGAAATTACAACAGCAAATGCGAGATTTGGATATGAACGCGGAATATGCGGAGCGGTATTTAAATGATGGGTTTTCTGGTGGCGAGCGAAAAAAGAATGAAATTTTGCAGATGAAAATGCTTGACCCTAAATTGACTATGCTTGATGAGACAGATTCAGGATTGGATGTAGATGCGGTAAGAATTGTATCAAAGAATGTATCGGACTTTCATAACGATTCAAACGCATTGATTATCATTACGCATCATAATCAAATTTTGCAATATCTAAAGCCGGATATTGTACATGTACTTATGGATGGTAAGCTAGTGAAAACCGGCCCTGCTTCATTGATTGATGAGATTGAAGAGCGAGGATTTGAGCATTTTCGTAATGAGGGAACAGTATGACGGAAGAAAAGCGTAAAAAAACATATGTGGCAGATGTAGATCGAGGAATTTATGATATTCGTGATAAATTTGATCCTGCCTATAGCTCTGATTCGGGGTTGACTCCGGATATTGTACGGGAAATATCGGCACATAAAAATGAACCGAAGTGGATGCTTGATTTCCGGTTGCGTTCATTAGAAATTTATAATTCACTTGATGTGCCGCCGTGGGCACCGGATTTGACTGACTTACATATGGAGGATATCATCACATACGTTCGTCCGCGGACAGAAATGAAAGCTAGCTGGGATGATGTCCCGAAAGAAATCAAGGATACTTTTGATCGGTTAGGGATTCCCAGGGCGGAGCAGACTTCTTTGGCCGGCGTTGGAGCACAATACGATTCGGAAGTAGTATATCACAGTATTCAGGAGGATCTTGTACGACAAGGAGTTATTTATACGGATTTTGAGTCGGCATTGCAAGAGTACGAAGATATTATTCGTAAATATTTTATGACACTGATACCGCCGACTGACCATAAATTTGCCGCACTACATGGCGCCGTGTGGTCCGGCGGATCGTTTGTATATGTGCCGGAAGGTGTCAATGTGCATATTCCTTTGCAGAGTTATTTTCGTTTGAACGCACCGGGAGCGGGACAGTTTGAGCACACGTTAATTATTATCGAAGATGGAGCTAAATGTCATTTTATTGAGGGATGCTCTGCACCGCGCTATAATGTTGCCAATTTACATGCAGGTGCGGTGGAACTATTTGTAGGAAATAATGCCTCGTTGCGCTATTCAACGATTGAAAATTGGTCGAAAAATATGTACAACTTGAATACAAAACGAGCGGTGATCGGTGAAAACTCTACGATGGAGTGGGTTAGCGGTTCATTCGGATCCCATACAACGATGTTGTATCCGATGACGATCCTTAAAGGGGATAGGAGCCATTGTGAGTTTACCGGGATTACATTCGCCGGCGAAGGTCAGACGCTGGATACGGGATCTAAAGTAGTACATGTTGGGGCAAAGACAACTTCGAATATTAACTCCAAGTCAATTTCAAAGGCCGGCGGAGCGGCTATTTATCGCGGCTTTTTGCGTATTGCTCCAAATGCAAAGGGAAGTAAAGCGACAGTTAGTTGTGAATCATTGATGCTTGATAACCAATCACGTTCGGATACGGTACCGGATATTATTATTGAAAATGATGATATAGATCTCGGTCATGAAGCCAAAATAGGACGAATTAGTGATGAGTCAATTTTTTATTTAATGTCGCGCGGTTTGTCAGAAGAAGAAGCAAAAGCGATGATTGTGCGAGGATTTGCAGAGCCGATTTCCAAGGAGTTGCCGTTGGAGTATGCAGTAGAGATGAATAATTTAATTCAGTTGGAATTTGAAGGATCAATCGGCTAAGGAGGGAAGCATGAATAATACATTTAACCTATTGCCGATGACAACATTCAGGTGGACTAAATCCAATGCAACGGAGATGGAAATATTACCACCGACAAATGCACTTGGAGCTTGTGTAAAGTGGAGCGGGGATATTAATCACGTCATACGAAATTATGTTGAAGCAGAAAATCGTATTTGGGAACAACAGCAACGTGATTTTCGCGGAGCAAGTCCGGAGACTTTACAGGCAGTGTGGAGTGAACGGTCGGAGCAGTTTATCATTAAGATCCCCGAAGGAGAATCCGCCGAGCTGCGATTGAATTTAACATTGACAGAAAATGCACCTCACTGGTTGGGACTTTTATCGGTGCGCCTGGAACCTCATGCTCATCTTATGCTAACGCTTGCTTTGGATGCCGAAGGAGATCGTGAGGGGCAAATTAACTATGGTTTGATTGCAGACTTAGCACATGATGCAGAACTTACCGTTACAAAAGTGCATACGGGGAAAGGATGTTTAACGTCTATAGAACATCGTTATACCGCCTTAGCAGATCGTGCAAAAGCATGGTATTTGGCCGCTGAGTTTGGTGCAAATCGGGTGATTTATCATGGTGATGCGGATTTGCTGGGAGATGACTCCATGTTGGCAGAAGAATGCATCTATATTGGGAATCAAGATGAGCATATCGATTTGTATTATGACAGAAATCAATACGGAAAACGTAGTGATTCTCATTTGGCTACATATGGTGCCCTTACAGATCGCGCGAAAAAGGTGTTTCGTGGATGTATTGATTTCAAACGAGGGGCCTCTGGTGCTGTCGGCAATGAAGAAGATTATGTGATTATGTTGAGTGATCGTGTGAAGAATGTGTCATTGCCGCTGTTACTGTGTACGGAGGACGATGTACAAGGAAATCATGCCTCCAGTTCGGGACAGATCGATAAAGAGCGGATGTTTTATTTGATGACACGTGGCTTTTCAAAATCAGATGCCAAACGTATGGTGGTCGAGGCCATGTTGAGACCGGTTATTGACCGTATTGCGGAAGATGATTTGCGTGGAGAAGTTCTTCGAGCGGTGGCTGAAAAAATGGAAGTGCAAAAATCATGAAACGGATAACTGATGTACGAAATGACTTTCCCCTTTTGCAGCGGAAATTTGATCCGCGATTAGTGTATTTCGATAATGCAGCAACGACGCAACATCCTCAATGTGTTTTAGATGCGGTCCGAAAATATGAAACTGAGGCTAATGGCAATCCTCATCGAGGCGCTCATTATTTAGCAACTGCAGCATCGACAGCCTATGAATCGGCACGTAAAGCGGTAGCAGATTTTATAGGAGCCGGGGAAGCGGCAGAGGTTGTATTTACGCGCAATGCAACGGAGAGCCTGAATTTGGTTGCACGTAGTTATGGTGAAACGCATTTGACGAAGGGAGACAATATTGTCATTACCATTGCGGAACACCATGCTAATTTGGTGCCATGGCAACGCGTTGCGGCGAGGACGGGTGCAGAGCTGAGATATATTTATATTGATCAGCAGGGATATTTTGCAGAACGCGATTTTTCAAAAATTGATTATCGCACGAAAATTGTTGCATTTTCAGAAATCAGTAATGTTTTAGGAATGAAGGTTCCTGTTGAACGCTTGGTTGATTTAGCACACAAGGCAGGGGCGGTAGTTGTACTCGATGGGGCCCAATCTGCTCCTCATATTCCGGTTAATGTGCAGTCACTCGATTGTGATTTTTTTGCATTTTCCGGTCATAAAATGTTGTCCTTGCAAGGAATCGGCGTGCTTTACGGGAAACGAGAATTGTTGGAAGATATGGAGCCGTTTAACTTGGGCGGGGATATGATTGAGTATGTGCAGGAGCAATCTACTACGTTTAACACACTTCCTTTCAAGTTTGAGGCGGGAACGCCGAATGTTGTAGGTGCAGTTTCCCTTGAAGCGGCAATACACTATTTACAGGATATCGGTTGGAACCAAATTACAGCGCATGAATCGGAGTTAACTCGGGAGTTGTTGTCCGGATTAGCTAATTTTCCTTATGTTCGCTTGATTGGAAGTGCTGATCCGATGGATAAGTACGGTGTAGTAACGTTTTTGATTGATGATGTCCATCCGCATGACGTAGCGACCATTTTGGACGGTTATGGAATTGCAATTAGATCAGGGCATCATTGCGCACAACCTTTAGGAGCATATCTACAAGCACCCGCTAGCAATAGGATTAGTTTTTATGTGTATAATACGTTAGAGGAAGTCCATTATTTCCTCAATGTATTGCCTGAAGTGCGCAAAAAAATGGGATTACGGTGACAGGTATGGATTTAAAACAGTTATATACGGATATGATTTTGGAGTATAATCGTGATTTACGTTATCGGCACGAACTTGAATCTCCCACGTGTTCAGAACGAGGGCATAATCCGAGCTGCGGTGATGATATTACCTTGCACTTGCAATTGGACGGAAAACAGATTAAAGATATGTCTTATACGGGGCAGGGGTGTGCTATCTGCCAGGCCTCTACAACGATGATGATTGATTTGCTGAAAGGTAAAACTTTACAAGAGGCAAATGAATTGACAGATTTGTTTTTGCGGATGATTACGCGGGAAATAAGTAGTGAAGATGATTTGGAGTTATTGGAAGATGCAATGATTTTACAAAATATTTCCAACATGCCGAGTCGGGTAAAATGTGCAGTTCTTGCGTGGCGAACATTACGAGCAGCGTTGAATCGTGAAGAATAGTGATAAAGTAAAAAATGGTCTCTCTGAGGAGAGACCGTTTTTTATGCATAAACTAAAACATCAAATCAAATCATATATAATTCCATCATCATTTTCCTGTTGTGCCTCAGAGCGTGCCCCAAAAGTGTAGGGGCAGAGAGATATGATTGGAGGCGACTGCAGACGTTTGGCGACGGCAAGCCCGCGAAACATTCGCCACCAACGTACGGTATCGCTGATGAAATCACGTTCTGTAGCGAATAAGTTGTTTATTGAGACGGGGGTTTCAATGACATCAGCCAAAATCCCATGACGATATAACTCAATTGTTTTTGTCAGATCTAACGGATCGGAACTTTCTGTCCACGCACGGAATAAACGGTCATGATAAGGGTAGCAGAGAGGATCGCCTTGCGCTGTTTCAGGATTTTGGTCAGCGGAAAGCTCTGCACTGGGAGGTAGCGTTAGGATTGCCGAGGGGAGGGCTTTGTTATGATAGTATGTTGCGTTTATCTCCTTTGCCATCATATATATCTCATGTTTCCATAGATCGCCGGTGGCACATAGAAATCCGCTTATGTCGCCATACATAGTGCCATATCCGATAGTTATTTCCGCTTTATTTGCATTGCAGGTGAATACTCCGTTGTACATAGCAGACAATGCTGCGAGTATTCGGGAAGAACGATCTCGTGCCTGGATGTTTTCAAAGACAAAATTGCTGACATGTTTCCCGGTATTTTGTGTAGCCATGATATTATTCAGCTGTTTGCAAGTGAATTCGACCGACTCTTGAATAGGTATTGTAAGATAAGGGATATCGAGTGCTTGTGCCAACTCTAAAGCAGCTTGTTTAGTGCTATCGGAATTATAACGAGATGGCATATTAACTGCTAATAGGTGTGAAGACGGCAGTACACTTCGATATAGCATCAAGTTGAGTGCAGAATCAATACCCCCGCTGACGCCGATGATGACTTGACGAATTTTCCATCGAGCACAAAGTTCTTGCAGTGCAAAGCGTAGGACTGAAGTCATCGTATGGGGTGAGGTCGGGGAGCAAACGGAAAACTCTCCGTTTATATATGTTAAGGTGCATAAATGAGGTGGCAATGTATGAATGCCTGCCGGGAAATTAACTGCATAAATATTACCATCATAAACATCGATTGTTTTGCCGTTGTCACGGATACCTAGAGGAGAGATATACAGGCTGTTGGTGTGCAGATCTGGGATGTGAGAACCCGATTTGTCAAACGGAGTATTGAGTAAACAAATTTGCAAAGTATTCTCATCATTTGCTCGGCTCGGTTTCGTTGTTATACGAATACGTTGTTGCTTGTATACGTCAGTATATTCATCTGTAATTGTGATTTGATTGTTTCGAATAATCCAGCAATTCGGTGCATCCATAATATTCTGACAGGTTTGACCGGTGATCAAACAATCAGGAGCTATTGCGGCGAGTTTAGTAAAAGCGGAGTGGAACTCTTTTAAAAAACTTGTTTCAATTCGTCGAGAAGCGGAGGCAAATGTGTCGGGAAAATTATTTGGCAATACAATTATATCGGCCCCTGAGGCAGCCGCCTTTTGAATTTCATGGAAGTATAAGTCAAACTGTCTTTGCGGGTGACCTTGCTGGATCGAACTGTTGCAAATGCTGATTTTCATATCATAACCTCCTATGACCTATTATAACAAGATCAGGAGAATGCAGAAAGTTCGGGAGAGCGATTGAAACATCTATTATGCATTACACAGTAATTTGCTATATAATATAAAATATAGAAAGGAAGCTTATGGAGCATTATCGAACATACTCGAGTTATTTAAAAGAAAAATATGGCGAAAAAGTATATAAATTGCCAATCGCATTGCCGGTTACATGTCCCAATCGTGACGGATTTTGTGGCACAGGAGGATGTACTTTTTGTGGTGAAATCGGTACGGGATATGAAAACTTACCGGAAGATTTATCGGTGACAGAGCAGATTGATCAAAACATTGCTCATATTGCTCCCAAATATAAAGCCTACAAATATATTCCTTATTTTCAAAATTTTACTAATACATACTTACCGTTAGCAAAATTTGCATCATACGCAGAAGAGGCGGCACAGCATGAAGATTGTGTAGGATTAGCAATTGCAACGCGCCCGGACTGTGTTCATCCAGCGTACTTAGACCTACTGGCTGCGGTAAAAGAAAAATATGATACAGATATTACGATTGAACTGGGATTGCAGTCAACTAATCCGCATAGTCTGCTGGAGATTCGTCGCGGTCATACAGTCGGTGAGTATATTGATGCGGTCCTTCAGATTGCACCCTACAGCTTTGATGTTTGCACACATATTATTGCTAATTTGCCATGGGATGATCGAATCGATGTGCGTGAGTCAGCCAAAATCATTTCAGCATTGCCGGTCCATCAAGTCAAGATTCATGCATTGTATATTCTCCGTCATACAAAAATGGCACAGCAATATATGGCAAGAGAAATTACGATGTGCACTTTGGATGAATATGTACAGCGGGTAGTAGATTTTGTGGAGTTGTTGCGTCCGGATATTGTTTTACAACGTTTGGTAGGCAGAGTGCCGGAAGAGAATACACTATTTGCAAACTGGGGACGAGCATGGTGGGTTATTCGTGATCAGATCGAGGCAGAATTTGAACGACGGGGCACCCGTCAAGGAAGTCGGTGCGATTATTTGCATGGGGCTGCAGTTAAACAATGGATATAAACGGAAATGGAGAGATTGTCATTTATCAGGAAAGAGAATATTTCTTGTCAACGCCTAGAGAAAAAGAGTTACACGTTGCACAAAATCGTTGGATATTGCCGGCAGTAGCAGATTTTTTCGGTTGTCGACTGGTAAACCGAGGCGGTGAAGTTCGTTTTTGGGGACAGGAGTCTACAATTGAACATATCCATCAAGTTCTGGAAGAAGTGTTTCGGGCACTGGATGCGGAAGGAACGGTAAGTCGGCAACAATTAAGAATGATGATGAACTTAGTGACAAATGATAGGCAAGAAGAACTTCAACATTTGCACGATGACACCATTCTAGTGACTCGAAGCGGAAAGGTTATTCGCCCCAAGACTCCCGGGCAAAAAGAATATGTTGATGCAATCCGTGAACATACGGTTACATTGGGGCTTGGTCCTGCGGGAACAGGAAAAACTTATTTAGCAGTAGCATTAGCGGTACATTTTTTTAGAAACCAAACGGTTAAAAAAATTATTTTAACACGACCGGTCGTAGAGGCCGGAGAGCGACTCGGATATTTGCCGGGGGACTTACAGGAAAAAGTGGATCCTTATTTGCGTCCTCTTTATGACGCCTTGGGGGATTTGTTCGGTCTGGATGTATTTACTCAGCTGCAAGCCAAAGGATTTATTGAAGTGGCGCCATTGGCGTATATGCGGGGGCGCACGTTAGAAGATGCATTTATTATTTTGGATGAAGCACAAAATACAACACCCGAACAAATGAAAATGTTTTTGACACGCCTAGGGAATCGCTCGAAAATGGTAGTAAACGGAGATATATCACAGATTGATTTGCCGCGCAAGGCAAGAAACGGGCTGGAGGATGCCGCGGCCGTTATTGGGCATTTGCGTGGTATAGCAAGGGTGCGATTGACGGCGGATGATGTTGTCAGAAATGATTTGGTGGCACGTATCATCCAAGCATATGATGACAGTGACAAGGGGGCAACGGAACATGCAAGTCACAATCGGATATAGCGACGCCGGTTTGGCACAGGAGTACAAAGAATGGGAATCGGTAATTCATCAGGTATTGGCTAAAGCAGCCGAGGTTCATCAGTTTTCTGAAAATATAGAACTGAGTGTATTGCTTTGTGACAACGAGTATATTCATCGACTTAATTACGAATATAGGAACATTGACAGACCGACAGACGTGCTATCGTTTGCGCTCAATGAGGGCGAACCGTCCGGCCCGGAAGAAGCTAACTTTTTGGGGGATCTGATTATCTCGGTAGAAAAAGTAAAAGAACAGGCGGCCACATTCGGGCATAGCCAGGTTCGTGAGTTGGCCTATTTGACGGTACACGGCTTTTTGCACATCATCGGATATGATCACATGAAAGAAGCAGATAAACAAGAGATGAGGGCGGCGGAAGAAAAGATATTAGGATTACTTTCAATTACAAGAGAGGATATTCATGGAGAATAACAATACGCTTTGGCTATCGGCTTGGGAGATGAAAAGCAAGGCTTATGCTCCTTATTCCGGTTTTTCGGTCGGTGCGGCAGTACAGACGCAGGACGGTATGGTGTTTAGCGGATGCAATGTTGAAAACAGTTCTTTCGGTTTGACATCGTGTGCGGAGCGGAATGCGATTTATGCGGCAGTGGCATCAGGGAGGACTGATTTACTCGTATTGGCGGTGGCTGGCAGTGAGACTGACCCGACATTTCCGTGCGGTGCCTGTCGACAAGTAATGAAAGAGTTCGGAATAGAGAGTGTTGTGATCGGAACCCCGAAAAGACAGCGGGTATATGCATTAAATGAGTTATTGCCGGAAGCGTTTGAGCGGAGGCATATCAAATGAGCCAGGAGTATCGGTCCGGATTTATTGCACTGATTGGCCGACCCAATGTCGGAAAATCAACATTATTAAACTACTTATTGGGGCAGAAAATCTCTATTGTATCAGATAAAGCGCAAACAACGCGCAATAAAATTTTAGGAGTATACTCCCAACCTCATTATCAGATGGTTTTTATAGATACTCCCGGAATACATAAGCCAAAGCACAAGCTCGGTGAATGGATGAGACAGGAGACAATGGATGCGATTAAAGAAGTGGATGCGTTAGTATTGATGGCATCGGCACTTGACCAAATCGGCCCGGGAGATCGATATATATCTGATTTATTGAAAACAGTTGAACAGCCGGTGCTATTGGCGATTAATAAGATTGATTTAGTACAACGGGAAAGGCTACTTGCTGTAATAGATAATTATCGTAAACTGCTCCCGTTTGCAGCGATCGTGCCTATCTCCGCACAAACCGGAGCATACGTCGATGATCTTGTTAACGAGTTGGTAAGCTGCTTACCTCCGGGGCCTCAATATTTTCCGGAAGATATGGTGACAGATCGACCGGAGCGGAATATTATTGCGGAAATTATTCGGGAAAAATTGCTATTACGTACGCGTGAAGAGTTACCACATGCATTGGCCGTAGAAATAGAAGAAATTACGACACGTAACAATGGGACAATATACGTTCGAGCGGTGATTTATGTTGAACGGAACTCTCAAAAGCAAATTGTTATCGGCAAAAACGGAGAGGTCTTGCGAGAGGTCGGCCGAGATTCTCGCATGGATATTGAGGAATTATTGCATGCAAATGTGTATTTGGATGTATGGGTGAAAGTGGCTGCAGATTGGCGAAACCGAAAACAATTTCTGCAGCAATTAGGGTATGAGTGAAAGGAACGATGACGTATTCATACGGACGGATTGGAAAGCGCCATATGGTTTGCCATTGCAGTGTTGGCACTTATTTTGAACAGTTTTTTTGTGTTAGCTAAATTTTCATTTATTCGCTTACGAAAAGAGCATTTGATCGCATTGACTGAAGATGAGGAACAAGATGACGGAAGGTGGGAGAGCCTGATTCCTCTGTACGATAATCCGAATCTTTTTCTGGGGGCTGTACAGGTGATGCGTCTCAGTTTGATTGCAATTACCACATGCAGCGTGCTTTACGGATGGTACATGTTGGTATGGTCGATCGATATTGCTGAGGAAATACGCTTCCTTTCGGTCCTGTGTGTGTTTGCAGCAACGGTGTTTTTGGAATGGCTTTTGTCTGAATTGCTTCCAAAATCTATCGGGCTTAGTTTTGCGTTACAATGCTTGCCACGCGTAGCAGGGGTTGTTCGTGTGATTATTCGTATATTACGTTGGCCGCTTGCATTCGGTGAATGGTGTGCCAATCGGTTGTTGCAAAGATGGGGAATTCAGGTTACGAGTGAGATTGAGGTCAGCCATTCGGAAGAAGAAATTCGTTATCTTATTAATGCCAGTCACTTGAGCGGACAGTTTGATCAGCGGGAAGGCGAACTAATACAAAATGCGTTTGATTTTGTCGACCGGCTTGCTCGGGAAGTAATGGTTCCCCGTCAGGATGTAACAGTCCTCTACTATGATGATGATTTGGAAACGATGCGTTCCACCATTCAATCTGCAAGACATACAAGATATCCGTTGTGTGATGGAGATAAAGATCATATCGTTGGCTTAATTCATGTGAAAAATTTTATGGAACTATATATCAATGGTGGTACGAATATCAAAGATATTGTAACGGAGATTTTGGTTATTCCCGAAGTCATGCCGATTATGGACCTGTTGCAGTTAATGCGGGCTCGGTTGATTTATTTAGCAGTTGTTGTGGATGAGTTCGGCGGCATGGTCGGCTTGGTTGCGTTGGAAGATATTATTGAAGAATTGGTCGGCGATATTCAAGATGAGCATGATGTTCCGGAAGAAATAGCAATACAAGAACACTCAGACGGAAGTTATGAGTTTGACGGAAGCGTTATTCTGGAGGACGTAGAGAAATGTCTTGGGATTGACTTTGAAGAGGCCGACTCGGACACTATTGGAGGATATGTTTTTTCACTTCTTGAACGAATCCCCCGTATAGGTGATCATGTACAAATTGGCGGATGGGATTTTCGTGTGGCCAAGTTGCGTGGATTTCGCATCATTCGCTTGTTGGCAACTCCGTTGAGAAGACCTAATGATGAGGTAGAAACGTGAACATCGAACAGCCTGAAATTACGGTTCAAGCGCTTGTTTTGGCTTCACGAGATAGTGGTGTTACGGGAAAACGATTGGATATCGTCACGCTGGAAAAAGGGCGTATGGTTGTTTTTGTTCCGCAAGGACGGCGAATTGGAAGGCATGGCGGCGCAGTATTACCGGGAAGTCGAATGCATATGACATTACGATATAGTCAGAACGGATGGCAAGTAGTGCAGGCTGACGGTACCACTTTAGTGGATGTATTTATGTGGACGTATGAAGATTGGCTTTGTTATTATGCATATCCAAGGTGGCTAGGTGAATTATTCCCGGTCGAAACGGAGGAAATAGATTTATATCAGCTGACAGAACGGTATTTATGCGCTCTTGTAAACAAACATTTCGTGATTTCTACGCTGATTGTCTGCTGGCAGGCTTCGGTACTTGCCGGATATGATCCGATGGTTCTTGCCGCGGAAGGTAAGCTGCCATTGGATAATGCAGCTAAAAGAGGATTGCAGTCTGTTTTGAGC
This sequence comes from uncultured Veillonellaceae bacterium, assembly GCA_947254705.1. Taxonomy (GTDB): domain Bacteria; phylum Bacillota; class Negativicutes; order Veillonellales; family Negativicoccaceae; genus CAMCNU01. Next base: position 41,173 of record CAMYCX010000002.1, read on the forward strand.
TATAC
>CAMYCX010000003.1 GCA_947254705.1 uncultured Veillonellaceae bacterium
TATCTTCGATGGCAGCTTTGTCCTTGGCATGGATGTCGACTTCCGGTTCGATGATGGGGACAAATCCTGCCGCAATGATTTGGCGGGCGTAGTCAAATTGTTGTTCGACGATACGGCGGATGCCGTCTTCGTTCCGTTCTTTGATGACGGAGCGCATTTTCGTACCGAAGATATGTCGTTCTTTCGCTTGCGCGAGAAGGGCGTCGAGTTCTTTCATCGGTTTCATCAGCTGGACACCGTCGTGTTCTTCCGCGAGTCCTTCGTCGACTTTCAAAATCGGAATGATGCCTTTGTTCCAGAGGTAGTCGGCGGTGTATTCGCCGTCAATTTTGGAGTTCATCGTGATTTTGAACAAGATAGCGGCAAGGATTTTTTCCGAGGTAAAGGCCGGACTCTGAATAATCCGTGTGCGCATCTGATGGACGAGGTCAAACATTTCTTCTTCGTTGCGGTACGCCGTTTCGGGAATTCCGTACAGGCGCAGCGCCTTCGGCGTGGAGCCGCCGCTTTGGTCGAGTGCCGCGACAAATCCGTCGGCACGGGTCATGCGTTCAAGTTGTTGTTGGTTCATGGTACGCCTCCTTAATGATGTTGTGTATAGTATACCATATTGCGACGTTTCGCGTACATGATATCCGCTCAGCGTCGGCGGAAAAAGGTGTCGAGTATGCCGCGGGCGATTTCCCGACCGATGGTGCGGGTGACGGTGTTGAACATGGAGTCGATGCCTTTTTCCACGTAGGTTTTCGGCGGCCGTCCGCGGCGGGGCGTCGCGGTGTCGTCGGTTGCGGGCGGTGCGGATCGGCGTTCGTCGGCAAGTGTTTCATAGGCGGAGTAACGGTCGACACTGTCCCGATAGGTCGTATACAGGGGGGATTCGGTGACGAGACGGCGGTATTCGTCGTCGGTGAGCGGAGTAAATGAGGACGCCGGGGGGATGATGAGGACTTTTTCCACGGGTTGCGGGCGTCCCGTTTCGTCGAGCAGGGAGATCAGCGCTTCGCCTGTACGCAGGGCGGTGAGCTCCTGTTCAACGTCGATGGCGGGGTTGGCGCGGAAGGTTTCCGCCACGGCGCGCAAGGTTTTTTGTTCGCGTGGCGAGTAGGCGCGCAGTTGGTGGATGATCCGATTACCCAGTTGGTTCAGTACGCTGTCGGGAATATCGAGCGGGTTTTGGGTGACGAAAAAGACACCGACGCCTTTCGAGCGGATCAGACGCACGACTTGTTCGATACGGGTGCGAATGGCATTCGGCATATCCGCGGTAAAGAGCAGATGCGCTTCATCGAAGAAAAAGACGAGCTTGGGTTTGTCGGGATTGCCGACTTCGGGCAGGGCGGCAAAAAGTTCGGAGAGCAGCCACAGCAGGAACATCGCATAGAGTACCGGCTCGTGGAGCAGCCGCTTGCTGTTGATGACGTTGATCATACCGCTGCCGCCCGTATCGGTACGGAGCAGGTCTTCAATGCGAACAGCGGGTTCTCCGAAGAATGTCGCGGCGCCGTTGTCGTCCAGTACAAGCAGTTTGCGCTGCAGTGCGGCGATCGTTTGCGGAGCGATGCGGCCGTAGGTGAGCGAGTATTCCTTGGCGTGTTCGCCGATGTGGGTGAGCAGGCTGCGCAGGTCTTTGGCATCGAGCAGCAGCAGGCGGTGTTCGTCGGCGATTTTGAATGCCATTCGCAGTACGTCGGATTGCGTATCGTTCAGTTCGAGCAGACGCGAGAGCAGCAGCGGCCCCATTTCCGAGACGGTTACACGCAGCGGCAAGCCTTCTTCACCGTAGACGTCCCAGAGCGTGACGGGAAAGCGACGGAAGGAGAAGTCGGTGATGCCGAGTTCGTCAAGCCGTGCTTGCAGTGCGGGGTTCATGCTGCCCGCTCGGCAGAGATTGGCGAGATCGCCTTTGACATCGGCGACAACGGTCGGTACGCCGAGGGCACTGAATTGTTCGCAGAGTACTTTGAGTGTGACGGTCTTGCCCGTGCCGGTCGCACCGGCAATCAGACCGTGCTGATTGGCTTTGTCGGGGCGCAAGAAGGTCTGTGCGCCGAGTCGGATATGATTCATGGATATAACCTCCCTTATACCGTTATCATAGCATATGCCGGGGAAGGTGCGAAGGCGGAAATGATTTTTGGTATAATACAAGAAGTGCAAGGGAGAGGAAGAGGCGATGTATTACACGTATATCCTGTGTTGCGCGGACGGTACGTATTATACGGGGTTCACGACGGATGTGGCGGCGCGGGTCGAGCAGCACAACGCGGGCAAAGGGGCCAAGTATACGCGGTCGCGGTTGCCGGTGCGGGCGGTGTGGCGGACGGCGTGGCCGACGGCGCATGAGGCGCGCAGTTGTGAGTGGCATTTGAAACGTTTGACGCGACGGGAAAAGGAGTGTCTTGTCCGATGTGCGCCGGACACGCCAGCGTATCGCGCCGTATGGGAGCGGATTGTGGCGCGTGTCAAGTAGTCACGTCGACGGTGGTCGTGTGCTATAATATCACTAGTATACACAGGACGGGAGAGCATATGATGATGCAATTACAGGGACTGCTGACAACGATACGGATACTCGATATGGTCGATATTCTGGTCGTGGCGGTTATTTTATATCAGATGTATTATATGATTCGCGGTACGCGGGCCATTACGCTGCTCAAGGGGCTATTGGTGATCGGTGTGTTCAGCATTGCCAGCAAATGGCTGGATCTGCACGTAGTGAATTGGCTGCTGGAAAAGGCGATGACGGTGCTGATCGTGGCATTGCCGATCGTGTTTCAGCCGGAGTTGCGCAAGGCGCTGGAGCAGTTGGGACGCGGACGGTTTATCAGCCGCAGCTCGATTGTCGATGACGATGAGTTGAATCGGGTGATCGACAGTGTCGTGCATGCCTGCGAGGCGATGGCGAAGAAAAAAATCGGTGCGTTGATGGTATTTGAACGCTCGGTCGGGCTGGGTGATTTCAATGATACGGGGATCTACCTTGATGCGATCGTCAGTGAGGAGTTGCTCGTTAATATTTTTATTCCCAAGACACCGTTACATGACGGTGCAGTGATCATTCGCGATAATCGGGTGGTGGCGGCGGGGTGTCTGCTGCCGCTGACGCAGGATCAGACCTTGTCGAGCGAGCTGGGCACGCGGCACCGTGCGGCGATCGGGCTGACGGAGCAGGCGGACGCATTGGTCGTGGTCGTCAGTGAGGAAACGGGAACGATTTCGTACGCGTACGCGGGGCATATTTATCGTCATTTTGACGGAGACAATTTGCGCAATATGTTGCGAAACTATTTGCTGAAGAGCGGAGAACGTTTTTCCGTACTCAGTGATATGTTGAAATGGAGGAACAAATGAAGTTACGACCGGACGGAAACTGGATGGCCAAAATCATATGTCTGGTCATTGCCGTAGTGTTGTGGTTGTTTATCATGAATGAACAAAATCCGGTGATCGAGGGGCAATATACCGTGCCGGTGTCAATGACGGGATTGCCGTCGTCGCTGGTGGCCAAGGGCGTACCGGATACGGTAACGGTGAAGTTGCGTATGCAGCGGAATACCATGTTGGCGTTGCGTGAGTCGGATATTTATGCGGATGTGGATTTGTCGCATACGGAACCCGGAGAGTATCCGCAGCAACGGATACGGATTACGGTGCCGCAAGGGGTCGAGGTGATCGGGCAGACACCGGCGGAATTTACGCTGCATGTGGAAAATTTTGTGGTACGGACGTTGCCGGTGGCGGTACATATTATTGGGAAGCCGGATGACGGATATGAGGCGAAAGCAGATACATTGGTACCGGATTCGGTGACGGTATCGGGGGCATCAGGAACGTTGGATCGGATTGTTACGGTGACGGCGACGGTGACGGCGAACGGTCATCAAGTACCGTTTCAGACGATGGCACCGATGGAGGCCCGCGATCAGAACGGTACTATCGTGCGCGACGTTCATATCGTGCCGGAGAGCGTGTTGGTAAAAGTGAAAGTGACCCGGACGGACGGCCGGTTGGAGTTGCCGCTCAAGGCGCCGATTGTCGGTGAACCGGCAGCGGGTTACGGTGTCGGTGGGGTCGAAGTTATACCCGATCGGGTCATGATTCAGTCGTTGTCGGATACCGTACAGGGGCAGGAGGATTGGCGGTTGCGGCCGATTTCCGTGGCGGGAGCGACGGAAGATATCGTCACGCAAGTGCCGATACCGGTACCGGCCGGCGGAACCGCCGAGCCGCGAATGGCGGAAGTACATGTGCGGATTGTACCGCAAACTTAACGGAGGACAGATATGGCACGATTATTCGGAACGGACGGTGTTCGCGGCGTGGTCAATGATACGCTGACACCGGAGTTGGCGTTTCATTTGGGCCGGGTCGCGGCGACGTATTTCAGCCGTCAGCACACGGCACCGCGGTTTTTGATCGGACGGGATACCCGTATTTCGGGAACGATGTTGATGGCGGCACTAGCGGCGGGCATTTGCTCGGTCGGCGGCGCGGTTGATGATGCCGGGGTGATCCCGACACCGGGGGTAGCGTATTTGACGAAGCGGGGACGGTATGCCGCCGGGGTGATGATTTCCGCCTCGCATAATCCGTTCCCTGATAACGGAATCAAGTTTTTTGATTCGCAAGGGTTCAAGTTGCCCGATGAGACGGAAGATGAATTGGAATTGATGTTGCGTCAGACCGTTATGGCGGAGTATACTCGTCCGACCGGGGCGGATATCGGCGTGATTACTCCGCGGCCGGATTTGGTGCAGAGGTATATTGATTATGTGGTCGCAACGGCACCGGTACGGTTGGACGGTATGAAAATCGTAACGGATACGGCGAACGGTGCGGCGAGCACGGTAACACCCAAAGTGTTGGAAACGCTCGGAGCTACGGTCATTGCACTCAGTGCGGAGCCGAACGGGGTCAATATCAATGACGATTGCGGTTCGACTCATCCCGCCCGTTTGCAGGAAGCGGTGAAGGCGCACGGCGCAGCGGCGGGAATTGCCAATGACGGCGATGCGGATCGCTGCATTATGGTAGATGAACACGGCGCACTGGTGGACGGCGATCGAATTTTGTATTTGTGCGCATTGCATTTACAAGCGCATGACGCATTGCCTGATAATACGGTGGTCGCAACGGTCATGAGCAATATCGGTCTGGAAAAGTCGTTAGCGACGTCGGGGATTCATCTGGAGCGGACGGCCGTCGGGGATCGGTATGTCCTCGAACGGATGCGTGAGCACGGCTATATGCTCGGCGGTGAGCAGTCGGGACATGTGATTTTCCTGCGGCATAATACGACGGGAGACGGCGTGCTGACGGCGGTGCAGGTGCTCGGTATGATGCGTGAGCGTCACGCCACAATGGGCGAATTAACCGCGGGACTGGTGATTTATCCGCAGCTGTTGGTTAATGTACCGACGGTCGACAAGCATGCGTGGGAAAGTGATCCCGTGGTGCAGGCGGCGATTGCCGCCGGTACGGATGAGCTCGGCGATGACGGGCACATTCTGGTGCGGGCATCGGGGACGGAGTCATTGGTGCGGGTGATGGCGGAAGGGCCGTCGGAAGAGCAGTTGAAGCGTATTGTCGGTGAGATTGCCGATGCGATTGCGCGCGACTCTCTTGCCAAGTGAGAAAAGAACGGGACGTCCGTGCGAACATGGTTCGCGCGGACGTTTTTTTGTGTACGGATATGCGGTGAGTTTCATTTTCGTTACGATTACAATACAAGGCGTTTTTTGCAATCGTAACGGAAAAACAAACGTTAACGAATGAAAAAATATGAGGTAACTTGTGTTTTCGGGTGGTAAATGAGAATGAAAAGTGATAAAATAGTAGTAAATAACAAGAATTGAGAATGTGAGGCAGAATGGAAAAGAAGTGGATTGCGCGGCCGCGATGTGCCGCATCGCCGGATGTCGTCAAGGCGTTCGGTTTGCATCCGATCGTGGCGGAGATGATGGCGGCGCGAGGTGTGACGGATGCGGCGGCAGCGGAGCGTTTTTTACATGCCGGCTTACAGGATCGCTATGATCCGTTTTTGATGAAGGGCATGACCGCTGCCGTGGAACGAATCCGAGCGGCGTTGGCGGCGGAAGAAAAGATAGTCGTTTACGGCGACTATGATGTGGACGGGATTACGTCGACATCGGTTTTGTTGCGTTGTTTGCGGGCGCTCGGTGCACAGGCGGAGTATTATATTCCCGATCGGCAGGAAGGGTACGGTCTTCACGCGGACGCGTTGGAGCGTTTGATTGCCGAAGGAACGGGATTGATTATTACGGTGGATTGCGGGATCAGCGCGGTGGATTTGATCGGTGCGTTTCGTGAGCGAGTGGATATCATCGTGACGGATCATCACAATCCGGGGGCGGAGTTGCCGCCCGCCGTGGCAGTGCTGGACCATAAGCAGGAAGGGTGCGGGTATCCCGACAAAAATCTGGCCGGGGTCGGTATGGCGTATACGTTGTGTCGGGCGTTGTGGCAGACGCTGCGCGGCGATGATTATACCGCCGATGTGGAACTTGTCGCACTCGGTACGGTGGCGGATGTCGTCGCATTGACAAATGAAAATCGGATTTATGTACGCGAAGGATTGCGCCGTATGGCCCATTCGCAAAATGAGGGGTTGCGTGCTTTGCTGGACGTGTGCGGGATTGCACATGATGCAGTCACGTCGGAGCGAATCGGTTTTTCGTTGGCACCGCGACTGAATGCGGCCGGACGTCTGGCGCATGCCGGTTTGGGCGTATCATTGCTGATGGCACAGGATCGTGAAACGGCACAAAAACTGGCGCAGCAGCTGTTTGATTTGAACGGCGAACGCCAAAGTAAAGAGCGCGCGTTGTTTGCGGAGGCGGAAGAACGATTGGCGGCATTGGGTGAAGAGATGTCGTATGCCTTGGTGGTGGACGGTGAGGGGTGGCATCCCGGCGTCATCGGGATTGTCGCGTCGCGTTTGGTGGAACGGTATTATCGTCCGGTAGTGATGATTTCCATTGACGGGGATATCGGCAAAGGATCATGTCGCAGCATACCGGGGTTTGATATATTTCGTGCGCTTTCGGCGTGTGCGGACTTGCTGATCCAGTACGGCGGTCATACACAGGCGGCAGGATTTTCCGTCCGCAAAGAGCATATTCCGGAGTTGCGTGCTCGACTGAACCGGCTGGCGACAGAAACGCTGACGGCGGATGATTTGATTCCCGTGTTAGAAGTAGAGCGGGAGTTAAAATTGGCGGATATTAATCTTGATTTCATTACCGCCGTGGAAATGTTGGAACCTTTCGGTGAGGAAAACCCCGCACCGTTGTTCATGACACACGGTGCGCAGATCGCACAGATACGGCGCATCGGAGCTGAGCGTACTCATCTCAAATTGCAGTTGGTGCAGGACGGAGTCGGGTGCGATGCGGTCGGTTGGGGGTACGGCGATCGCGTATCGGAGTTGTTTGCGGGGGATCGGATCGGAGCGGTGTATGCACTGCAGAAAAACGAGTGGCAGGGGCAGACCACGGTACAGGCCGTGTTGCGTGATTTGGCGCTCGAAGAAGAAACGCCGATCGTGCTGGATCGGGATCTGTTGGCGGCACTTTATCCGCAGGTAAAATCAATGCTGACGGGGCGTGATTACGTGCCGGAGCAGATGAAACGAATTTTGGCGGAGCGGCATCACGGAGAATATTCTCCGCGAACAGTGGCGGTGGCGCTGCAAGTATTTACGGAGTTGGGCATTATCCGTCGGGATTGTACGGACGGCGATACGTTGTATCGCTGGGGCAACGTCGACGGGAAGCTTGATTTGGCGATGTCGTTGACGTATTTGCAATACAGTAAAGGAGGTGGCGGTCATGCAGGAAGTGGCGGTGAATCCGGCCTTTGATAAAGACGAAGCGTATCGCCATCTGGAGGAAACGATTCGCGGCTATTTACCGGCGGCGGATTTTGACCGCATCGGCGAGGCGTATGAGTTGGCAGATACGGCACATGCCGATCAAAAGCGTGTGTCGGGGGAACCGTATATCATGCATCCGCTGGCCGTGGCGCAGATTATCGCGGAGCTGCAGATGGATTCGGCGGGAATTATGGCCGCGTTGCTCCATGACGTGGTGGAAGATACGGAATATACGCTCGAAGACATTACGATGCTGTTCGGAGAAGAGGTTGCGTTTTTGGTCGACGGTGTGACAAAGCTCGGCAAGATCGACTACAAAACAAAGGAAGATCAGCAGCTGGAAAATTATCGGAAGATGTTTTTGGCGATGGCAAAAGACGTGCGTGTCGTTGTCATCAAACTGGCCGACCGATTGCACAATATGCGTACGTTGGGGGCGATGCGTCCCGACAAGCAAGAACGTATCGCACGGGAAACGCTTGAGATCTTTGCGCCGTTGGCGCATCGGTTGGGGATGTTTACCCTCAAATGGGAGTTGGAGGATCTGTCATTTCGTTACTTGGAACCGCAGCGGTATTACGATTTGGTAGAGCAACTTAAGGTCAAACGAAAAATTCGCGAAGAAATCGTCAAGCAGACGATGGATGTGCTGCGCGATGCGGTCGCGGAGGCGGGGATCGAATTTGAAATCACGGGACGGCCGAAGCATTTTTACAGTATTTATAAAAAGTTGCAAAAAGGCGATCGCGATTTAAGTCAGATTTACGATTTATATGCCACGCGGGTTATCGTCAAGACGATACCGGATTGTTATGCGGTGCTGGGGATCGTACACAGTCTGTGGAAACCGTTGCCGTATCGGTTTAAGGATTATATTGCGATGCCGAAACCGAATATGTATCAGTCGCTTCATACGACGGTCATCGGTACGGCGGGACAGCCGGTGGAAATTCAGATTCGTACCGAGGAGATGCACCAAGTCGCCGAGTACGGTGTCGCGGCACACTGGCGGTACAAGGAAGGACATGCCAAGGGGGGCAAGCGGAACTGGGACGAGAAGATCGGTTGGTTGCGCAAATTGCTCGAGTGGCAGGACACCAGCAACCCGAAAGAACTGGTGGATTCAGTCAAACTGGATGTATTTGCGGATGAAGTGTTTGTGTTTTCGCCGAAGGGCGATGTCATTGATTTGCCGCAAGGGTCGATTCCGCTTGATTTTGCGTACCGGATTCATACAGATGTCGGTAATACGTGTACGGGTGCGAAGGTCAACGGACGTATCGTGCCGATAGATTATAAATTGCAAAACGGGGATATCGTATCGATCATTACTGCCAAGACGGGCAAGCCGAGTCTGGACTGGCTCAATATTGTTGCATCGTCGGAAAGTCGCGCAAAAATTCGCAGTTGGTTCAAAAAAGCCAATCGTGAAGAAAATATCGCCAAAGCGAAAGATGCGTTGGAATCCGAGGCGAAGCGATTGGGATATGACTGGAAAACATTGCATCAGCCCGGACGGCTCGAGGCGATTGCCAATCAGATTCATGCCGGTACGGTGGATGATTTGTTGGCTGCGACGGGATACGGCGGCCTGACAGTCAACGGTATTTTGCTCAAGCTGATCGATATCGACAAAAAAGAAAAAGAGAAAGAGCAACCGCCGGTATCCAATTTACAGGAAACGCTAGACAGTCTGCGGCTGACAAACCGCAAGCATAAAAATCCCAGCGGGGTACTAGTCAAGGGCGAGCCGGGGTTACTGGTGCATATGGCACGTTGCTGTACGCCGGTACCGGGAGATCCGATTGTCGGGTATATTACACGCGGGCGCGGAGTATCCGTACATCGAATGGATTGCGCGAATATGATGAACATCAACGATCCCGAACGATTGATTGAGGTCAGTTGGGAATACGGTATTGATGAAACGTTCCTGGTCGAAGTGGAAATCAAGGGCAATGACCGTCCGGGGTTGATGGCGGACATATTGGGTGTGATTTCCGAGATGAAGTTGTCTATCGGGTCGGTGCGGGCGGATTTGCCGCAGAATAAAGAGGCGCACATATGGATGGGAATTCAGATACGGGACGTGTCGCAACTGGAGTTTGTCATGACGAAGATGCGCCGCGTCCGCGATGTGTATTCCGTACGGCGGCTGCAGGCGGCCGATCGCGGATAAGGGGGCAGAGATGAGAGCGGTAGTACAACGGACCAAGTCGTCTCGTGTCAGCGTGGACGGCGACATCGTCGGCACGGCGGGAACGGGATTGACGGTGCTGCTCGGTGTCGGCAAAGACGATACCGAGGAAGATGCACAATATATTACGCAGAAATTGCTGCATTTGCGTATTTTTGAAGATGACGCAGGTAAGCTGAATCTTTCTTTGCTCGATACCGGCGGGGAGATGCTGATGGTGTCACAGTTTACTTTGTACGGCGATTGTCGCAAGGGGCGGCGTCCGAGCTTCAGTGAGGCGGCCGTGCCTGCGGAGGCGGAACGATTGTATGAGGTCGTTGTAGCCGGCTGTCGAGAGGCGGGCGTACATGTCGAAACCGGTCGGTTCCGTACGGAGATGGAAGTGGAGTTGAATAATTGGGGGCCGGTAACGTTGTTACTGGACAGCCGACGTCAATTTTAAGGAGAGAGTATGAAAATCATCGCACATACGTTGGGCGCATTGGCGACGAACGCGTACATTGTGGCCGACGAAACGACAAAACAGGCATTAATTATCGATCCTGCCGCCGAGGCGGAGGTGTTGTTGCGCGATCTTACGCAACGTGGCTGGACGCTGGAACGTATCGTACTGACGCACGGTCATGCAGATCATATCGGCGCGGTGAATGCGTTGCGTGCGCAGTGTCCCGAGGTGAAAGTGGTCATGCATGAAGCCGATGCCGAGTATTTGCGTAACCCGCAACTCAATTTATCGGCATATTTGGAAGCGCCGATTACTTGCGCGGAGGCTGACGAATATGTCCGTGAAGGAGATGAAATCATACTCGGCGCCATTCGTCTGGAGGTGCTTGAAACACCGGGGCATACGCCCGGGGGGATCAGCCTGTATGCGGCGGATGCGGGTGTTGTTTTTTCCGGGGATGCGTTGTTTAACGGATCTATCGGGCGTACGGACTTCCCCGGCGGCTCGATGACGGAATTAATCACGGGAATTCGCGAAAAGATACTGGTTTTGCCGGAGGAAACAACGGTCCTGTCCGGACACGGGCCGGCTACCACCGTCGGCGAAGAAAAGCAGTGGAATCCGTTTTTAGGAGGTGGCCGATGGTAAAGAGGGATGCGCAATTTTGGTTGCGGGTCACGATCGCCGCAATCGGCGCATTGATTTTGTATCGTGAGCCGTGGGTGGCGGTACCGTTTGTGCTGGCGTTGTTTTTATCGCTGTTGTTGCGGCCGTTGGTAGACGGAATGATGGCCTTGGCGGTTCGTGCCGGTTGGCGCAAGTTTCCGATAGATATTGCGATTTTACTTTCTTTTGCCGTGTTTATTGTGGTGATGTACTTCATCATGGGAAGCATTTTCGTTCCTTTCATCAACGAGTTACGACTCTTTATTGCACAACTGCCGATGTTGACGGATCAAGTGATTCGTATGGTGCAGGTTTTCCAGGATCGCTGGTTTGATTTTGTTCCGGCGGATGTGCAGGTGATGGTGAAAGACTTGCTGCGGCGCGGCGCCAATTATTTGGTAGAGTTGGCACAGACCAGCGTGTTGTTGCTGCTCAGTTTTACCGGGACACTGGTCGAATTGATCGTGGTGCCGATTATCGCGTTCTATATGATTAAGTCGGGGGATCGTTTCAAATCGGTGTTTATTCACTTATTCCCGACGGAGTATCGAGGTCATCTGGATCGGGTTGTCACGGAGATGCATGAAACGCTCAGTGCGTATATTCGGGGACAGTTGCTGATGTGTGCGTTGATTGCCTCGTTGGTGTTTGCGGGAATGTGGTTATTTGATGTACCGTATCCGTTGGTTATCGGGTTGCTGGCCGGATTGATGGAGTTAATTCCGATTGTCGGGCCGATTATCGGTGCGATTCCGGCGGTCTTACTGGCGGGAACGGTCAGTTGGATGCTGGCGGTAAAAGTGCTTGTATTTTATATCATCGTGCAGCAGCTGGAAGGGCATGTGATCATGCCGAATACAATGGGCAAGGTGATCGATATTCATCCGGTAGCCATTATCGGCGGCGTGCTGCTCGGCAGTGCGGTGCTCGGGATATTCGGGATGATGTTGGCAGTGCCGGTGTTGGCGGTGGCAAAGGTACTGGCACGACATATGTGGTATTACAATCAATATAAACAGCTCAGCGGCAAATGAAAAGGGGGATACTCATGCGGCAACGTAATATGATGACAACATTGAAGGAAAAAATTAAAGAACATAAGTATAAATTCACCACGCAACGGCAGGATATTTTACAAGTCTTTGCGGAGAGCGATGAAAATCATATGAGCGCGGAAGATGTGTACCGTACGGTCAAAGAACGTCGTCCCGATATCGGTTTGGCAACGGTCTATCGGACGCTGGACCTGTTTGTGGAGTTGCGGTTGCTGCGCAAATTGGATTTTGGTGACGGACGGGCACGGTATGAATTGTACAATCATGATGAACCGCATTTTCACCATCATCTGATTTGTTTGCGCTGCGGGGTGATTCGCGAGTTTCGCCATGATATGCTCGAGCCGTTGGAAGAAATGATTATGGCTGAGGATCAGTTTGAAGTGGTCGATCATGTGTTGAAGTTTTACGGCTACTGCGCCGAGTGTCGACGCAAACGCGCGGAAAAAACAACGCGTGACTGAGCGGACATTCAGTTGGACGGGGCCGCTATCGTGTCATTCCATGGTGGCACAGGTTATGTTGCGGTACGGATTTCATCGTGATGATGCGGCACCATCGGTACAAGTGCATCTGGAGGCGGGCGATACGTGGACGGTTACGGTGGTGTCCGGGGATACGGTCGCGGCAAAAGTCGGTGATTTGCCGGATCGGACAAGTGCAGGCCGGGCATTGCAAGATACCCTGTGTACGTTGACCGGGCAGTCGCTCGGTGCATGGGGATATCTGATCGGTATGCGACCGACGAAGGTATTGCATCCTTTTTACGGCGATGCGGCATATGCGGATCGCGCTGATGCATTTTTGCGGGAAGCGCGCGTAGCGCCGCATGAGCGAAAGCTGCTGGTAGAAATCGGTGAGCGGCAACGGGCGTATGTGGCCACGGATTGGCGTGATGTTAAGCGGCGTACGGCAGTGTATATCGGTATTCCGCTATGTCCGAGTCATTGTTCATATTGTTCGTTTCCGGCACGAATTGCGGCTCCTGAAGAGAATTGGCGGCAGTTGACGGATGATATATGTCGGGATGTCCGGCGGGCGGGCGAGTTGATGGCACGGTACGGTTTGACCGCCGATTCGATTTATTACGGCGGCGGTACACCGACGGTACTGCCGGCGCCCTATTTTGCACAGTTGCTCAACACGGTGGGCGAGGCATTGCCGCGAGCGGAGGAATATACCGTGGAGGCCGGTCGCCCCGATACTATCGATGAGGAGAAACTGGCGGCGATGATGCGTTACGGGGTAACGCGGATCAGCATCAACCCGCAAACGCTGCAAGATCGATTGTTGCGACAGATTCATCGGGCACATTCCGCGGCGGATGTTGAAGAGACCTTCCGACAGGTGCGGAAATATCCGTTTGACGTAGTGAATATGGATTTGATTGCGGGGTTGCCGGGACAGACGGTGGCGGATATGCAGGAAAATATTCGCATGTTGATGGCGTGGCGGCCGGAAAATATTACGGTCCATACCTTGGCGCTTAAGCGTCACAGTCCGTTGACGGCCGCGGGGACACACGATTTGCCGTCGGCGGAGGATACCGCACAGATGCAGCGGGAGGCGGAGAGCGCCTTGCGCGTGGCAGGATACTTGCCGTATTATGTATATCGGCAGAAGTATATGACTGCCGATTTGGCCAATATCGGATATGCGTTGCCGGACAGCGTATGCCGATATAATATACAGATGATGGCGGAACGAATGCACATTTTGGGGATCGGACCGGGAGCGACAAACAAAGTGCTGACGAATGCGGCATTTCAATTTGCACGGTGTTACTTCCCCTGGGATGCGGATGTATATCACACCCGTCATGACGATTATATGAAGCGACGCGATGACCTGTTTGCCAGGCTCGTGACGGAAGGAGAAAGCGTATGATTAAAGCGTTACGCGGAACGCAGGATATTTTGCCCGCGGCGGCAGAGCGGTGGCAGTTTATGGAGGATCGGATTCGTCGGTTGTGCCGGCAGTACGGATTCGGTGAAATTCGTACGCCGCATTTTGAGCAGACGGAGTTGTTTCAACGGGGAATCGGTGAGACAACGGATGTCGTTTCGAAGGAAATGTATACTTTTGTCGATCGTGGCGATCGTTCTCTGACGTTGCGACCGGAAAATACAGCAGCGGCCGTGCGGGCTTATCTGGAGCATAAAGAATATGCCGATCAAGGCGTCACCAAATGGTACTACATGGGTTCGATGTTTCGTTATGATCGTCCGCAGGCGGGTCGCTTTCGTGAATTTCATCAATTCGGGATTGAGATTTTAGGAACTCCGTTGCCGCAGGCGGATGCGGAGTGTGTCGCCATGGCGGTACAGCTGTTTACGGAACTTGGTTTGCAGGAGCTGACGGTGTATCTCAATTCGGTGGGATGCCCGCAGTGTCGCCCCGTGTATCGGCAGGCGTTACTGGCGTATTTACAAGATTACCATGATGAATTGTGCGGAGATTGTCGGGAACGAATGGATAAAAATCCGTTGCGGGTTCTTGACTGTAAACAGGAACATTGTCATGCAGTGGCGGTGCGTGCACCTCGTTTGACGTCGTATCTGTGTGATGAATGTGCTGCGCACTATCAGGCGGTACAACGCTTGTTGACGGCGGCGGGCATTACGTTTACGGAGGATCCCCGACTGGTACGCGGATTGGATTATTATACGAAAACCGCATTTGAGATTCAGTATGCACCGCTCGGTGCGCAAAGTGCCATTTGCGGCGGCGGTCGTTATGACGGGCTGGTCGAAGAAATCGGCGGTATTTCCGTACCGGGTATCGGTTTTGCCGTGGGTCTGGAACGTCTTTTGTTGGCCTTGGAGTCGCAAGATTTGCTGCCGCCCGTAACGCAAACGGCCGATGTGGCGGTGGCGGTACAGACACCGGCGGCAAATGAAACGGCATTTGCCATCGGCGAGCAATTACGGCGTGCAGGCCGAACTGTCGATACCGATCTCTTGCAACGCAGTATGAAGAGTCGAATGAAGCAGGCCGCTAAAAGCGGTGTGAAGTATGTTATAATAATTGGCGAAACGGAATTAGATGAGGGAACGGTGACATTACGCGATATGCAAAGCCATGAGCAGGAAACCGTTCCGCAGGCGACACTGGCGGAAGTGTTGTCGGCAAAACTCGACAAGAGAGGATGATCCGATGGAAACGATGGCTGGATTACAGCGTACAAAGGGGTGCGGAGAAGTCGCCGCAAAGGATAACGGACAGGAGATTGTGCTGTGTGGTTGGGTGGAACGTCGCCGCGACCACGGCGGATTGATATTTATTGATTTGCGTGACCGCTCAGGGGTCGTGCAGCTGGTGGCATCGCCCGACTATGATGAAACGAGTTTTCACAAAGCGGAGTCGATTCGCAACGAATACGTCATCGCCATTCGCGGCACGGTACGGCAACGTGATGCGGAAACGGTCAATGACCATATGGCAACAGGCCGATGGGAAGTAGTTGTATCGGAGCTACGGATTTTGAATGTTGCTAAAACACCGCCGTTTTATATTGAAGACAACGTGGACGTGGATGAAAATATTCGTTTAAAATATCGGTACTTGGACTTGCGTCGGCCGGAGATGCAACGCAATTTGCGTATGCGTCATCAGGTGACGAAAGTGATGCGTGATTTTTTGGATGAACGTGGATTTTGGGAGATCGAAACGCCGATGTTGACCAAAAGCACGCCGGAAGGGGCGCGTGATTACTTGGTACCGAGTCGGGTAAACCCGGGAAAGTTTTATGCGTTGCCGCAATCTCCGCAGCTGTTCAAGCAGATTTTGATGGTATCGGGGATGGAGCGGTATTTCCAAATTGCCCGTTGTTTCCGTGATGAAGACTTGCGTGCGGATCGTCAGCCGGAATTTACACAGCTCGATATTGAGATGAGTTTTATCGAGCGGGATACGATATTGACGATGATGGAAGACATGATGGCGCAGATTTTCAAACGTGTATTGGACCGGGATATTGTTACTCCGTTCCCGCGCATTTCTTATGATGATGCGATGCGCCTGTACGGTTCGGACAAGCCGGATTTGCGGTTTGACATGCCGTTCTTTGATGCGACGGATATTGTCGCAACGACAGACTTTAAAGTATTCCGTTCGGTGGTGGAAGAAGGCGGCGAAGTCAAAGGGATCGTCGTTACCGGTGATGCGGGGATTCCGCGGCGGGAAATTGACGGTTTGGTCGATTATGTCGGCCGATACGGAGCGAAGGGATTGGCATGGATTATCGTCAATGAGGACGGCAGCATTAAATCGCAGATTGCCAAATTCCTCGGCGAGGATATGATTCAATCCATCATTGCACGCAGCGGTGCACAGCCCGGCGATTTGATTTTGATGATTGCGGATCGGGCGGCGACGGTGGCGCAGGCTCTCGGCGAATTGCGATTGGAAATGGCTCGTCGCATGAATTTGATTGATCCCGATATGTTGGCGTTTACCTGGGTATTGGATTTCCCGATGTTTGAATACAGTGAAGAAGAAAAACGATATGTGGCGATGCACCATCCGTTTACATCGCCGCGGGATGAAGATGTCGAGTTGCTGGAAAGCGCACCGGAGAAAGTAAAAGCCAAAGCCTACGATATGGTGCTCAACGGGATTGAGATCGGCGGCGGCAGCTTGCGTATTTATCAGCAGGAGTTGCAGGAACGTGTGTTCCAAGCTATCGGGATTACGGAAGAAGAAGCACAGAGCAAGTTCGGTTTTCTTTTGGATGCCTTCCAGTTCGGCGCACCGCCGCACGGCGGGATCGCTTTCGGTCTGGATCGGCTGGTGATGCTGATGGCGGGCCGGGGATCCATTCGTGATGTCATTGCGTTTCCGAAAACGCAAAGTGCGATCGATCCGATGACACAAGCACCGGGTGAAGTTGCACCCAAGCAGTTGCGTGAGCTTTCGATTCGAACGGAAGAAAAACTGATTAAAAAATAAGGCAAAGCCGTGTACAGCTTGAAAAAACAGCGGTGATTTGGTATGATAAGTACAAGAAATCCCTGCTGTGCACGTGCAGCTCAGTTATTTTGAACCAACACCATTACTGAGGGAGTCCGGCTCTGTCTGCGGAATATTCTTTCGGGACGGGAAGACACCCACCTGCGAACGCAGGCTCAAAATACGGCAAAACGACATGGTGGGGATAATAACCGCTGGCTTTCCGGCGGTTATTTTTTATGGAGTCGATATGGATAACTTATTTGCGCAAGCGCCGTCCGCGGATTTTCGCCCGTTGGCGGTGCGGATGCGGCCACAGACATTAGAAGAGGTTTTCGGACAGGAGCAAGTGGTCGGCCCGACGAGCTTTTTGGCGGCGATGGTGCGTCGAGATACGGTTCCGTCGCTACTGTTGTACGGCCCTCCCGGCACGGGAAAAACGACGATTGCGCGTGTGATTGCCCGGATGACGCAAAGTCAGTTTGTAACGGTGAATGCAACAACGAGCGGTGTGGCGGAGCTACGAAAGGTCATTCACGAGGCGAAGGAGCAGGGAGCATTGTACGGTCGCCGCACCATTGTGTTTATTGATGAAATTCATCGTTTCAACAAAGGACAGCAGGATATTTTGCTATCTTATGTCGAAGACGGTACTATTGTATTAATCGGCGCGACAACGGAAAATCCGTTTTTTGAGGTCCAGCGGGCGTTGTTGTCGCGGATGCGTTTGATTCGGCTGGAAGCCCTTTCCGTCGAGTCGGTGGAACGGATTCTGGCGAATGCGGTGGCCGAACCGACGCGCGGCTTGGGGAATATGCATCTTGTCGTTGAGGACGGCGCGCTGCATCAGATTGCGGTGCGGGCCGACGGCGATGCCAGATTGGCATTGAATTTTTTGGAGCAGGCAGCGGCGGGACTGTCGACCGGTGATACGTTGACGATGGCGGGTATAGCGGAAATCGGCGTGGAACGTGTACAATATGATAAGCAAGGCGACAGCCATTATGATGTGGCATCGGCATTTATTAAGAGCATGCGCGGATCCGATCCCGATGCGGCGTTGCATTACATGGCGCGAATGATTGCCGGCGGCGAGAAACCGTCCTTTATTGCCCGACGGATGATGATTTGCGCGTCGGAAGATGTGGGGCTGGCTGATCCGCAGGCATTGGTTGTTGCCACTGCGGCCGCACAGGCGGCGGAGATGGTCGGATTCCCTGAGGCGCGTATTATTTTGGCACATGCTGTCGTATACATCGCATTGGCACCAAAGAGCAACAGTATTATCAGTGCGATTGATCGGGCCCAAGCGCGGGTGGCGCAAGGTGCATTCGGTGCGGTACCGCCGCATTTGCGCGATGCCCATTATACGGGGGCGGAAAAGCTGGGGCACGGAGTGACTTATCGATATGCGCACAACTACCCGAACGGATGGGTAGATCAACAATATTTACCGGACACATTACAGAACGATTGTTATTATCGCCCGCGTTCATTCGGCGCGGAAGCTGAAATGGTACGTCGATGGAATGAACGTCGGGGACAAGTTCGAACGGAGGACAGGAATGGCAAGACGGACAAACGAAACGGAACATCAGGAACAAAAAGCACGACATGAACGTCTGCAATATGAAATCGCAGGTGTTCTGTTGGTGGCGTTGGGACTGTTCAGTCTGGTCAGTCTCGTCGGCATGGAAGCGGGCGTTTTGGGCGAATGGGTACACTACGGATATGAGTATTTGTTCGGACGCGGCGCGTTTTTGCCGGCACTGTTGCTGATCCTCGTCGGTGCTCGCTATATTTATCGACACACACGGCTGGAACTCGGTACGCGTGAGGTGGTGTGGCTGGTGTACGGCGTATTGGCACTGGTGACGTATCATTGGTGGAATGTCAGTGCCGGTAACGAACTGCGTCCCGATTATTTCGTGCAATACGGCGGGTTGGTCGGCGGTGTCGGTTTGCTGTGTTTGCGAACTTTATTCGGAGAAGACGGGGTCAAAATCCCGCTGGTCGTCATTGCGATTGTAAATACAATTATATTGACGCAATGGACGCTGGCGGATGGTATGCGGCTCATTAAAAAAACAACGCAGCCTACATTGGAAAAGGCCACTCATCGGGTGCGGGAAGAGTGGAAAAAGAGTCGTTCGTCGGTAACGGAGAGAAACGATGAAGAGCGTGGGGCCCGCTTTTTCGATGTCGATAAAGCGGCCAAACCGATTCCGCATACACCGACAAAGGCGGGATCAATGCAGGTTACGGAGAATACGAAGGGCACACCGATGCGGGAGAAGACGGCGGCACCGTGTCCGCCTCCGCCGCCGGCAGATGAAGATACAGTCCAGGTAAAACCCGATCAGGGTGAAACTACGCCTCGCAAACGCAAGGATTACCGATTGCCTCCGCTCAGTTTGTTGGACAAAGGACATTCGCGGTCAGTCGATCGGCAGCAGGAAGTACAGGATAACGCTAAAAAAATTGAAATGCTGATGTCCAGTTTCGGCGTCGATGCACATATTGTTCATGCCAGTCGAGGGCCGGCCGTTACACGATATGAACTCGAACCGGGACCCGGCGTCAAGGTCAGTCGCATTGTCAATCTTGCCGACGATATTGCGTTGCAATTAGCAGCAACAGATGTACGTATCGAGGCACCGATCCCCGGAAAGGCAGCGGTCGGTATTGAAGTGCCGAATCGAACAGTAGACGCGGTGGCATTGCGGGATGTGCTGTCGCAGGACGAGTTTCAACAGACACAGGGCGGTGTGGTCGTTGGACTGGGAGAAGATATTACCGGCCAACCGGTTATTACCGACTTGACTAAGATGCCGCATTTATTGGTTGCGGGATCGACGGGCTCAGGGAAGAGCGTATGCATTAATACGCTGATTACAAGTGTTTTGTTTCGCTCTTATCCCGACGAAGTCAAATTAATTTTGATTGATCCGAAAGTAGTGGAGCTGGCAGGATACAATCGCTTGCCGCATTTGCTGACGCCGGTCGTAACCGACCCGAAGAAAGCGGCCGGAGTACTGCGATGGGCAGTGCGTGAGATGGAAAATCGTTACAAGCTGTTTGCTTCGTCAAAAGTAAAGGATATCCGCCGGTATAATGAAGTACATCCCGATGAAACATTGCCGCTCATTGTGATCGTGATTGATGAATTGGCGGACTTGATGACGGTTGCACCGGCTGATGTGGAAGAAGCTATTTGTCGGTTAGCTCAGATGGCGCGTGCAGCAGGGTTGCACTTGGTATTGGCAACACAGCGGCCGTCGGTGGATGTCATTACGGGAACGATCAAGGCGAATGTCCCCAGTCGCATTTCCTTTGCGGTGTCCAGTCAGATCGATTCGCGGACGATTTTGGATATGGGGGGCGCGGAAAAGTTGCTTGGGAAAGGCGACATGTTGTTTTACCCGATCGGGGCGGCTAAGCCACGACGGGTACAAGGCGCGTTTGTATCGGATGTCGAGGTGGAAAAGGTAGTGAATTACATTGCTGATCAAGCCTCTCCCACATACAGCGAGACGGTTACGGAAGCGGCGGCGGTAACAACGACGGATGCTCCGCAGTGGGACGATGAACTTCTGCCCGATGCCATTCGCATGGTGATGGAAACGGAGCAGGCATCGGTGTCAATGTTGCAACGACGATTCCGAATCGGTTATACACGGGCGGGGCGGTTGGTTGACACTATGGAAAACATGGGGATTGTCGGGCCGAATGTCGGCAGCAAAGCGCGGGAGATTTTACTGACAGCCGATGAGGCGGAGCGGTTATTGACACCGCCTGAGGAGGAAACAAAATCATGAGTATCGGAGAGATTTTACGTACGGAACGGGAAAAACAAGGACTTTCGTTAGCAGATATTTCCCGCCGGACGTATATTGCCGAATCGTACTTGTGGGCGCTGGAAACAGATGATTATTCCCGTCTTCCGGGGGCTGTGTATATCAAAGGTTGGCTGCGCAATTACGGGGAGACGCTGGGACTGTCGGGAATCGCATTGGTCGATCGGTGGAACGAAGAACATCGTTCGCGACGACGTCCGATTATTGCCGGTGCCGCCGTGCGGGCAGAACGCAGCTACATTACTTCGCCGGAACGGGTAGAGTTGTTGGGGCGAAAGCGACGGGGAACCGCTCGGCGGAGACAGCGAAGCCGGCAGGCACGAATATGGTTTGCTTTCGGTTGGTTGTTGCTGGCCGTTGCCGTCGTGTGGATTTTTTGGTTATAAGCCGCGTATGCGGCTTTTTTCTTGCCCAGCGTATTTCTGACGGCAGGACTTGAAATTTGATATAATAAAGACCAAACAGTAGCGGGAGAGTCGGCATGAAATTATTGCGAATGGTGTTGCGCGGATTCAAATCGTTCGCGCAGACGACAGAAATTGAATTTTCGGACGGTGTTACGGGAATCGTCGGTCCGAACGGCGCAGGCAAAAGCAATATTGCCGATGCGGTGCGCTGGGTACTCGGAGAACAAAGTGTACGTCAGTTGCGAGGGGAAAAGGCAGCCGACGTTATTTTTGCAGGTACGGAAGACGTTCGCCCTAAGGCCGCGGCCGAGGTTACATTGGTGTTTGACAATCCGCAGGAACTGCTTTTGCCGGATGTCGCCGAAGTTGCCGTGACACGACGACTGTTGCGTTCCGGTGATAGTGAGTACATGATCAATCGTAAGGCATGTAGACTGAAGGATATTCATTTGTTGTTTGCGGATACGGGCTTGGGGAAAGACTCGATGGCGGTGATCGGACAAAATCGAGTCGATCGTATTTTAATCGGTAAACCTGAGGAGCGTAAAGCCATTTTTGAAGAGGTGGCAGGAATTACGCGGTATCGTATGCGCAAGCAGGACGGTTTACGCAAGTTAAATACCGCAGAGCAAAATATGGAGCGGGTACGGGACGTAATGCAAGTGTATGCGGAGCAGTTGGAACCGTTGGCGGCACGGGCAAAGACGGCACGGACATATCACGAGTGGAAGCGGCGATACGACGCGGCCGCGACGACACTGGCATGGCAGCGTTGGCAAAATGCACGCCGCAAATTGACACGTACGGAAAATGAAACCATTCAGGCGGAACAGGTATTGACGGCGGCACAAACGGCAGTAATTAAAGCGCAGGCAGAGCGGGAGCGTCGGTTGGCGGCGGGAGAAGAGGAAGAGCGTCGCCAACGGGAACTTGAACAGGCACGGACACAGGCACAAACTCAACAGGAGCGGATAAAAGGAGAATACCGAGCGACGCAGGAACGGACGGAGCAACACCATCGACAACAGGAGGAAGAAACCCGAATGTTGGAGATGATTCGCCGTGAACAGGCGGACGTAGAAACGGCCATTACCGCTGCCCTGGAAAAACGAATGCACTGGCAAACGGAAACGGGAGAAGTACAGAGGGCGACCGAATCAGCAGTGGCAGTGGCAGCTGCTGCGGAAGATGAGATGAAACAGTATCGTGCGCGCCGGGCGGCACAGGAAACCGCGGCACGCGCGGCACAACAAGCCGCCGCGGCACAACAGGCGGCAGCGGCAGTAGCGGAAAAAGAAGTGGAGTTGTTAGAGGCGCAAATACGACAACAAGAAAAAAAGTTAACGGTATACCGCGACAAAGCCGCTTCACTTCTTACTTTGCGCCGGGATATCACCGCGGCTGCGGAAACGGCGGCACAAGAACTGCAACAGGCACAGCAAGCAGCTCATGTGGCGAAAGCGGAATATGAGCGGATACAGGCATTGCGGGGGCAGCGTCAGAAAGAAGCGGCAGCAAGAGAACAACAAATTCACCGATTGGAAGAACGTATCGAATATTTGGATCGATTGGCCAAGGAGTATGAAGGATTCGGGCGAGCAACCAAAACTGTGTTGCAGGCTCGCGAATCGTGGCGTAAAGATTGTATCGGCACCGTAGCGGAATTGTTGACGGTACCGCCGAAATATACGACGGCACTGGACATTGCCTTGGGAACACGGTTACAACATGTGGTTGTACGTGACGGAAATACGGCGAAGTCGGCAATTCGGTATTTGCAAGCGCGCGGCGGTGGGCGGACGACATTTTATCCGTTGACGGATATTCGGGGGCGCGAATTGTCCGTGAAAGAGACGGCAGCATTACGCGAAAACGGCGTAATCGGTACGGCAGCACAATGCGTGCGGTATGATGCGGCATACGATGCACTGATGACATATTTGCTTGGAGGCACACTGATTGTCGAAAATATGACTGTTGCGCAATCCTTGGTTAAACGTTATGATCGGCGTTTACGAATGGTGACACTGGACGGTCAATTATTTCAACCGGGCGGTTTGGTCACGGGCGGCAGTACGCGTCAGGCGGAACTAACCGTGTTCGGTCGTCGACAGGAGCGCAATGCATTGCAAAAAGAATACGATGCATTGCGAGCGGCACCGGCGATTGAAATTCCCGCATGGGAAGAGGCGGCGGCGCGACAAACTGCAGCGGAGGAAGAGCTTCGTCGTCTGACGGGAGCAGCTGCACAGACAGAATCGCGACGAGATGCCGTCGGTATGGAATGTGAACGATATGATGAGATGATTCACCGACTAGCGGCGGAACAAAGCAGTGCGCGGGAACGTGTGGCGGAGTTGATCGCGATCGGAGTGCAAACACAAGAAACTGCCGATGTGACAACAGCTGATGCCGAGTTGCCGCCGTACAGCGAAGAAGAACTGACGGCACTGCGGCAAGCGGCGACGGAGCAGCAGGTGCGCCTGGCCCAAACTGAAGCCGAAAGTGCTCGCCGGGAAGAACGTTGTCGGCAGCTGCAAGATCGTCAGCGTGCGTTAGCGGAACGTCAGACGCAGCAACAGGCGACATTAACAGTACTGGCGGCGGAAGGAGAACGATTGGCGACACTGGCCATCACACAGCAAGAAGCATTGCGTGCGGCCGCGGAGGAGGTTCGATTCGCGGAGCAGGCGGCAGATGCATACTATGCGGCACATTGGGAGCGCCGGGAAGCGGAACAGGCAGCTAATGCCGCGTATGACGCATTGCGGGAAACGGAACGAGATGCACAAAGCGCGGCAGAAGTGGCGCGAGAAAAAATGGTTGCGGCTCGTGCGGAGGCCGAAGAGCGGGAGGCGGTATTTGCGGCCACCGGGTATACCGCGGAAACGGTGGATACCATTCGTGTTGACGGAACAACACCGGAAATCGAACAGCTTGTGATACAAGCAGAACGAGAAATGACCGCGTTGGGAGAAGTGAATCCGAATGCGGAAGAGGAATATCGCCGAGCACAAGAGCAATATGCTTTTTATGAAGCACAATTGGCCGACTTGGCACAGGCCCGTCACGGCCTGCAAGATGTCATTGATACGATTGATCGTGAAATGGAAGCACAGTTTACTGCGGCATTTGCAGCGGTAGGGACAGAGTTTCAACGGATTTTTACCCATCTGTTCGGTGGCGGTGAAGCACGGTTGGAGATGGTCCCGAATGAAGATGACCCGGTCGGCGGAGTGGAGATTTTGATTCGTCCGCCCGGGAAAAAACGGCAGTCATTGGCCTTGTTGTCAGGCGGTGAGCGGGCACTGACGGTAATTGCTTTGCTGTTTGCTTTTCAGGTGGTTCGCCCGGCTCCTTTCTGTCTGGTGGATGAAGTGGATGCGGCGTTGGATGATGCAAATGTGGAGCGGTTCGGACGTTATTTACAAAACGGGCGTAATGACACGCAATTTATTGTCATCACTCATCGCAAGCAAACCATGCAGGCGGCTGATCGTTTGATTGGCGTGACAATGGCTCAGAAAGGAATATCCACCTTAATCAGTGTGGATTTGGAGACGAAGGAGGACAGCCATGAGTTTTTTGGATAAAGTTAGGCAGGGGTTAGTCAAAACGAAACAAAGCCTGATTCGCAATATTGAAACGATTGTTATCGGGTATGCGGAGATTGATGATGACTTTCTCGACGATTTGGAAGCTATTTTACTGACGGGAGATTTGGGGGTAACGGCAACGGATTACCTGATGCATGAGATCCGTCGCGGGGTAACGGAAGGAGAGATTCATCATACGCAAGAGATCATGCCGTTTATTGAAAAAACGTTGGCGGCTCGCTTGCAAGCCCCTCCCGAATCGACAACGATACATCATCCGGAAGTAATTTTAATTGTCGGTGTCAACGGTGTCGGCAAGACGACCAGTATCGGTAAATTGGCACATCATTATCATACACAGGGAAAGAAAGTACTGTTGGCGGCGGGAGATACATTTCGTGCAGCAGCGTCCGAACAGTTGACGATATGGGCGGACCGTGTCGGGGTTCCCATTGTCAAACACGGAGAAGGCGCAGATCCTGCAGCTGTGGTTTATGACGCATTGGAATCGGCTGTTGCACGGGATATAGATGTTGTTCTTATCGATACGGCCGGACGTTTGCATACTAAAATCAATTTGATGAACGAGCTTGAAAAAATCAGTCGTGTCGCTAAGAAAATCGTACCTGATGCACCGCACGAAACGTGGCTGGTGTTGGATGCGACAACAGGACAAAATGCAGTCAGTCAGGCAAAACTGTTCGGCGAGATCGTTCCGTTGACGGGAGTGGTGCTGACGAAACTCGACGGCACCGCTAAGGGCGGTGTTGTATTTTCAATAAAAGAGGAACTGGGTGTTCCGGTACGGTGGATCGGTCTGGGGGAAGGTATTGACGATTTGCAAGTATTTCAACCGGAATCGTTTGTACAGGCCTTATTTGCCGACCGCCCGGATCGTATTACTGACAGTACCAAACAACGAGGCATCCGCTGATGCCTCGTTTCTCGTTGCGGAGAACACGGTAAGGGCAAAAATGATATAATGGAAACGATATAAAGGGGTGATGGGATGACAATACGACAATGCAACCCTTTACCGACCGCTCATAATATTTATGAATTGGTCAGGTATGCGGTTGTGATGCCGTTGGTACGGATTGACAGCTCGTGGCACGTGTTGTTGGAGGTGCGATCTGCGGAATTGCGGCATCACCCGGCAGAAGTGGCCCTACCCGGCGGACGAATTGAGCGGACAGATGGCGGCAGCTTGGCGGCAGGACTGCGGGAAATGCGAGAGGAATTGGGGATTGATTCCCGCTCATGGGACGTGTTGGGAGCGTTACCGCTGGCACAAACGGCATACGGCCGTTGGGTTGCTCCGCATGTGATTCGACGTGACGGTTTACCGACATTGCATCCGGATCCGGTCGAGGTGAAAGAAGTGTTTACCGTGCCGGTGAACTGGTTGATGCAGACAAAGCCCGAGCAAATGACAATGTGGGACGGTATTTATATGGAAACGGACATGCCGTTTCCGATGACACCGCGACGGTCGCCGGGGTGGCGAAAAATGGCGGCATATGACGTATATTTTTATCGGTACAACGAACACGTTATATGGGGCCTGACAGCACGAATTTTGCGGAGTTTTTTGGCGGTCTGCAAGGCGGCGGGGGCGGGCCTTGATTATAATTTTTCCCGATGGGAGGAGAATACAGATGAAAACATTGTGTATCCGCGTTGACGGTATGCGTTGCGAGCATTGTGTACAGGCTGTGACCGATGCATTAGTCAAAGCTGGTGCGGACAAGGTGACGGTTGATTTGTCGGCCGGTCGTGCGACAGTGACGGTAGCGGATGAGTTGACGCCGGAACGTTTACAGGCAGCGCTAGAAGATATCGGGTTTGATGCTGATGTCGAATGAAGCGGCATGGGTTCCGCTGTTTGTTGATGTCACGAAACGGCGGGTCGTAATTGTCGGCGGCGGTCGGGTCGCAACACGGAAACTGGAGAAATTACCTCGTGTGTGTCACATTGTTGTCATTGCTCCCGTTATCACAACATCCATCAAAGAGCGAATCGAAAGATTCGGCGGCACGTGGACGGCACGTATATTTCAGCCGTCCGATATACAGGCGGGAGATTTAGTCATCGCCGCACTTGATGATACGAAAACACGGTATGCGATCGCTGCTGCTGCGGCACGTTGCGGTGCATGGTACAATGATGCGTCAGCGGTGACAGACGGTGATGTCCTTTTACCGGCGTCTGGTTCATGGGGGATGTTCACATGGGCATTGAGTACGGGCGGCGCATCGCCGCGGTTGCTTAAACTGGTGAAAGATGAGTGGGATACCGAGTACGGCATGCTCGGTAGAGTAGCGGCAGATCTGTTACAATATCGGGATCTTGTTAAGGGGCTGTTACCGACACAGAGACAGAGAGAAGTATTTTGGCGGACGTACTTGCCGGAGGATACATTGGCACGGATACGCCGAGGAGAATGGGCACAAATCAAGGAGGAGATGGATAATGCAATTAGCCGTCTTAGGGCTGAATCATAACACGGCGCCGATTGCCGTTCGCGAACGGTTTGCACTGACCCCTGATGAAGTACGTCAGGCACTGGGACAAATCAATGCTTTGGCGGATTTGGATGAGGCGGTTTTATTGTCGACGTGTAACCGCACCGAACTATATGCGGTATTTGATGATGACGCCGACGGTTTGCCGGCACTGGAGCGAGTTTACCAAAGTATTGCGGGCGAAATGCCTGGGAAAGAGCATTTCTACTACTATAAGGGCGATCGAGTGATTTACCATCTGTTTCGTGTAGCCGCAGGAATGAATTCACTCGTGGTCGGGGAAGGACAAATTCTTTCTCAAGTCAAAGTATCGTATTTGACGGCAGTGCGCGAAGGTACAACGGGACCGGTGCTGAATGTGTTGTTTCAGCGGGCGTTGGCCATCGGCAAGAAAATCCGCACGGAAACGCACATTGCGGATAATCCGGTGTCAGTCAGTTATGCTGCTGTAAAAAAAGCACATGAGGTGCTGGGACAATTGACACATCGGAGTGTTCTTATTCTCGGCGCAGGTACTATGGCGGAGCTGATGGCAAAACATTTGGCCGGGCATGGTGTGGAAAATATTATTATTGCCAACCGTAATATTGATAAAGCAAAGGAGTTGGCACAACTTTTTCACGGTCGGGCAGTGTCGTTGGACGAGCGGTTTCGCTGGGCGGGTCGCGTCGATGTTATTTTAACATCGACGGGAGCAACGGAATATCTGATGACCTTGAGTCAAGCAACGGAAATTATGATGAAACGGCAAGGTAAGCCACTGGTGATGATTGACATTGCGGTACCGAGAGATATTGACCCCGAAGTCGGCAATATTGACGGTGTGACGTTGTACAATATTGATGATTTGACGCAAGTGGTGGAAGACAATAAACGGATGCGTGCCAAAGAAGCGGAAACGGCCTATCCGATGATTGAAGAAGCGGTCAAAGAGATGACGGATCGATTTGAGTATCTGTCGATGCGCCCGTTGATGGTGGCAATTACCGAACGCTTTGATGTCGTTCGAAGGCGACTGCTCAAAAAGGCATTTATCAAGGCTCCTGATCTTACGGAAGAGGAGCGGCGAGTCGTGGAGGGGATGTCCAAAACGATTGTTCGTAAGTTGTTGCGTGATCCGATGATTAAATTCCGTGATATTGCGGGCAGTGATGAGGAGCAGGTGTATCGCGATATGTTACGGGAAATTTATCAGATTGATGACGGACAGGAGGCACGGCATGAGAACTGAACTGCGGGTCGGCACACGAAAAAGTGCGTTGGCGCTATGGCAGACACGATATGTGATACGATTGCTGACGGAAGCCTATCCGCAACGGGCATGGGAATTGAAAGAAGTGCCTATCAGCACAGTCGGAGACAGGCGCTTGGAGCAGGCCTTGCATACTTTCGGCGGGAAAGGCGCATTTACGGAAGAGTTGGAAGCACAGTTGCGTGACGGGCGAATTGATTTTGCCGTACACAGTTTAAAAGATATGCCGACACAGCCGGCGGCAGGAACTGTTATCGGTGCGATTCCGGTCAGAGCCTCAGCCGCGGATGCGTGGGTGGCGAACGGCAATTGTCGCTTGAGAGATCTACCGCAGGGAGCGCGTGTCGGGACATCCAGTTTACGGCGGGTAGCACAGTTAAAGCGTTTGCGTTCGGATATTTTCTGTGTGTCTATTCGAGGTAATGTTCAGACACGATTGGGAAAGCTTGACGGTGAAGTCGATGCCGTCATTTTAGCAGAAGCAGGATTGGTACGTTTGGGATTGGACAAGGTGATTACCCATCGGCTGTTGGATGCCACCGATTGGTTGCCGGCGGCCGGCCAGGGGGCGGTGGCCGTACAATGTCGTGCCGACGATACGGAAATATTATCATTGTTGCAGGCTGTTCATGACACGCAGACAGCACAGGCGGTCGGTGCGGAGCGTGCATTTTTAGGAGCGCTGGAAGGCGGTTGTCAAGTGCCGGTCGGAGCATATGCCTGCCATCGGGACGGCATGTTGCATGTGAGCGGAGTATTGCTGTCATTGCGCGGAGACGCAGCGGTACACAAAACTGTTTGCGGCACACCAAGTGCATATGCGGAGTTAGGACAACAGCTTGCTGCATCCGTGTTGGCTGACGGCGGTCGTGCGATATGGGAAGAAGTACGAAGTACATTGGAGGCAAAAGTATGAGCGGAATCGCATATCTGATCGGTGCGGGCCCCGGGGATCCGGGACTGTTTACATTAAAAGGGAAGTCTTGTGTAGAAGCGGCTGATGTTATTATCTACGATTATTTGGCTGATGAGGAGTTGTTGGGTTGGGCAAGTCCCGACGCGGAGTTGATTTATGCCGGTAAACAGGCCGGTAATCATGCATTGACACAGGATGAAATCAATGCACTGTTGGTAGATCGGGTTGCTGCCGGTCATGTAGTGGCACGTCTCAAGGGCGGTGATCCGTTGGTTTTCGGGCGTGGCGGTGAAGAAGCAATGGCATTGCATGCGGCCGGTTTGGCATTTGAGATTGTGCCGGGCGTGACGAGTGCGATCGCTGCCCCGGCCTATGCGGGAATACCGGTGACACAGCGAGCGATGGCGACTTCATTTGCCGTGGTGACAGGACATGAAGACCCGACAAAAGAGAACTCCGGCGTGAATTGGAAACATATTGCCGGCGGGGCGGATACTTTGACATTCGTTATGGGATTAGGCAATTTACCGGAGATCACGCGCCAATTGCAATTGCACGGTAGAGATGCCTCCACGCCGGCTGCGGTGGTTCGGTGGGGAACAAAACCGGAACAGCAGACGGTGGTCGGGACGTTGGCTACGATTGCCGAGGAGGTAAAAGCGGCGGGGCTTCGCCCGCCGGGTTTGCTGGTTGTCGGTGATGTGGTTAGCTTACGACCGCAGCTGAACTGGTTTGAGACAAAGCCGTTGTTCGGGGCACGAGTTGTTGTCACTCGAGCTCGCAAGCAAGCAGGCGAATTGGCAGACTTGCTCCGCAAACAAGGCGCTTATGTGATGAGCGTGCCCGCGATTCGAACCGTAGCAACGGATAATCAGGAAGAACAGGATACCGTGTTGCGGCAACTGGCACACTACGACTGGATTTTATTTACAAGTGTTAATACGGTTGAGTACTTCACACAGGCACTGGTACGTAACGGCATGGATATGCGTGCGTTGGCAGGAAAGACCGTGATGGCGGTTGGCAAAAAGACCGCGGCACGATTAGAAAAAGGCGGAATCATTCCCGACTATGTTCCACGACAGGCATCTGCCGAAGGGATGCTGGCGGTATTGCAAGGAGTGGAAATGAAGCAGTGCAAGGTATTGCTTCCTCGCGCGGTGGAAGCACGGGAGTTGTTGCCGGAAACGCTTCGTGAGGCAGGAGCGGAGGTAACGATTTTGCCGGTGTACAGAACGGAAGCTGAACTACGGGGCAGTCACGGTGAACGATTGGCAACGGCATTGCGTGAAGGTGCGGTTGATGTGGTAACCTTTACCAGTGCTTCGACAGTACGCAATATTGTCGCGATGTTGGGCGCCGAAGCAGCACTGTTGCGACAAGTACAGCTGGTTGCGATCGGGGATATTACCGCGGCGGAATTGCATCGCTATGATTTGCAGGCAGATCGTGTCGCGGCGGAAGCGACAGTGGAATCGTTGGCACAAGCCGTTGTAAATACCTATCGAAAGGAGTCTTAATATGGAACCATTGGTACAGCGTCCGCGCCGCTTGCGGAGCCATCCGCAATTGCGGCGCATGGTGAGGGAACATCATTTGACTACGGCGGATTTGATTTATCCCTTGTTTATTGTACCGGGACACGGCATCAGGGAGGAGATTAAGAGTTTGCCGGGACAATACCACTTGTCGGTTGATCAGGCGGTAGAAATGGCACATGAGGCGGCGGATCTCGGTATTCCTTCAATTGAAGTATTCGGCATTCCGACATATAAGGATGAAGACGGGTCATCTGCATGGCAAGCCGATGAGCCGGTGCAGAAAGCGGTTCGCGCGATTCGATGCGAAGTGCCGGAGCTGTATGTGATTACGGATGTGTGTATGTGTCAATATACGACAACAGGACACTGCGGCCATGTGGAAAACGGCATCATCATGAATGACGATACATTGTCGTTACTTTCGAAAGTGGCGGTCAGTCATGCGGAAGCGGGAGCACATATGGTGGCGCCGAGTGATATGATGGACGGTCGTATCGGCGCCATTCGTGAAGCATTGGATCATTACGGATACAGTGATGTGGCCGTGATGAGTTATGCAGCCAAATACGCATCGGCATATTACGGTCCGTTTCGCGATGCGGTGCATTCTGCACCGCAATTCGGTGATCGTAAGACGTATCAGATGGACAGCGCCAATGCACGCGAAGCAATCAAAGAGATTGCTTTGGACTTGGATGAAGGTGCGGATATTATTATGATTAAACCGGCATTGGCATATATGGATATTATTCGTGCCGCGAGAGAGTATTGCGATGTGCCGATTTGTGTGTATAACGTCAGCGGTGAATACGCGATGGTCAAAGCAGCGGCGGCACAGGGATTGATTGACGAACGGCGATTGGTGATGGAAAGTCTGCTCGGTATGAAGCGGGCCGGCGCGGATATGATTATCACCTATCATGCCTTGGATGCGGCAAGATGGCTCAAGGAAGGAGAATGCTAATGCAGTGGACAAAATCCCGGGCGGCCTTTGATGAAGCGAAACGCTATTTGCCGGGAGGGGTGAACAGCCCTGTACGGTCGTTTCGTAATGTTGATATGACACCGCCTTTTATTGCATCGGCGAAGGGAAGTCATATTCAGGATATTGACGGTAACGATTATATTGACTATGTACTTAGTTGGGGACCTATGATTTTAGGTCATGCCGATGATGACGTCTGTCGGGCACTCGCTGCTCAGGCACAACGAGGAACGAGTTATGGGGCGCCGACTTTATTGGAAACGGAAATTGCACAATTATTGCAGGATTTTTTCCCTGCCTTGGAAATGGTGCGCTTGGTTAACTCCGGAACGGAAGCTACCATGAGTGCGTTGCGCTTGGCACGCGGATTTACGGGGCGCAGCAAGATCGTTAAATTTATCGGTTGTTATCACGGTCACAGTGACGGATTATTGGTCAAAGCCGGCTCCGGCGCGACAACATTCGGTGTACCGGATAGTCCCGGTATACCGGCTGAAGTGGCGGCAGATACGTTAACTATTCCCTACAATGACTTGGATGCGGCGCGCGCACTTTTTGCGGAGCAAGGCCATGAAATTGCCGGTGTGATTATCGAAGGTGTAGCCGGTAATATGGGGCTGGTTGTACCGAAAGACGGGTATATGAAAGGCCTGAAACAACTGACGGAACAATATGGCGCTTTGTTGATCATTGATGAAGTGATGAGCGGTTTTCGGGCATCGCGCGGCGGCGCTCAAGCGACATATGATGTACAACCTGATTTAATGTGTTTAGGTAAAGTAATAGGCGGCGGTTTGCCCGTAGGTGCATTTGGCGGTCGTCGTGACGTGATGGAACATTTGGCTCCGGCAGGAAGTGTTTATCAGGCGGGCACGTTGTCCGGAAATCCGTTGGCGGTAACGGCAGGATTAGTGACATTACGACGTTTACAGGAACCAGATGTGTTTGATGCGTTGGAAGAGCGTTCGCGGTGCTTGTGTGACGGTTTGCGTCATGCTGCGAAACAGGCGGGGTTGGTTTTGCAACACCATCGTATCGGTTCGATGTTTACGGTGTTTTTCACTGACAAAGAAGTGGTGGATTATGCGACTGCATGTCAGAGCCGATTGGATGAGTTTACCGTATATTTTAAAGAAATGCTTTCACAAGGTATTTATATCGCGCCCAGTCAATTTGAATGCGGGTTTATGTCATTAGCACATACGGATGAGGATATCGCACGGACCGTAGCGGCAGCGGAGTACGCTTTTGCGCAAGTTGCGGCATTTCGTGCCGCGGCAAAGTGATGATGTTTTTCAATGCGCGGGAGTTATGATACAATAAATACGTATGAGACACCATGACGAACTATTGGTATCCATAGTGGTACCGCTATTTAATGAAGAAGACAACATTACACATTTTTATGAAGCGTTATGTGCGGTCATTGATTCACGTCCGGAACGGTTTGAAATTGTATTTGTCGATGACGGGTCGTGGGATCGGACTCCGAATTTGTTGCAGGATTTGGCATTGCGTGATGAACGTGTACGCAGTTTGATATTGGCACGTAATTTTGGTCATCAGTTGGCGCTGACTTGCGGGATGGATTATGCTGCGGGGGATGCGGTGATTACGATGGACGGAGATATGCAACATCCGCCGTCTCTGCTTCCTGATTTGTTGCAGGCGTGGTATGACGGATATGATGTGGTACAGACGGTACGTCTGTCAACGGCCAATGTCAGTCGGTTTAAAAAATGGACCTCACGCGGGTACTATCGTTTTATCAATGCAATTTCAAAAGTGGAGATTGTCGAAGGCGGTTCCGATTTTCGTTTGTTGGATCGTAAGGTGGTTGACCGATTATCGCATTTTCGCGAGCATGCCCGTTTTTTGCGGGGAATTGTGAGTGACATCGGGTATCGGCAAACAAGAATTTCGTTTCGTGCACCGGAGCGGTATGCGGGAGAAAGCAAATTTTTGCTACGTAAAATGGTCCGCTTTGCGATCGACGGAGTTACGTCATATTCGACGGTGCCGTTGCGCTTGGCCTTGTATCTGGGATTGTGCATGGGTCTGGTCAGTGTTTTTCTGATTATGTACGTTCTGCTGGTCAAATATTATTTTAGGGAAGCTGTTTCGGGATGGGCAACGGTGGTTGTGACTACGTTGTTATTGGGCGGTATTCAATTGGTATTCTTAGGCGTGATCGGTGAGTATATCGGAAGGATTTTTGAAGAGGTGAAGGGACGACCGCTTTACTGGCTGCGTGCCGTGTACGGCGGATCGGGAAAAACAGACGAAAAACGATAATGGAGTGTGCGGGGGAACCATGCATTTGGGGTGAATTTCGCAGCGATGCGAAAAGGGGAGCTCTACCCTAACCCGTCAGCTAACCTCGCGGGAAAGGAGCAATATGATTCATTTACGGCGATATATGATCGCGATGTTATTAATCGCATTGCCTTGCGGTGCGGCAGTGGCAACGTTTCATCTCGGTGACCGCGGAGAAGATGTCCGTGTTGTACAAACGCAGCTGGGGGTGTTGGGATATCATGTTGATGCTGACGGTATATACGGTCAAGCTACGGCAGGCGCGGTGCGAGCATTTCAAGAAGAACACGGGCTGGAGGCAGACGGGTTACTCGGTCCGATTACGTATCGGGCGTTGATCGGACGGGATATTCCTGTAAGTCGCGGAGATATTTCTACGACTTTGATTCGACGGTTAGTGTCAATGGCACAGCAGTATGTGGGAGTTCCGTATGTGTATGGAGGAACGACACCGAACGGGTTTGACTGCTCCGGGTTTGTTCAATTTGTTGCCTGTAGTTCAGGATTACAAGTGCCGCGTTCAGCAGATGAACAGTATCGGATGGGACGCAGGGTCGCGTCCGGAGAATTACGTCCGGGAGATTTTGTGTTTTTTTCTGATGACGGACACGGCATTTCGCATTCCGGAATTTATCTCGGATACGGTCGTTTTATCAGTGCAACCAGCAGTCGTGGTGTGGCGATTGACAGTTTATCGGGAGATTATTGGGAGGATACGTACATCGGTGCTCGCCGTATGATTTAAGAAAGAGGCGCAAGCCTCTTTTTTCGTATCGGAGGATGCATGAATCAACATGCATATGAGGAGTTATATGATTGTAGCGAAAAGACTGGCTTATCAGTATGAGCGAGAACGGATTTTTGACGGGGTGACTTTCCGCATTGCCAAAGGAGAATTTGTGGCACTCATCGGTCCGAACGGTGCCGGTAAGAGCACATTGTTGAAATTACTGGGCGGGATTATAGTGCCGACAGTCGGATACGTACGATTGGACGGTATGACGGTGTCGGCTGCACAACGTGCCGGTAAAATCGGATATGTGCCGCAAAATTATAGTCAAAATACGGCGGCGTTTCCCGCCAGCGTCAGTGAGGTGGTTGCATTGGGACTGGTGATGCATAGACTGTCGCGTAAGGAGGAGAAACGACGTGTGATGACAGTACTTGGAGAAGTCGGTATGGAGTCTTACGCAAGTCATCGTGTCGGTGATCTGTCCGGCGGACAGCAACAGCGGGTCATGATTGCACAAGCATTGGTCAAACAGCCGTGTGTATTGTTGCTGGACGAACCGACGAGCGGGATTGACTACACTACCGGCAGTGAGTTGATGAGGTTGCTTCGGTTTCACAATCAACGCGACGGTATTACGATCGTAATGGTATCGCATGATTTAGAGAGAGTGTTGCCGTGTGCGGATCGAGTGTTGTGTCTGAATCGGGAATTATGTTATGCAGGCACACCGGACGGATTTTATCAGTCGCATGCTTACGGCCGACATTTGTTTTACGGAAAGCGAGGCATGTCGTGATGGAACTGTGGCAATACGAGTTTATGCGCCGTGCTTTGGCAGCAGGGGTGATGATTGCTTGGTTGTGTCCTTTGGTCGGTATGTTGGTGGTGGTACGCCGGCAGGCGCTTTTGGGAGACGGGCTCGGGCATATCGCTTTTGCCGGTGTTACCGCATCTGCATGGTGGGGAATTTATCCGCCGCTCGGTGCGATGGCGGTAACCTTGTTGGCCGCTCTCGGCATTGAAAAGGTACGGCAACAACATCGCCATTACAGCGATATGGGGTTGGCTTTGTTTTTTTATGCGGGGTTGGCAGCAGCGATCGTTTTCGCCTCACTGGCGAATGTCTCCAATGCCGGTATCATGAGTTTTTTGTTTGGCAGCATTTTGACCGTGACGAGCCAAGAACTAATCGGTATGGCGCTTGTGACATTGTTGGTGACCGTATTACTTGGCATCTGGCGAAATGATTTAACCGCATTGGCTTTTGATGAAGCGGTGGCGCGTGTCAATGGAGTACGCGTGGACTTTTTACAAATAATGTTTGCTCTGTTGGTTGCCGGCGTGGTTGTATTGGGAATGACGGTGGTCGGTATTTTATTGGTCAGTGCATTGATGGTTGTACCGGTAGCGGCCGCCCATTTGTGGAAGCAGAGCTTTGCGAGAACGACAGTAATTGCTGTCGGTTATTCCTTGTTGGCCGTTTACGGCGGATTGCTATTAAGCTATCAATACGATTTGGCACCGGGAGGAACTATTGTGTTGACCGGTTTGGCAGCCTATCTGTTAACATGGTGGGGGCTGGCACAGTATCAGCACCGAGCGTAATAAATGGACGGGAGGAGTCTCATGCGGATTGCGATGATTCAGATGGAGGTCAAGGCAGGCGATAAAGATAGAAATATATCGCATGCACGCACGATGTTGACCGAGGCGGCGGCCAAGGCCGATGTGCTGGTTTTGCCGGAGATGTGGACTGTCGGATATGATTTTCGCCATTTGGATGAACAAGCCTGTATGCCCGGAGATGAGTTATTAGTGTCATTGGAAGAATGGGCGGTACAGCATAAAAAGTATGTAGTGGCCGGCAGTTTGCCGACCCGAGAGAGCGGTCAGTTGTATAATCGCTCCTATCTCTATGGACCTCAGGGGGAACTCGGGGCATATGATAAGTTGCATTTATTCAGTCTGTTAGCAGAGCCGAGACGTTTTGCTGCAGGAAATAGGATGACACTGGTACGGATGGGAGATATGACAGTCGGCAGCAGTATTTGTTACGATGTGCGCTTTCCCGAAATGTATCGACGAATGGCTGCAGACGGTGCAGACCTGGTGGTGATTCCTGCGGAGTGGCCGACGACACGTTTGGAGGCGTGGAACTGCCTGGTACGAGCACGGGCGATGGAAAATCAAATATATGTATGTGCGGTGAATGCGGTAGGTACGTATCGGGGAAATGTATTTGCCGGGCATTCCTGTCTGATTGCTCCCGGCGGTGAGTATATCGCACGGGCGGGGAGTGAAGAAACAATTATTTACGGTATTTATGAAGGGGAGAAACTGAAAACGACACGGGCACATATGAGTGTATGGCAAGATCGTCGTACGGATATTTACGGTGATGTGAAGGAATGACGAGGTGCGAGTCATAGCCATGAATACTGTTTTGCATAGTAATGTATGTCTTAACACAGGTGCTCATGACGATGACGGCATCTTGACATCTTCGCCCAAACACCATTCATACGGAAAAGCATATGGATGGTGTTTTTTGATGAGTGATAGCCCAACTACAGCTGTTTGATTGCAAAAATGTTTGCGGTACAACTGACAAAGGATGATATTCGCCTTTTGCCGAATGTGATATAATGTATAGAACATGAATGCGAAGATATAGGGGGATAGATGATGAGAGGCAATGAAATTCGCCGACGCTTTTTGACATTTTTTGAACGGAAAGGACATTTGCATGTAGAGAGCTTTCCGCTGATTCCGAAAGACGATCCGAGTTTATTGTTGATCGGGGCGGGAATGGCACCGTTGAAGCCGTATTTTACGGGTAAGGTGACGCCACCGTGCTCACGTTTGACGACATGCCAAAAGTGCATGCGTACAGGCGATTTGGAAAATGTCGGACGGACGGCGCGTCATCATACATTTTTTGAAATGCTCGGCAACTTTTCTTTCGGAGATTATTTTAAGAAAGAGGCAATTCATTGGGCATGGGAGTTTTTGACTGAAGAATTGCACTTAGAACCGGAACGCCTGTATGTTACGATTCATCCGGAAGATGAAGAGGCGTATACGATTTGGCATGACGAAGTCGGTGTGCCGAAAGATCATATTTATAAGCTGGAAGATAATTTTTGGGAAATCGGAGAAGGCCCCTGCGGTCCGTGCAGCGAGATTTTTTATGATCAGGGCGAAGCGTTCGGTACAGACCCCGAAAATCAGATGGGGGGCGAAGGTGACCGCTTTTTGGAAATTTGGAATTTGGTTTTTTCGCAATATAATCGTACGGCAGATGGGCAATATGAACCTCTGGCGCATAAAAACATTGATACCGGTGCCGGCCTGGAACGACTTGCGGCGGTGTTGCAGCATAAAAAAAATAATTTTGAAACGGATTTAATTTATCCTCTGATTGAACAGGCAGCCCATCTGGCAGGCGTGCATTATGGTGATAACGAGGCAACGGATGTATCGTTGAAGGTGATTGCCGACCATGCTCGCGCCACGACAGCGCTGATCGGTGACGGCGTGCTACCCTCGAATGAAGGGCGCGGTTATGTATTGCGGCGGATTATTCGTCGGGCGGTACGTAAGGCGAAGATGATCGGCATTAAAGGCCCGTTCATGGCGCAAATGGTGGATACGGTTATTGATTTGTTGGGCGATGGGATTACTGACTTACCGAGTAAACGTGAATTTATTAAAGTTAATGCCGCCACGGAAGAAGAACGCTTCCAGCGTACATTGGATCAAGGCTCGCTGTTGTTGCAGGAACGATTGGAAACATTGACGGCAGAAAAAACGACAACACTGTCGGGAGAAGATGTATTTAAATTGTATGATACGTACGGATTCCCGTGGGAGTTGACAGAAGAAATCGCAGCAGAAGCCGGTATTTTGATTGACAGAGACGGGTTTGTCGCGGCGATGGAGGCACAGCGTCAGCGGGCTCGTGATGCGCGGGAAAAGCAGGACGCTAAGGTGGTAACCCCCGACACGACCGGACTGAAGGGCGCAGGGCGGGTC
>CAMYCX010000004.1 GCA_947254705.1 uncultured Veillonellaceae bacterium
ATTAGAATAACGGTCTCGTGGGCTCGGAGATGTGTATAAGAGACAGGCTCGTCGCCGGGAGCAACGGTCCGAGATAGTAGTCGTAGCAGTTACCGCAACGATACAACAAGATACGGTCTGTCCTCATGTCGCTGATTTCTTTCGCCAGTTCCGTTCGCCGCTCATTTTCGCAAATCGTCATCGCGAGTTCCGTATTGTCCGCGAGACGTTCGATTCGCCGCCCTTCCCGTACCAACTGATGCATGTATTCTTCAATGTCACGGTAGTCGTTCGGTGTCACACGATGACCCGTTTCCAAGACGCCGTATATCGCTTTGCCGAGCGAGTGCTCGATACGTACGCGTCCTTGCGGGTACATTTCGTAGACCGCCGTCGCCATTAATAATATCAATGTCCGCTGGTACGCCAGATAGGCGTCGTATGACGATGCATCCACCCATTCCAAACGCGCGTCCCGACGCAACGGTGTATGAAAGTCCGCCAATTCACCGTCAATTCGCGCCAATACGGCAGTCGGTGCAGTGTCACGTACCTGTTGCCACAATTCCCCGACAGTGGTATAGGATGCAATGTTATATGTCTGTGTGCCGATCGTAATAATCATGTCGACTCCCCTTTCCCGGAAGGATCTCCTCTATGCCGCTCCGGCGACATTCCTAACTGTGTTTGTTTATTATAGCATACCGCACGTCTCTTTCGTGCAGGCGCTCTTATATTGTTAACTTTAATTATACTGCATTGTTGACTAACTCCGTTTTTTCTCGTATAATCTCCATAACGGTTAACGGTGTGAAACGAGGTGATGATATTCATTCTTTATATACTATGATTTGCCGAACGGACAGCGGTCTGCCGCTGCAGTCCGTGATCGGTCGTCTGCAATGGGATCATCGCGGCGGCGAGGTCGGTGTGCACGTACGCAAGCGGGCGCATAGCGCAGTCGTCACCGCGACCAATGCGACGGAAACATTACGGATTCATCTGTTCGCCACGGATATATCGCTCTCCGATAAGGGTACGCCCTCTTCCGGGTTGGTACGGCCGCCGGAGGCCGATGTGCTGCATACCTATACGGCAGCGGAAGTGCGGGACTTTGTCGGGACTGTCGGCGATGCCAATCCGATTCATCGGACTGCTTGCCCTATTGTACCGGCGTACCAATTGTTCCGTACATTGGCCGCTCGATATGCGGCAGCGACATATGATTTGCGGTTGCGGGCCCCCGTCCATGCGGGTGAAACGGTCTATATCGTCCGTACTGCACATCGCGTCGAAGGATATACCGATACGGCGCATGTATTTACACTGACTCTCTCTCAAGAAAGGAAGTAACATTTGATGCAACTGAACACTCGTGATTTAACAAAAATTTCTTTACTGTTAGCGCTGACATGTGTCGCGTCGTATATCTCGATTCCGATTCCGCTGTCGCCGTCACCAATTTCCGCCGTGACGTTGATTTTGAACTTGGCGGCATTTCTGTTATCGCCGCTCCAAACATTTATCATGATTGCCGCTTATATTTTGCTCGGCGCGATCGGATTGCCGGTATTCAGCGGCGGTACGGGCGGCTTGACGATGCTTGTCGGTCCGCGCGGCGGTTTTTATCTCGGCTTTTTGGTCGCGTATCCGCTCATCAGCTATTTCTGCGGACAGTTCCGTTCGTTCTGGCGGTATTTCATCGTATCCGTATTTGTAGGTATTCCGGTCACCTATATCGGCGGCGTGAGCGGTATGATGTACTTCCTGCATT
Organism: uncultured Veillonellaceae bacterium; assembly: GCA_947254705.1. Classification (GTDB taxonomy): domain Bacteria; phylum Bacillota; class Negativicutes; order Veillonellales; family Negativicoccaceae; genus CAMCNU01. The sequence goes on from CAMYCX010000004.1 coordinate 1,754, forward strand.
TGAACTTGTGGGCCGCATTGACCGCAGGCGCGTTCCCCTTCATCTTCGGTGATGTGATCAAATGTGCCGTTTCGTCTTATATCGCCACCAAGGTAAGGATATAATATGCATGACGTATATATTGTCGCCGCTTGCCGTACACCGATCGGTGTGCGGGGCGGCGCTTTTTCACATACGGCTCCGGAACGGTTGGCCGCACGGATACTGACTCATCTGTACCGCACTTACGGCCGCCCTGCCGTTGATGCCGTTATCGGCGGTAATGCCGTGGGTCCCGGCGGCAATCTGACTCGTCTGGCGTCGCTCTATGCCGACTTGCCCGAAGATGTCCCCGCGTGGACCATTGATCAGCAATGCGCTTCGGCCGCCACTGCGCTCGGCGACGGGGCATTGCGTATCGCCGCCGGGGCGGCGGATGTCATCATGGCGGGCGGAATGGAAAGCGCTTCGTTGCAACCGATTCGACGCTATGCCGACGGCGATACCCGACAAGGCGAATTTACGGTGGCGCAGTTTTCACCGACGGAAAACAGTCCCGATGCCATGCTGCAAGGAGCGGAACGCGCGGCGCAATCGCTCCGTGTCACACGTGATATGCTGGATCGTTACGCCTTGGACTCGCACCGACGGGCGCTTGCCGCGGCAGGAAGCGGTGTTTTGCAGCCGTGTTTGGTTCCCTGCGAAGAGCTCTGCCGAGATGAATGTCTCCGTCCGCGGATCAATGCCCGACTGCTGGCACGCATGCCGCTCTTGCTCGGCGAGGGAACGCATACCACGGCCGGCAACTCCTGTCTGATTCATGACGGGGCCGCATTTGCCCTGTTGGCGTCCGAAGCGGCCGTTCGCCGCTACGGTTGGCAACCGCTCGCACGCGTGGTGACGGTCGCCGCCGCCGCCGGCGACCCGTTACGCTCTCCGCTCGGTGTGGGTACGGTGACTGACGAATTATTGCGGCGCAGTCATCTGGCGCCCGATGCCGTTGACAGTTACGAATGGAATGAAGCCTTTGCCGTGATTGACGCCCTGTTTGCCGCCCGGTATCCGACACTCGTCAATCGCTACAACCGCTACGGCGGTGCATTGGCCTACGGTCATCCCTACGGTGCATCGGGGGCGATTTTGCTCGTCCATCTCCTTGCGGCGTTGCGACACACCGGCGGACAGTACGGTCTGCTCGCGATTGCGGGAGCGGGCGGCACGGGAGCGGGACTAATCGTGGAGGCATGTCATGACTAACCCGTGGTACGCCCGTTTATGCGAAATCGCCGTTGATCGGCCGGATGCCGTCGCCTGGGCGGATGATACCCGTTGCTGCTCGTACCGTGAGTGGGCCGCGCTCGTTACCGCACGGGCCGAAGATTTCACCGCTGCCGCGGGCCGCCCCGTGGTCATTCAAGACGTCGACCCGTACCGCCAATGGCGTGACTGGTTGGCCGCACAAGCGGCCGGCGCGATTCCCGTTCTCTTTCACGCGACACTCTCTGCCGCGGACGGACAACGTCTGTGTCACATGCACGGCTTGGATAATGCCCCGACAATGCCCCGCCCCGCCGGAGTCGATTTCGGAGTTTTATCATCGGGATCAACGGGACTGCCGAAGTTATTTTGGCGACGCTCGTCCTCCTGGATTGATTTTTTCCCGATTCAAAATCCGCTGTTCGCCTTGCACTCGAACAGCCGTCTTTTCTTCCACGGCAGTCTGAGTTTTACGGGCAATCTCAATGCCTGCGCGTCCGTGTTTTGGGAAGGCGGCGCATTGATCACCACGACACGTAAACGCCCCGATGCATGGTGGCAAACGATCACGGCCCGACAAGTCAATGCCATGTACTTACTGCCCGTCAAATTACGCCATCTGGTGCATGCCGCGGCGGCATCCTACCCGCCGCTGGAGAGTCTGTTCGCCGGTTCGCAGGCCTTGGATCGCGAGTTGGTGCGTGATTTACAACAATGTTTTCCGCAGGCAACCTGTACACTTTACTACGGTGCGGGGGAATTAAATTTCATCACCTATTGCCGCTTGGACGAATGGCAGCAGAACCCCGGCATTGTCGGACGTCCGTTTGACGGTGTCCGTGTGCGCATTGCCGACGACGGAAAAATCCATGTCACCACACCGTACGGCGTTTGCGGTACGGAAGACGAAACCACGCTCGGTGATCTCGGGGAGTGGACGGATGATGGCATGATCCGTTTTCTCGGTCGCTGTGACGATGTCATCAATTGCGCGGGGCATAAATGCTCGCTCTCCCATATTGAGTCCGTTCTGCGCGCTACGCCCGCCGTACGGGATATTGCCGTATTTGCCGTACCCGATCCCTTACGCGGGGAAATTCCGATCGCCGCATTCGTCAGCGATACCGCCGATGCGGGCGAGATGCGACGGATCGCGACCGTTCTTCCCGCTGTTGAGCGTCCCCGCCGCTGGATTCGTTACGATGAGTTACCGCTCACGGATTGTTCCAAAGTGGACTATCGGCTTTTACGCCGCCGCCATACACAAGAAAAAAGACGCATATCAAAGAAGACGAATTAAATGTCAAAAGCTCGTTCCCCATCGTTTCATGACCTGCATGCGCCACGCATGAAAAAAGACCGCAATGCGGTCTTTTTTCATTGGCTTTTTTGTTTGACAAACTATAAAGTCAGAACGGCTTTCGCCAAATAGCGAGCAAAATATTCACGATCCGTATCGCTTACCAGGAGCAGCACGCCCGCCAAGTGATCATCGCGGCGCACAAAATAAAGTTGCGCATAATACGGCAGCACCCAGCCGCCGTCAATTTCCGGCGCCAGTCGCGCGCCCACACGATACATCACTTCATGCGCTTGCGTAACCGGCACGAGCGAATCGATCTCGCGGATACGCACATAAAGAGGCGGCTGCATTTGCATTTCGTTCGCGCCGCGTAACTGCGGATTGTCTTCTACCATACGCTCCCAGTGCGCGGCGATTTGTTGATTTAATTTCGTTTCCAAACCGTAGAGCATGACATTAAAATGTGCCAATGTCGCGCGCTCGTTATCTCCCAATGTCGAACGGAAAAACGGCTCGATCGCAGCGGGGTCATCGATCGGCACGGAAAAACCGACCAGCCACGCTGTCGCCAATCCTTCCGGTCGCTCCGCCTGCAACTGATAAACCGACCAATCCTCCATTGGCGTCAAATTTTCATCGACCGCCGCCATTGGCTCCTGCGCAACTGAACCTTTCTGCGAATCCATGAAGCCATCCGTAAGGGACGCCGCCGTGATCGTATCCGGCCATTGCAATGTGCCCATCGGCGGCACCGCGATGGGCGTCGCCGCGTACGCGGCTGTCGTCAGCGCGAGCAAGCCGCTGAGCAGCCATGCCACTTTACGCATCGCGATCACCTCCTATTCCCACATACCGGTTCCAAATTCGCGCGAAATACGCGTACTCCGTATCCGCCGTAATCAGCCACGTGTACTGAATATTGTCCGCCGCCTTACGCACATCGGAAAATACGGCGATCGGCCAAACGACTCCACCCGTATCGATGACGAAGCGCATATGTTGTCCGTAGTAAACGCCGCCCTGACCGTCACGATAGCGAATCAGCGGCTGGTACGAACGCAGTGTCACTGTCGGCACGAGCGCCGCCGCCTCGGCGTTTTCCGCAACAAGCGAAGTCTTCGCCCGATCCATTTGCGCCTGCATCTCTTCTTTCGTGCGCGGTTGCGTCAAGAGATATGCCAGCAATTCCCGCGCATCGGTATTTTCAAACGCGGTGGCCCAAAACTCGGCCGCGCGATTTCCTTTCGCGGCTTGGCTTTGCGCCATGAGATCCAACGGCACCTGCGCCGTCACCACGTACGCCACATGCACGCCGCGATGATCCTCCGCCTGCCACTGCGTCAACATCAGCGAATCCATCACCGCCTTGACGATGCGCGGCGTGACTTCGTCCTGGCGGATTCCCCCATTGGCCGCGGCGGCGGATGAAAGCGCCGACGCGTATGACGTTTTGAATACGTCGCTTTGCCACAGCTGCTTACCCCAATAGCCGTCCGTCACGGCATGCGTTTTCACCGGCGCCGGCGCGTCTTTCGGCAACGCCGCCGCCTGCGCGCAGCCGTTGCCCAACAGCGCCAGCGCCAAGCTCACGCTCCACAATATCCGATGCATGTCCGCTCCTCCTTTATCGCAATGTCCTTTGATTTGATGTAATTCCGTTTTGCAGGACAATCAGCACCTGCATACGATCCGTCTTTTAGCGCTTTCATTATACTTCATCGCTTTTCACGTCGCAAATATAATGCCTACGACGAGTTACCGCTCACGGATTGTTCCAAAGTGGACGATCACCTTTTACACCGCCGCCATACACAAGAAAAAAGACGCTGACGCGTCTTTTTTACCGTAATCAGTGATATACCCGTTCCCAAAAAGCATGTCCGAATCGCCGTTCCAATTCGGCCATCATGGCCGGCGGCGGGTTATCCGCATACTCCCGTGCCGCCGCTCGCGCCTCCAGCAATAATGACAAATCACGCACGGGATCGGCGACCCGTAAATCCGGCCATCCGTGCTGCCGGTAGCCGAACATTTCTCCCGCTCCGCGCAACAATAAATCACGTTCCGCCAAGACGAACCCGTCCTGCGTTTCCGTCATCCATTTCAGACGCAATGCCGCCTGCTCGCTGTTGCCGTTGTTCATCAGCAGACAATACGACTGCCACTCACCGCGACCCACGCGGCCGCGTAACTGATGCAGCTGCGACAAACCGAAACGTTCCGCCGCGTCAATGTACATAATCGTCGCCTTGGGTACATTGACCCCGACTTCAACCACGCTGGTGGCGACCAGCAACCGGTTTCTCCCTTCGGCAAATGCCTGCATCGCCGCTTCCTTTTCCGCACCGGGCATACTGCCGTAAACCAGCCCGACACCGTACGTCGGAAAGCGTCGGCGCAGTCGTTCGTACATATCCGATGCCGCATTCAAATCCGACGTCGCCGATTCTTCGATCAGCGGACAAACGACATACACCTGATGCCCCTGTGCCATTTCTTTTTCAAAAAAGCGGAAAATCCGCTCTTCTTGCGCGCGACGCACGACATAGGTGTGAATCGGTTTCCGTCCGGGCGGCAATTCCCGGATCAGCGAACTGTCCAGATCGCCGTACACGGAAAGCGCCATCGTTCGCGGAATCGGCGTCGCCGTCATCACGAGGGTATGTACATGCGCCCCCTTGCGTTCCAATTTCATCCGCTGCTTGACACCGAATCGGTGCTGCTCGTCCGTGACGACCAACCCCAATGCGGCAAATTCGACACCGTCTTCAATCAGCGCATGAGTACCGATGACGATATCCGTTTCATGTGCGGCAATCGCCGCCAAGGCCTCCCGTCGTTCCGCCGCATTCAACCGCCCCGTGAGCAACGTCACACGAATCGGCGTATGACGAAACCACTCCCGCAACGTCTCCACATGCTGCACCGCCAAGATCTCCGTCGGCGCCATCATTGCCGCCTGGTATCCGTTTTCCGCAATTTTTGCCAAGGCCAATGCCGCCACCGCCGTTTTCCCCGAGCCGACATCCCCTTGCAGCAGGCGTCGCATCGGTACCGCGTCTTCCATATCATCGGCGATATCGCTCGCCGCTCGTAATTGATCGCGTGTCAACGTAAAGGGAAAATCGGCATAGACCTGTCGCACCCATTCTCCGTTCGGAGCGCACTTGATCCCGATCACGCCTTGTCGCTCCACCGCACGCCACCGCAATAATCCCAGTTGCAGATAAAACAACTCATCGAACGCCAACATCTCACGTGCCCGTGCCTGCGTCCGCGCATCGGTCGGCCGGTGCATCTCGGTAACGGCGGTCCGCATGCTGCCGTATCCGCGGGCGGCTCGCACTTCAGCGGGCAAGGTTTCGGGGATATCCCCTACCGCTTGCAACGCCTTTTCAATCCAACCTTCCAACGCATTGGCCCGTACTCCGTCCGTCAACGGATAAATCGGCCGCAACGAACCGTGTACATCCGTTCCTTCCGCCAACGATGCGACATCCGCATTGACGATTTGCCGTCGCCCGTACGCCAGTTTTGTCCGTCCCTGTACCAACAAACGCCGACCGGGGACAAATTGTGCCCGTCGCCACGCCTGATTGAAGTACACCAACTCCACTTCTCCGGTGCCGTCACTCAACTCGACCGACAATATAGTCAACCGCGCCCGCGGGCGTCGCTCCGTCACGCGCACGACTTCACCGCTCACCGTTACATCGACGCCGTCACGCAGCTCACGTATCGCCGCGACCTGAGAAAAATCACGGTATTCCCGCGGAAAATAATGCAGCAGATCCGCCACGGTAACAATACCGAGCCCGGCCAATCGTGTTTTCATTTTCGGTCCGATGCCGAGAATGACATCAATGCGATCCTGTAACTCCATGCCGTCCTCCTTCTTGCCTGTATTATACCACTCTCCGCTCGTTTCTCATCCCGACGGACATACATGGCCGTCGGCGGCCCATGATAAGTTGTATAAATAATGTGGTATAATGATGACATAAAATCATTCTATCAGTATGGACGGAGGAACTATGAGACACTCAAGCACCCGACCTCGCGCGCGACGGCAAAAAACACGTCGCAGCCTGTGGCTCGGGTTCATCATTGTGTTGATTATCATCTTGGGCGCCGGTTGCGGATTTATCGGCGCGACAATCAACAATTTACCCGATGTCGATCAATCGCATCGACCCGAAGCATCTTCGCAAGTGTTTGACATCAAAGGCCGCCTGATTGCAACGATTCACGCGGAACAAAACCGGTTGCCCGTACCGATCGATCAGGTGCCGCAAACGTTGCAGGACGCGTTTATTGCCGCGGAAGACGTGCGTTTCTACGACCACTACGGAATTGACCCGCGCGGCATTTTACGTGCGCTCTGGGCCAATATCAGCAGTCAGGGTGTCGCACAGGGCGGCAGTACGATTACGCAACAGCTGGCCCGCAACGCGTTTTTGACACAGGAACGCACCCTCAACCGAAAGGCCCAAGAGGCTGTTTTGGCGTTGGAAATCGAACGTGAATATTCCAAACGGGAAATTTTGGAAATGTATATGAACCAGATTTATTTCGGACAAGGCGCTTACGGCATTCAAACCGCCTCGCATGTCTACTTCGGCAAGGACGTGAGCGATCTCACCTTGGCGCAAGCCGCCATGCTGGCCGGATTGCCGCAAAGTCCGAACTACTACTCCCCGCTGACCAATTTGGAAGCGGCCAAGGCACGGCAACGTACCGTACTCAACCAAATGGCGAAATACGGATTCATTACACAGGAAGAAGCCGATGCCGCAGCGGTCGAAGACTTGGCTTTGCGATCACGCGATGATGCGGACGACAGTGTGTCCGCTTCCTACTTCATCAGCTACATTGAACAACTCATCAGCGACAAATACGATGCCGAGGCGCTGTACAAAGAAGGGTTAAAGATTTACACCACCCTTGATCTGGATGTACAGGCCGCCGCCGAACGCGCGCTCCGCGCCAATCTGCCCGATTTCTACACGGACGAAAACGGACTGCGGCAACCGCAGGGAGCGATCATCGCACTGAATCCGCACACGGGACATATTCTCGCCATGGTCGGCGGTCGCGGTACGGACCATTTCAATCGTGCGACACAGGCATTGCGGCAGCCGGGATCGGCATTCAAACCGTTCGTCTACGTCACGGCCATTGAAAAGGGCATGACCCCGGGCACGATTATCGACGACTCGCCGATCACGATCGGTACATGGAGTCCGCAAAACTACGGACGTAATTTCAGCGGCAAGATGACCTTGCGCTATGCGCTGATGCATTCCATCAATGTTCCCGCCGTCAAGCTGGCCCAAGAAGTCGGCATGCATAATATTCTCGCCAATGCGGAAAATATGGGAATCAGCACCTTGGTATATGACGGTGCCGTCAACGACAATAACCTTGCCGTGGCATTGGGCGGTTTAGTCCGCGGCGTATCGCCGCTGGATATGGCTTCGGCATACGGTGTCCTCGCCAACGGCGGCGTACGGGTCGAACCGATTGCGATTTTACGCATCGTCGACCGCAACGGGAATATTTTGGAAGAAAACGAAAGTAAGGAAACACAGGTCATCAGTGAAAAAGCGGCCTACATCATGACCAACATGCTCGAATCCGCCGTACTGCAAGGTACGGGCGGCAATGCCTACATCGGTCAGCCGATGGCCGGCAAAACGGGGACAACGGACGATACCAAAGACGCATGGTTCGTCGGCTACACACCTGAAATCTCCGCCGCCGTTTGGATGGGCGACGACTATGACAGCGACCTGCAAGGATTGACCGGCGGTACCGTGCCGGCCTCGATCTGGCGTGATTTCATGAGTACCGCCGCGGGTATCTATCCGGGCGGAAACTTTATCGCACCGGCAGGTGTCGCCGGCATTGCCGCGGAAGGATTCCAAAATCCGAAAGACGACAAAGACAAGGATAAAGACAAGAAGAAAAAGAAAGACGGCGAGGCCGATCACGATGACGCATCGGACACCGACACAATCAGCCCGAATGCCGACCGTACACCGGGACGTGTCAAGGGCGCACCCGCCGGTGAATAAAACAAATACGACAAATAAAACGACGCTCCGCAGTATGCGGAGCGTCGTTCATGTCCTAATACACGCATCCCTTTGACCGACACGTGCGTGTATGCATCACCTTGCCGTGCCACCAACACATTTTTTAAGGCCGTTTTCTCCGTTGCACAACTCAACGGAGAAATATTCACCCCACATAAAAACGGCGGAAATCCGCCGTTTTTATGTATCTTTACGTTTCCTTACGAAATCGGTTCTCCCGTCAAATGATCGCGATGCAAGACAACGTCTCCCGTCAACAATGACTGCCCGATATCAATGATCCGTTGATTCGACGATCCGCGAAACCGCAGCGCGGGATCGCGCAAGGCATTCACGAAGAGTCCGTCCACCAGCACATCACAGAGCCGAAGTAACGACAACCGTCGTGCATCGCTCACGATCTGCTCCCATGTATACCCGGAATACACCCATACCGTTTTTTCCGGTACCGCCGCACGAACCGCGCGCACCACCGAACACAGGCCCTCCGTGTTTTGCATCGGCTCGCCGCCGAGCAAGGTCAGCCCCGATACATTCGGGTCTGATACATATCGAACCACCGTTGCCGTTTCCTCATCCGTCCATTCGTTCCCGGCCTGAAAATTCTGATATTCCTCATTAAAACACTCCGGGCATTTGTGCGTGCATCCCGTGACAAAAATGCTGGTACGTATGCCCTCACCATTGGCAATATCATACTGCCGGATCTGTCCGTATCGCATCAGATATGCATGACACGGTCACGGATTTCTTTGGTGCGGCCCATATTCCAGAAGTTTTCTCCCAGATAGCCACAAGTCCGCCGAATGACGGTCAGTTTATTGCGATCTTTATTGTGACAACGCGGACATTCCCATTCGACATCCTCGTTGCAGATGATTTCTCCGTCAAACCCGCATTCATGACAATAGTCGGATTTGGTATTAAATTCCGCATAGCAGATATTGTCATAGATAAACTTGATCATCGTCAATACCGCTTCCACGTTGTTTGACATGTTCGGAATTTCCGCATACGAGATACAACCGCCCGTGGAAATTTCCTGGAATTCCGATTCAAAACGGAATTTGTCAAATACGGTAATCGGCTCGCGAACATCGACATGGTAGCTGTTGGTGTAGTAGCCTTTGTCGGTAATATCCTTGATTTCTCCGAAGCGCGCCCGGTCAATCGAGGCAAAGCGGTTGGTCAGGCTTTCCGCCGGCGTACCGTACAAGGCAAAGCCGAGTCCGGTGCTTTCTTTCCATTCATCGACGGCCTCCCGCAACCGATGCATCAATTTCGCCGCAAATTCGTGGCCGCCCTGTTCCGTATGCGACGTCCCTTTCACCAGTTTCGTCGCTTCGTACAGGCCGATATACCCGAGAGAAATCGTCGCATAACCGTTCTGCAACAAGGGATAGATCTTTTCCCCCTTCTTCAGCCGGGCGATCGCACCGTATTGCCAGTGGATCGGCGATACGTCGCTGGTGACGTCTTTGAGCAGATCATACCGCAACATCAACGCTTTATAGCAGAGTTGCAAGCGTTTTTCCAAAATCTGGAAGAATTTTTCTTCCGAGCCTTCCGCCAAAATACCGATTTGCGGCAAGTTCAGTGAAACGACGCCCATATTGAAACGGCCGTCAAATACATACTCTCCCGCTTCATTTTGCCACGGTGAGAGGAACGAACGGCACCCCATCGGCGCAAACACGTTCCCGGCGTATGTTTCCCGCATTTTCTTGGCGGAGATGTAATCCGGATACATCCGTTTCGCCGTACATTTGGCTGCCAATTCCGTCAAGTAGTAGTACGGTGAATCCGGTGTCGCATTGTGTTCATCGAGCACATAGACCAGTTTCGGGAACGCCGGCGTGATATAAACGTCCGCTTCATTCTTGACGCCTTCATAGCGCTGCGCAAGAATTTCTTCCGTAATCAATGCCGCTTCTTTCGCATATTCGCTGTTCGGATCAAAATGCATGCACAGCGTCACAAACGGCGCTTGTCCGTTGGTCGTCATCAATGTATTGATCTGGTACTGGATCGTCTGAATCCCGTCCTTGACTTCTTTACGGGTGCGTTTCCATGCGATTTCTTCCGCCTTGGCCATGTCCGGCTCGATCCCGTAGACTTCCCGCTGTTCTTCGACCACGCCGTCCAAAATCTTACGGTACGATTTGCGCACGAACGGTGCCAAAATCCGATCGATTCCGTTGATACTCTGACCGCCGTACTGCCCGCTTGCGACTTGCGCGATAATCTGCGTCGTCACCGTACATGCCACTTGGAACGATTTGGGAGAATCGATTTTCTTGCCGTTGATTACCGTGCCGTTCGTCAACATGTCTTCGAGGTTGATCAGGCAGCAGTTGAACATCGGCTGAATAATATAGTCCATGTCATGGAAGTGAATCGCACCGCTGTCGTGTGCCTGTACGATATCCGCCGGAATCAGCTTGCGACGGGCAATGTCCTTCGACACTTCACCGGCAATCAGGTCGCGTTGGGTCGATACGACATGCGCGTCCTTGTTCGAGTTTTCATCGAGCACCGCGATATTGCTTTTGTTGAGCAGGCCGAAAATACTTTCGTCCGTCGTGTTTTCATGTCGCTTGAACGTCTGTACGGCTTTATAGTTTTCATACGCACGAGCCGTTGCCGGGTTATGATTTTCAATCAGTTTATAGTATACTTTGTCTTCGATTTCATAAATGGTCAGCGACTTTTCCGCTTGCCGCGCTTCTTTTTCGATTTCCCAAGCGATTTTTTCCGCCTGCCCGATTTCATACACACCGCTGGAACTGTTCATCGCCTTTTCAATCGCCAGCGTAATTTTCGACCGGTCAAAAGGAACCGTCGTACCGTCGCGTTTCACTACCTGTAACATGATTAAGCCTCTCCTCTGCTTGAATTCAGTCGCCGCGAATGTCTTCGTTTCCCTGTCGGCAACCGTTTTTATTTACTCTCACAGTATACTACATATGGTATTAAATATGCAATAGAAAAATCATATTATCCATTATGTTGTTTTTGCATACCTCGCCGTTTCAGTTTCCGTTCCCGCCGTTACGGGCTTACACTTCGCAGCTCCCCCCTTTTCCCGGAGACGGAGCGGAATATATTGACAGGCTATATCGATCATGCTATAATGCACCGTAACCATTAAATTTCATACCGTATTTCATCCAGAGTGACGGAGGGACCGGCCCTATGATGTCGCGGCAACCATCTCCCGTGGAGAACGGTGCCAATTCCGACGAGCTTGGCTCGACAGATGAAGAAGACCGGACAACAGACTCTTCATCTTTATGGTATGAAGAGTTTTTTATGTATAAGGAGTGATTCGTATGATTGACCTGCGTCATGTCGGCAAGACATATCGCGGTGCGCATGAGGTGGAAGCCTTGCGCGACATCAACCTGCACATTCCGGCAGGCAATATCTGCGGCATTATCGGGTTATCCGGTGCCGGTAAGTCTACCCTGATTCGATGCATTAATATGCTCGAACGCCCGACCACGGGCGAAGTCATCGTCGACGGGAAGGACATGACCTTGCTCGGCGAGCGGGAGTTGCGTGAGGAACGCAAACATATCGGCATGATTTTTCAGCATTTCAACTTGCTGTCCAACCGGACGGTCTATGACAATATCGCATTCCCGCTGGAATTGGCGGGCATGTCGAAAGAGGAACGCGCCCGCCGCATCGAACCGATTCTCGAACTGGTCGGTCTCTCCGACCGTCGGCACAATTATCCGGCGCAACTGTCGGGCGGTCAAAAGCAGCGTGTCGGTATCGCCCGTGCGCTGGTTTCCGAACCGAAAGTATTGCTCTGCGACGAAGCCACCAGTGCGCTCGATCCCCAAACGACCAAATCCATTTTGGCGTTACTCAAGGACATCAACCGTCGCCTGCATTTGACGATTGTCTTGATCACCCACGAAATGGAAGTCATTAAAGAGATTTGTAGCCAAGTCGCCGTAATCGAAAACGGCACGCTGATCGAGCAAGGTGCGGTCATCGACATCTTCACGCAACCGTCATCACCTAAGACCAAAGAATTTATCGGCGACGTGCTCACCGACGAGTTGCCGGAAAGCTTGCAGCACCTGCCCATTTCCAAGGAACCGTCTCCGGATGCCGACTTGATTTTACGTTTATCCTTTGTCGGCGACGTCACGGACGAACCGTTACTCGCCAATCTCATTCGTCAATTTGATTTGAACGTCAGCATTTTATACGCGACCGTCGATTATATTCAAGAGCGCCCCTTCGGACGCATGATCGTTACCGTCGACGGCCATCAGGGGCGCGTCAGTGATGCGCTGTCCTATCTGCACAGTCTGCCCATTGAAAGCGAGGTGATCGGCTATGTCTCCGGAAATCATTAATTTGCTTTGGCAATCGCTTTACGAAACCGTCTACATGGTCGTCGTTTCGTCCGCATTATCGGCCCTCTTCGGCATTCCGTTGGGCGTGTTGCTGTTGGTTACGGACAAGGGACATATCCTGGAAAATGCCGTCATCAACAAACCGCTCGGCGCCATTGTCAATATGCTCCGTTCCGTGCCGTTTATCATCCTGATGGTGGCGATCATTCCGCTCACGCGTCTGATTGCCGGTACCTCCATCGGCACGACGGCCGCCTGCGTACCGCTGACGTTGGCCGCGATTCCTTTTGCGGGTCGACTGGTGGAAACATCACTGAAAGAAGTGCCGTTCGGTCTGATCGAAGCGGCACAGGCGATGGGTGCATCCCCCCTGCAAATCATCCGTAAAGTCCTGATCCCGGAAGCCTTGCCGGCCATCATTGACAACATCACCAACGTCATCGTCAACTTGATCAGCTACTCGGCCATGGCCGGTGCCATCGGCGGCGGTGGTCTCGGCGACCTCGCCATTCGCTACGGCTACCAGCGTTTCCGTGCCGACATCATGCTGCTGACGATCGTCATTCTGATTGTCGTTGTCCAGATCATTCAAAGCTCGGGCAACCTGCTCGCACGACGTGTCAACAAACGATAACCGGCATATTCGCAGGCGATTTGCTTTTTTTGATCGCCGGCACCGATGCGACTTGCTATTTAAAGGTGCCTATGCTAAAATATTAATGTTGCAACCACGGAATGGCGAGGAGGTGTAGATACATGGCAAATTATTGCGAAGTTTGCGGCAAGAAAACAGGTAGTGGCATGAATGTCAGCCACTCACACTTAAAAACCAAAAGACAATGGAAACCCAATATCCAACGCGTTCGTGCGGTGGTTAACGGGAAAGTCAAACGAACGAATGTCTGCACTCGGTGCCTTCGTTCCGGAAAAGTGGATCGTGCCGTATAAACAAACCATCAAAAAAGACCGCTCAGCGGTCTTTTTTTATTGCCGAAAACGGCCTTATATGTCCCAAAAACGAGGAATGAACAGTTCTTTATATAAACGTATCGCATAGTGATCGGTCAGGCCGGCAATGTAGTCGACCACCATCGTTTCCGTCACCGCTTTCCCGTGCTGATGCTCATCCGGCAATGCCTCCGGATGCGTAAGGTAATATTTGCACAGTGCCTGCACCAGATGATACCCCCGCTCCCGATCGGGAACCAGTGTCGGCGATTGGTACACGCGTTCAAACATAAATGTCCGAAACTCGTCCATGACCGCTTCCGTTGACGGTGTCATTCGCACGGATGCATAATCCGAAGAGGTCGTAATCACATCCGTTACCATCGTCGTAATCATTCCCGAGTGAGTCGCACCCAATTCCCGCCGCACCCGTTCCGGCAACTCTTCCGCCCGCAACATGCCGGCCCGTATGGCATCGTCAAAGTCATGACTCAAATACGCAATCCGATCGGCATACCGCACAATCTGCCCTTCCAACGTCTGCGCCCGTACTTCTCCGGTATGATGTACGATCCCGTCAAGCACCGCCGCGGTCAAGTTCAATCCCGCACCGTCTTTTTCGAGTACATCAAGCACACGCAAACTCTGCTCATTGTGATTGAAGTGCCCGATGAGATCACGCAATGCAAACTCCCCGATATGGCCGAACGGAGTATGTCCCACATCATGGCCGAGTGAAATGGCTTCCGTCAACTCTTCATTCAAATGCAACGCACGAGCAATCGTGCGGGCAATCTGACTGACTTCGAGCGAATGCGTCATGCGTGTCCGATAATGATCGGCGGGTGCGATATATACCTGTGTTTTATGTTTCAAGCGGCGAAACGCTTTGCTGTGCAAAATACGATCCCGATCCCGTTGGTATTCGGTCCGGAGCGGGCATTTTTCTTCGGGGATACGACGAACGGCCTCCCGACTCTTCGCCGCCGCCGGGGCAAGAAATGTATACTCGCGCGCCTCGTTGTCTTCACGAATTGTCATCATCGACCATGCAATCGTGCGTTGCGTTCCACGATTTCCATTACCTGGTTGGCCGTTTCTTCGATCGCTTTGCTCGATACGTCAATGACCGGGCAATGCAACTTCCGCATGATTTCCCGTGCATACGCCAACTCTTCATTGATCCGTTCCACCGCAGCATAGTTGGCACCGTCCGCCAGTCCCATCGTCTTGAGCCGTTCACTGCGGATATAGTTCAGTTTCATCGGATCAATCACCAACCCGACAATCTTATACGGCGGCAACTTGAACAATTCTTCCGGCAACGATACCTCCGGTACGAGCGGCAAGTTGGCGACTTTGATGCTCTTATGCGCCAAGTACATCGACAACGGCGTTTTCGACGTACGCGATACCCCGATGATCACGATATCCGCCTTGAGAAATCCCGCCGGATTTTTTCCGTCGTCGTACTTCACCGCAAACTCGATCGCTTCCACTTTCTTGAAATAGTCACGGTCCAGCTTGTGCACCATCCCCGGCTGCAAGCGCGGCTTCGTCGTGGCAATCGTACCGACCGCGGACAGCATCGGTCCGAGAATATCCACCGAACGCACTTCATGCTCGGCGGCCACCTGATCAAAATAATCACGCAACCGTTCCGAAACGATCGTATGGCAGATGATCCCGTCATTGGCCTTGGCCTCCATCACCGCCTCCGCGATTTGTTGCGTATTGGCGATATACGGAATCCGTACAATATCGATTTCTTCCTTGTCAAATTGGCTGATGGTGGCCCGTGCCACATTTTCCGCCGTTTCTCCGAGCGAGTCGGACAACACATAAATGGTCGGTACTTTCATTCGTTCACTCTCCTTGATCCTTGACCGATATCTACAAACAAGCGTGCAATATTTGTCTTGGAAATGCGTCCGCGCACGCGATATTCACGCTTGCCGTCATGCGTCAAAACTTCCACTACCGGCAAACAGTCGATTTCATGATCGATCATCTTCTGTGCCGCTGACAACACATCGTCTCCCATTTCCGCATAAATCAACCGTCCCGCGCCGGTCATCACCATTCGGACGGGCATCGTCGTCAATTCCCGCTTGCCCAGCGCCGCTTTCAACAAATCTTTCCGCGATACTAGGCCTTCGAGCGATTCTTCCGTGCCGACAAAAACCGTACCGACATCTTCCGTAAACATACTGACGATCGCATCATACACCGACGCCTCACCCGCCACGATCACCGGTCGTGAAAGTGCGGTATCCACCAGTAGGGAGCGAATTTTATCAGCGATGAGATTCGTCGATTCATTGCCGATATAGAAATACCCCAATTTCGGACGTGCATCAAGAATGCCGAGCATCGTCAAAATCGCCAAATCACTTCTGAGCGCGGCCCGTGTCACATGCAGACGTCGGGCAATCTCGTTCCCCGGAATCGGTCCGTCGGCATGAACCATTTCCGCTATCTTTTCCTGTCGTTCGGACAATACCACCGTCTCACCTCATCTATACGAAAAAAGGGCCCGCCAGGGCCCTTGATATCATTACCAGTCCGCTTCGTCGGTCGGATATTGTAACCCCTTGCCTGTCAATGCGTCCAGCATGATGCGCTGTTCCAACTGCGCCACCATCTTCTTCGTCGCTTTGACCATGTCCGGGTTGACCGAAACGGAATCAATACCGCTGCGAATCAGGAACGCGGTAAAGTCCGGATACACACTCGGCGCCTGACCGCAAATCGACACCGTCTTGCCGTCACGATGCGCAACTTCGATCAGATGGCGAATCGCACGGCGTACCGCCAAATTACGTTCGTCATAAATATGCGAAACCGTGTCGTTATCCCGATCGCATCCCAGTACCAACATCGTCAAGTCATTGGAGCCGATGGAATATCCGTCGACAAATTCATTGAACTGATCCGCAAGGATAATGTTGGACGGTACTTCCGCCATCAGCCAGACTTTGAAGTCAGGGCCGCGGCGCAGCCCTTCTTGCGCCATCAAGTCAACGACCTTGCGTGCTTCATCGACAGTACGGCAGAACGGGATCATGACGTTCAAATTCTTAAATCCGTATTCTTCGCGTACTTTTCTCACTGCCGCCAATTCCAGACGGAACGCTTCAATATAAGCCGGGTCATAGTACCGCGATGCGCCGCGCCAACCGAGCAATGCACTCGGTTCATACGGTTCGTACTTGTCGCCGCCTTTCAAGTCGCGATATTCGCTCGACTTGAAATCGCTGAAACGCAACGTGACCGGACGCGGTGCCATGGCCTGGCAGACCTTGCGAATGCCGTCCGCCAAACCGTCAACCACTCGTTCCGGATGTCCGATTTCAATCAAGTACAATGGATGTTCATGAATAAACGTTGTCCAGATAAATTCTTCCCGCATCAAACCGATACCATCGCACGGAAGTTTCCCGTATTTTTCCGCCAAATCCGGGTCACCCAGATTCATATATACTTTTGTACCCGTCGGCGCATAGTATTCTGCCGCCGGTGCCAAGGGACCGCTTTCTTCCTCTTTGGCTACCAAATCTTCTATCAATCCATCATATACGATTCCGTTCGTCGCGTCAACGGTAATCGTCGCGCCATCGGGGATCGTCGTCGTCGCTTCCGCACCGCGGCTCTTTGTTCCGACAATACAGGGGATCCCGAGCTCACGGGACACGATGGACGCATGACATGTCATACCGCCGGCATCCGTTACAATCGCCTTCGCCTTCTTCATCGCCGGTACCCAGTCCGGTGCCGTCATCGTCGTAATTAAAATTTCGCCTTCCTTAAAGGTATCAATCAATGCCGGATCCAAAATCACATGCGCTTTACCGCCGATGCGTCCCGGACTCGCGGGCAAGCCTTTGACCAACGGTGTCCGTTCTGTTGTATAGGTATCTGCCACAGCCGTTTCTCCTTTGCCTTCTTTATGTTTTTTCGACCATACCGTTTCCGGACGGGCCTGCAAAATCTTAATCGAATCGTCGCGTTCATCGACCGCCCATTCGATGTCCATATAACAACCGTAATGTTTTTCAATCGCTTTCGCATAACGTGCCAATTCCTGCGCCTGCGCATCGGTAATCGACGGTGCCTTCGCCATATCGGCCGGCACCTGCTGTTCTTCGACTCCGCTGCCCGGCTTGCGTGTCAACATGACCGGTTTTTCATTGATGACCTTATCGGTAATCGCCAGCGTTTCTTTTTCGATAATAAAATTATCCGGCGTCACCGTTCCCTGCACGACATATTCACCGAGGCCCCACGCGCCTTCAATCATGATGTTTTTGTCGCTGCCCGTCGCCAAATCAACGGTAAACATTACCCCCGAGGCCTTCGAGAAAACCATCATCTGTACGACTGCCGAGAGGGCTACTTCCATATGGTCAAACCCTTGCTTGACGCGATAATATACCGCACGATCCGTAAAAGTTGATGCATAGCATTCCTTCACCCGCGCGATCACTTCATCCGCTCCGTGTACGTTCAAATATGTGTCCTGCTGACCGGCAAAGCTGGCATCCGGCAAGTCTTCCGCCGTCGCACTGGAACGCACGGCAACAAACGGTTCCGCTTCATGAACTTTTTCGGCCAATTCCGCATATGCTTTACGAATGGTGTCTGCCACATCCTTCGGCATCTTCGCTTCCATGATGGCTTCACGGATCTTCGCGCAAACATCGCGCAGCTGCACCGAATCTTCGACATCGGTCAGCTCACCGATCAATTTTTCCACGCGCGCTTCTACGCCCGACTCCTGCATAAATGTCCGATATGCATGTGCCGTCGTGGCAAAGCCGTACGGTACCGGCACCTTTGTCTGTGATGTCATTTCACCCAGCGACGACGACTTCCCGCCGACCAAGTTCACATCCTCACGACGCAACTGTTCAAACCACAATACATACGCCTGTTCTCGTTCCATTGCGATCCTCCTTCGGATACCTCATCCCTCGTTCATGGTATACTATATAACCAACTTACCTATATAGTATATCCTATTTGTGGTGATGTCAAGACTGCATGAAAATTTTCGCCCCGTATGTTTTCTGTAAAACAAACAAGCGACCACCTTCGTGGTCGCTTGGTCGCATTATTGAATCGCAATCCGTCTGTATTTCCGTTTTCCTACTTGCAGCACATCGTCCGCGGCCAACGTGATCGTTTCTTCGGTCACCTTTTCGCCGTTGACCCGCACTGCTCCTTGGGCAATCGCCCGCTTCGCATCACTGTTGCTTGAAGCCATGTCGGCATCCTGCAAGAGTTGCGGCAACCAGACTTCGCCGGCCGGCACGGTGAGTATTTCCATATCCGTCGGCAAATCACCTTGCTGAAAAACCCGTACAAATTCCGCTTGGGCTTCGTCCGCCGCTGCCGGACCGTGGTACAAATTGACAATTTCCCAGGCTAAACGCATCTTCGCATCACGCGGGTGCAAGCGGCCGCTTTCCAAGTCCGCCGCCATTTGTTTCTGCTCGTCCGCCGGAACGTCCGTCACCAGCATATAGTAACGCATCATCAACGCGTCGGGAATCGACATGGATTTGCCGAACATCTCTTTGGGATCTTCGTCAATGCCGATATAATTCCCGAGCGACTTGCTCATTTTTTGGACACCGTCCAACCCTTCCAACAACGGCATCGTGATGACCAACTGCGGGTCCATTCCCGATTCACTCTGCAAATGCCGTCCCACGATCAGGTTAAACGTCTGGTCCGTACCGCCGAACTCGATATCCGCTTTCGTTGCAATGGAATCGTAGCCCTGCATCAGCGGATACATAAATTCATGAATGGAAATCGGCCGTTCTTCTTCCATACGTTTACGAAAATCATCCCGTTCCAACATCCGTGCTACCGTATACTTGGCCGCCAACGTCAATACATCGGCGAAGTTCATCTTACTAAGCCATTCGCTGTTGAAATGAACTTCGGTTTTATCCCGGTCCAAAATCTTGAAGATCTGTATTTCATACGTCCGTGCATTCGCCAAAACCTGCTCTTCCGAAAGCGGTTTTCGCGCGACACTCTTTCCGGAGGGATCGCCGATTCTGCCCGTAAAGTCACCGATAATCAGTACAATCCGATGCCCCATATCCTGAAACTGCTTCAACTTGCGCAGCACCACCGTGTGTCCCAAGTGAATATCGGGTGCGGACGGATCCAGGCCGAGTTTCACCCGCAGCGGTCGCTGTTCTTTCGCCGCTTGCTCCAACTTTTGACGCAATCCGCCCGCCGGTAAAATTTCCGCCGTGCCGAATTCCAATTGCGCCAGCTGTTCATCGATTGAACGCATGTTTGTTCCTCCTTTAATTAATATTAGCATTGATTATATCACAATTAATTGCACTTTGCCCGCTATGCCGCCACATGCTCCGTCTTACCCGGCCGCGTACCGTAACGCAGCCACAAATAACCGACCGTCCCGGAGAGAAGCGAACCTACGAAAACACCGACTTTCGCGTGATCTTGCCACTCCGGCACACCGAAGGCCAGCATAGTAATAAAAAGGCTCATCGTAAAACCGATACCGCACAGCATCGACACGCCGTAGACCTTACCCCATGACGCTCCCTTCGGCATCGCGACCCAACCGACCTTGACCAATACATAGACAGTCAGGAATATCCCGAGTTGCTTGCCCAAAAACAGGCCCGACGCCACACCGAATACGATCGGATCACGCCATACCTCCGTCGTCATGCCGACAAAACTTACCCCCGCATTCGCAAAACCGAATATCGGCAAAATCAAGTACGTCACGGGAACCGCCAACGCATGCTCCCAATCCGTCAGCGGTGTTTTTTTTACGCCGCCCGAAGTAGTTCCTTGCAGCGGTACGGCCATCGCCAGCAGCACCCCCGCCAAGGTCGCATGAATCCCCGACTTGAGCATGCAGAACCACAACACAAAACCCAGCAGGATATAGGGAATCGGTCGTACTACCCGCCGCTGATCCATTCCCAGCAAGATAACGAACACCACCGCCGACACGGCCAAATATCCCCATTCCAAGCCGCCGGAATAGAAAAAGGCAATGATCAATATTGCCAGTAAATCATCAATAATCGCCAACGCCGTCACAAAAATCTTCAACGACAACGGCACCCGCCGGCCGAGCAACGCCACCGCGCCCAATACAAAAGCGATATCCGTCGCCGCCGGAATGGCCCAACCGCGCAACGTCGCCGGAGTATTCCAGTTGCAAACGATATAAATCAACGCCGGCATCATCAATCCGAAAAACGCGGCCAATCCGGGTAAAATTCGCTGCGACGGTTTCTGTAATTCACCGACACGGATTTCCCGTTTGATCTCCAACCCGACCTGCAAAAAGAAAATCGCCATCAGAAAATCATTAATCCAATGAAGCATGTGCAAGCCGGCTACGTCCCACTCTAAAAAGGAAAAATACGCCCCTGCCCAAGGGCTGTTCGCGATAACCAATCCGATGAAGGAAGCGGCCATCAAAATCAATCCGCCCTTCACACCCGATTCCACCACATCTCCGTCAAACTGCGCATGTGCTGCCATGCCTTCGCTCCTTTCCTGTATCCGTTCACTTTCCCCGCCACGGCGCCGCGACTTGCACGAGTGCCGTCAGGCCCGTATACTGGTAACCGAGGAGGGAATCATTATGTATATGATACGTTTACTTATATTCAGTCTCTGTATTTGTCTGCTCGGCGGCTGTCAACCCCAAGCGCCGACCGCATCACCTGCGCCGCCTAAGACCGTACCGGTTCGTACAGCGTCTATGGACGCCTGGCATCGTGGCGTTACCGCCGCCCAAGCCGGTCATCGGAACGAGGCATTGGCCGCCTACGATCGCGCCATCGAAACCGACGGCAACAACTTCCACGCCCTTGCCGACAAAGGTCTGCTGCTGTCAATGGAAGGCCGCTACGAAGAGGGCGAATCCTATTTGCATCGCGCCTTGGCCATTGCCCCCGACAGTATCGCCGTACATTATAATTATGCCATTCACTGGAAATTACAACAACAACTTACCAAAGCTGCCGATGAGTTTCACATTGTACTGGCAAGCGAACCGCACCATCCGTGGAGTCTTTACGGTCTGGCCACCATCTATGCCGACCAAGGACAGACGGACATCGCCCTGGACTATCTGGCCCAAGCCGTTGCCGCCGACCCCGCGTGTGCCGACGCCGCCCGCGTGCAAGACCATTTTGCCGCCATGCACGATCTGCCGCGCTTTCAGCACATTGTCAATCCCTGAACGCCACCATATAAAAAGGAGACCGGCCACCGCCGTGTCTCCTTTTCCGTTGCCGCCATTATCCGACGTTGATGACGGTTTTACCTTTGTATGCGCCGCAATACTTGCACACTCGGTGCGGCATAATCATTTCGTGACATTGCGAGCATTCCTTCAAGCCCGGGGCCGTCAACTTCCAATTCGCACGACGACGGTCGCGTCTGCTGTTCGACATTTTTCTCTTCGGTACTGCCATGGTCTTTACCCTCCCATCCCTATTCGTCCTTAGTCAATAATGCATCCAATGCGGCCCACTGAGAAGGTACATTCTCCGGCTCACATTGGCAACTCTCATGATTCAAATTCACACCGCAGCCCGGACACAATCCTTCACAATCGTCCCGGCACAACACCCGATCGCCCTCTGCCATAATTAATATATCGCGTGCGAGTGCGTCCATATCAATACTGATACCGTCAAACGGTAACTCGTCGATGCTCGGCTCATCGGTTGTATACGTTTCGGCAAACGGCAACGTACGCCGACAATCCGTCTTCTCCAGACAACGCGTACAGGCATACCTGCCATGCACATACAACTGTCCTTCGATATACACACGCCGACCGTCCCGATAATACGTGCCTTCTATTTCCGGTGCTTCCCGAAGCGCCTTGCCCTCCGGTTCGGATTGCCAGTCCGTCGCATCAATCGTACCGTGAAATGCAATCGCATCTCCCGTCGATGTGACTTCGCTTACTTGCAGTTTCATTTTGTACCTCGACTTTCTTATTATATCGGCCGCTACCTCTTTTGTCAATATAACTGCTTGTCATGGCCGACTACCAGCTGCGCCCGGCCCCGCCGCCGCTGGACGAACCGCCGCCGAATCCGCCGCGTCCGCCGACCGACCAGCCGCTCCCCCCGCGCCCATTGCCGCGCCCGCCGCGTCCGCCACGTCCGCCCGAACGGAACAACATGAGCCACATCACCACGCAAATAAACGCCACCGTCAACGGGTCATCACTCCATGAATCGGTCTGCAACGGCTCGGTCCCGTACATCTCCGCCGTATCGATGCCGTATTCATGAGCGACCTCGGTACACAGTGCCCGATATGTCCGTTCCGCAGCCGTATTCAAATCCCCTTTCCGAGCGTACGGCACGAACTCCCGATCCAGCAATGCACCGACCTTGGCATCATTCAGCGCGCCCTCCAAACCGTATCCGACCTCAATCCGCACCTCATGCGTCGACGGCACGATCAGCAACAAGACCCCGTTGTTTTTATCCGCCTGACCGATCCCCCACGCCCGAAATAATCCCGTCGCGTACTCCGTGACAGACGCTCCCGCCGTATCGGCGACAACCGCGATGACCGCCTCCGCTCCCGTCTCCTGCTGCAACTTTAAGCCGTTGGCGTTCAATGTCGTCCGTACCTCCGGAGAAAGAGCCCCGACCGTGTCCTGCACATACAACGTTTCCTGCTGCCATGTCGGGTACGTTGCCGTCGCCGGCACGCCCCCCGCCATCACCGTACAGAGCCACAACACCGTCCACACGATCTGATGCCATATTCGTCTCGGCCGCATAGACCCTCCTATAAAAAAACGAATCGCTCCGCGAGCCATCCGTACTCTCATCACTATTCTTACCTGCACACCGTTCCGCAACTGCGCGTGTACGACCTCGATTTGCGGTAAGCAATCCGTTCATCACCTTTTTGAGTGCGACCTAAAACGTCAGTCCTTCCGCGATTTCTTTTCGTGTCTGTATCGACTCCGGTGTTTTCGCGTACTCGCCCGACTCGACCGCTTCCACCCTCACTATGTCGTTTCTCGCACTCCGTCAGCGGTTCGCTTTCCAGTTGTTTCATGAATTTCCGCGTCCGTTTCAACATTTCTTCGTACGTCATTCCTACCATTCCTTGCACCTACGCTACTATATGGTATCTATATTTTTATTATCTGCCGATTTATGCATTTTGGCAACTTTGCTTTTGCGATAGACACGCTTTTCGGTACGAAAAACGGATCGCTCCGTGAGCCATCCGTTTTTTCCGTCTACCATGAGCGACCCGCTCCGCCGCCGCCGGAACTGCCTCCTCCGCCGCCACGCGAGCCTCCCCCGCCGCCGCGACCGCTGGCCAAAATGTAAATCAACAGACGTGTCAATCGCCCGCCGTTAAAGATTATGTCGAGCACCACGGCAACGATCAAGAGCAATGTCCACATGATCGTTGCGGGATCCCACTCTGCCGGTTGAGCGGTATTTGCGTTCAAATCATCCGCCGTCAGTCCGTACTCCTGCATGGTTTGAACCGACAACGCCTCGTACATCCGAAGACAGGCGAGTTCCCACTGTCCCTGTCGTGCCGCCGGCACAAAATACCGATCCAACATGGCGCCGACTTTGGCGTCATTGAGCGCCCCTTCCAGTCCGTATCCGACTTCGACACGTACTTCTTTGCGCGCAGGGATCACCAACAACAGGACCCCGTTATTTTTTTCTTTATCGCCGATTCCCCAGTGCCGATACAGATCCGTCGCATAGGTGGCGATATCATCGTTCGGTGCGGCGGGCATGACGGCGACCACAATCTGTGCGCCGCTCTTGGTTTCCAGTGCCGCGCCCAAGCGATCCATGCGGGCGACGGTCGAGTCGGACAATACGCCGACAAAATCCTGTGCATAAATGTCACCGTGCGGCGTCGGAAACGGATTTTCCGTCGGTGCCGCCCATGCCGTCACCCATACCGCCAGCCAGACGACCAGCCACGCAATCCATGTCCGTACCGCAGACAGTGAACGAATCCCCGCCTGTTTCATCGGTATATGCCTTTACTCAAAATTTCACGGTCGGCGGAGTTTGCGCTCCTTCCGATGCACGGAAATATTCCCGTTCGCGGAATCCGAACATACCCGCTACGACATTCGTCGGGAATGTACGAATTTTTGCGTTATACATCTGCACCGAACCGTTATAATCACGACGTGCCGTGGCAATCCGATTTTCCGTGCCCGCCAATTCGTCCTGCAACGCACGGAAATTTTCATTTGCTTTCAGAATCGGGTAGTTTTCCGCTATTGCAAATAAGCGCCCCAAGGCCTGTGTCAATTCACCGTCCGCGGCCGCCGCTTCGCCGACGCTTTTAGCACCGGCCAATTTGGCGCGCGCTTCCGCGATGTTTGTAAAGATTCCTTCTTCATGCGCCGCATACCCTTTGACCGTATTGACCAAATTCGGGATTAAATCGTTGCGCCGTTGCAACTGCGTATCGACTTGCGCCCATTTTCCGTTGACTTCTTCGTTGATCCCGACCAGTCCGTTGTATTGACCGACCGCCCAACCGCCAAGCAGCACGACAACTGCCAGGACTATCCACCATACTCGTTTCATACGTCGACCTCCTTAATGACGACAACATTTCATGTATGTTTTTATTATACCATATCCGCTCTTTACTCCATGTCCGTACAGACAAATTAAAGGCTCCGATGCATCGCATCGGAGCCGCCCCGTTCCCTCCCGATCAACGAAATCAGTCGCTGGTTGTAACATTGACTTGTTACATTGACTTGTCACATTGACCTGTCAACGTGATTGCATGAAATTATATGCGATATTTCGACTCGCCTTTCGCCGACCCGCCAATAGTTTATCCGACAACAATATCCGTCGCCCAGTTCAACTCTTGTATTGCCAGATCCAGTTGGCGTGCGGTTTCCGCCATACGATCAATATCCGCTTGCAGTTTAGCCGCATCGATATGACTCACTTGCCGGATTTCCCGCAGTGAATATCGCACCTGCTCTACAGCCGCCTTATCGGCAATCATGCGCAGATATCCTACCATTCGATACAAACCGTCACGTTGTGCCAATCCTTCGGCAATTGTCTGTCCGTCTGCCATGCGTACCGTCGTATTCGCCTGATTGATCGCCTGTATCAAGCCGATCAGCTGCTGATTGGTTTCCTGTAATTGTACCAACAGTTCATTCGGGTCTTCCAACGGTTTGTCGCCTTCTTGACTGATGGCGTTGTTTTCGATTCGCGTCGCCAGTTCTTCCGTTTTTGTCCGCAGTTCTTTGCGCATGATCAGCGCCGCTGCCAGTTTCATCGTTTCCACTTCAAGCGCTCCTTTCGCTATTCGTTCGTTTGCCGCCGTACCGGTCGCCCGTCATACATATTGACACATCTTGCCGTGTCGATATGCCGCGTCAATCATACCGCCGCCGATACATTCTTCGCCCTTATACAGGACCACCGCCTGCCCCGGCGTCACGGCCCGCACCGGTTCGGCAAAAGTAACCCGTGCCGTCGTCGTCCCCGTCATTTCCACTTCGACGGCCGTATCGGCCTGCCGATAGCGGAATTTTGCCGTACAGGTAAAGCGCGGCGATCGTTCTTCCGGTGTCGTAAAGCTCATCTCCGATGCCGTCAGACTGTCACTATACAACCGCGGATGATGAAAGCCCTGTCCGACGTACAATGTACGGGTGGCGATATCCTTGCCGATGACAAACCACGGTTCTTCGCTCGCTCCGCCACCGCCGATCCCCAGTCCGTGGCGTTGACCGATGGTATAGTACATCAGTCCCATGTGCGTACCCATCACCTTGCCGTCCGTCGTCTTCATCTTCCCCGGTCGATTCGGCAAATATTGCGCCAAAAACGCATTGAAATTGCGTTCGCCGATAAAGCAGATTCCGGTGGAGTCTTTCTTGTGTGCCGTCGCCAAATCGAGCGATTCCGCCAGTTTGCGCACCTCCGGTTTAGTCATCTCACCGACAGGAAACAGACTCTTGACCAGCTGATGTTGTTGCAACTGACTCAAAAAATACGTCTGATCTTTATTCGTATCCGTACCTCGCAACAAATGCGTCGTTCCGTCCGCATCGCGCCGCACGCGGGCATAATGCCCCATCGCGACATAGTCCGCGCCCAGTTGCATGGCGTATTCCAAAAACGCCTTGAACTTGATTTCTTTATTACACATCACATCGGGATTCGGCGTACGTCCTTTACGATAGGCATCCAAAAAATAGGAAAACACCCGATCGGCGTATTCCGCTTCAAAGTTGACCGCATAGTAAGGAATCCCGAGTTGTTCCGCCACCAAGGCCACGTCTTCGTAGTCGCGCGTGGCGGTACAAACCCCGTTTTCGTCGGTATCATCCCAATTTTTCATAAACAGACCGATGACTTCATAGCCTTGCTCGCGAAGCAAGTAGGCCGCCACCGATGAATCCACGCCGCCGCTCATACCGAGCACGACGCGCTGCCGTTGTGTCATGGCATCTCCTTTCCCGTCGGTACCCATTTCACCAGCCACGCACCGAAGGCCTCTATGTCCGCCGCCGTCGTCAATCGGCCCGGCGAGATCCGGATACTTTCCGTGGCCCGCTCCGGTTGTGTCGGATGGTAGGTGGAGATCACGCGGCTCGGCGCCACGCTGCCGGCCGAACAAGCACTTCCCGCCGATATGGCAAATCCCGCCAAATCCGCCTGTATCACCGTCTGCACGGCGGAAATACCGGGCAGCCACAGGCTGATGATGTACGGAACGGTATCTTTCCCTCCGTTTCGTACGGCGGATATCCCCGCCGCCGCCAACTGCCGCAACAGTTGCGTTGTCAGCGCGGCACCGCCCGCCATCGTTTCCCGTGATTCTCCGTAAGCCTCTCGCAGCGCCTGTGCCATACCGGCAATATACGGAACATTTTCCGTCCCCGAACGCAATCCCCGCTCCTGTCCGCCGCCGTACAATAACGGCTGCAAGGGCAAGGGGTCCGTCTCCCACGGGCGATAGACCATACAACCGATACCTTTCGGTCCGTACAGCTTATGGGCTGACAGCACGAATGAAGTACACGGCACCTGTGAAAAGTCCCATGTCGCATGTCCGACAGCCTGCACCGCATCGACATGAAACCAGATCCCGCGTTTCCGTGCCTCGATTCCGATTTCCGCCACCGGCAACCGCGATCCCGTTTCATTATTCACCGCCATGGCAATCCAACCGACCGTATCTTTCGTGCTGACCGCCGCAAATGCGTCCGGTGAGTACATGCCGTCCGCGTCCGGTAGCAGATATGTCACCGTAAATCCGATCGTCTCCAAGTACGCCAATGTTTCCGCTACCGCGGGATGCTCCACTGCCGTTGCAACGATGTGATGTCCGCGCCCCGCCGCCCGTGCCGTCATGGCTTGCGAACGGATCGCCCAATTATCCCCTTCCGTCGCACCGCTCGTAAAATACAATGTATCAGCTTGTACCCCCAGCGTATCCGCCATGTCTCGCCGCGCTTTGGTCAAAATTGTCTTGGCACGCCGTCCCGTCGCATACACCCCCGACGGGTTGCCGTACTCTTCCGCCAGCATCTCGCGAACGGTTTCAACGACTTCCCGTCGCACCGGTGTCGTTGCCGCATAATCCAAATATATCATGTGCCGCTCCCTTGTCACTCTCCGTTTTTTCGTACTCATATTATAGCATATTGCCCGTTTTCACACGGTGGCATCCGTTTGGCTGCGCCGTACCGATCCTGCAAAAAAGGCGCACCGCCATTTGCGATACGCCTTGTGTTTCGTCATGTCTCATGGGCCGACGCCACCGCCCTTACGGCAAGCAATGTCGCTCCATTCCCCATAACCGAAAACAGAACCCGAAGGTTCTGTCAGTCTGCGTCCTGCTATGCAGTTTCGGATGAGATATGGCTTCCCTGGACCATACCTCATAAATATAAATAATGTTTCCTCAAACATTATTGTAAAAAGGATGCGGAGACTGTCTCCGCGGGGAGATGAACTGCCGATTATCGGCTATGAATAACGGGCATGCCCGTAAGTGTAAAAAGAAAGGGGAAGAGAATAATGTTCCCAGGCACTATTCTCTTCAAAAGGAGATGAACGCAACTTTCCCGTAGGCCAATACGGAAAAGCCACTTGGGGGACTGACCCCCGTGAAGGATGATATGCAAAAGTTTTCCAAAGAAAACGATTTGCCAATAAAATGAGCCCCTCACGAAAACGAAAGCGGCTGTCAATCTAACCTTCCCATCGCTCGTGAGTCAAACGGTTGAATTCAAACAGGCAGGTCTCCTGACTTGGCATCCTCGCTCATTTTCCCTTCTCGGTATTCCCAATGGTTATGAAAACTCGCTCCGCTTCACAGTGGCGGGACCGTGTCGGCATTTCACCGATCTTCCCTATTGCGCCTTGCGGCACCTGTTTGTCACATATACAATTTCGTTCATTAAAAAATCTCTTTACCGTGACCTCGAGATCAGTAAAGAGAGTATGCAAAACAATTTGCAGATTCTCCGTCCCTATCGCTCGTAGGTCTAGTGGTGAATGTCAAACAGGCAGTTCTCCTGACTTGGCTTCCTCGCTCATTTCGCCTTCTCGGTTTCCCAATGGCATCTTGAAACTCGCTCCGCTTCACAGTGGCGGGACCGTGTCGGCATCACACCGATCTTCCCTATTAAGCCTTACGGCACCTGTTCCTCTTCTTATGAACTTGTCTACATTATAGCTTGCTCTGATCGTATTGTCAAATCTTTTTCGTTCCTTTTAGAGAACTTTTCTTATTTAGGATATACCGTTTACGCAAAACACCCCCGATGATTACGATCATCGACCGTTTGTTTCCCGCGGCAAGCGCCTGTTTGACGCCGTTTTCCTTTTTGTCGGCAATCGATACCAACGCTTAAAACAAAAAAACCGGCTCTGCATTATACCGAGCCGGCTTTCTCGATCAGATCGTTTCTCTGCTTATACTATACCGCTCACGGCAGTCCTTCCGCCATCAAGCCCGCATACCGTTCCTGCAGTTTTCGCACCACCGGTCCCGGCGTACCGTCACCGACCGGCGTTTTATCAATCCGTATGACCGGCACAATCCCCATCGTCGTGCTGGTGATAAACACTTCTTCCGCTTTGGCGAGATATTCCCGATCAATAGTCTTTTCGATCGTCGTAACACCGCAACTCGGTGCCACTTTCGTCAACAGCAGTTGCCGGGTAATTCCCTTCAAAATGAGTTCATCCGCCGGCCGTGTCCAAATAATCCCGTCACGCACCATAAATACATTGCAGCTGGTGCCTTCCATCAATTCATTGCCACGGAAAAATAACGCTTCATCCGCACCTTTTTTCTTGGCTTCTTGGGCACCGAGCACGTTCGGAATCAAATTCAAGCTCTTGATATCGACATGCTGCCACCGAATATCTTCAATCGTGATGACATTGGCGCCTTTTTCCGCAATTTCCTGTTTATGCGGGTTATCTTCCTGCACAAACATGAGTATATTCGGCTGAATCCCTTGCGGAAACGTATGCGTACGCGGCGCCGTACCGCGAGTGACTTGCAAATACACCGATCCGCTCTGAATGCCGCTTTCTTCAACCAGTACGTCATGAATTTCCGTCAATTCGTCCGGTGCGATGGTCGCCGGTATTTTCATCAGACGCATCGACCGATACAGACGATCCAAGTGATAGGACAAGGCAAAGCAGCGTCCGTTATGAACCTTCGTTACTTCATACACCCCATCGCCGAATATATAGCCACGGTCAATCGGACTGATATGTACTTCGTCCAAGGTCGTAAACTGATGATTATAAAACGCAATATTTTTTCGTTCCATCCTGCTCCTCCTTATATCTCCAAATCCTGTCGTAATTGTGCGACATGCGTACTCGCTTTGACATCGTAGTAAGCACGGATAATACAGCCCGTTTCATCGACAACGAATGTGCTGCGACGAATTCCCGCCCGCACTCCGCCGATACGTCGTACTACGCCGAAGGCCTCACACATTTCTCCATCAAGATCACTCCACAAACGAAAGTTCAATTGTTGTTTCTCCCGAAACCGACAATGCGATTCCGTACTGTCGCGACTGACGCCGTAAATCGTATATCCTGCGGCGGCAAAGTCCGCGGCCGCATCGCGAAACGCCCGCGCCTCCAAGGTACAGCCCGGGGTATTGTCTTTCGGATAAAAATACAGAATGTACCGATGGCCTCGCACCTCGTCTGCGGTCACCGTATCGCCCGTATCCGCAGTCGCGGTAAATGCCGGCACGAGATCGCCGGCTTGCAGTGTTGCCATATGTTCACCTCGCAATAAACGGATTCACTGTTACTTTTTTATTATACGATTCAGACAGAACGCTGTCAAAACGAATTACGTCGCGGCAAAAATCCGACCGCTGGCCGCATCCACCGTAATCACCTCGCCGTTGTGCAGTTGTTGCATTGCATCGGCCACACCGATAACGGTTGGCTTGCCGAGCGACAGGCCCATAATCGCCGAAGTCGAGGTCAATCCCGCTTCTTCCGTCACCAGAGCACCCGCCCGACGGGCATAGGGAAGCAACTCCTTCGTCAGTGCCGGTGCCACCAGGATATCACCGTCGGTAAATGCACGCAGATCGGTCGACCGGCATACCGCTCCCGTTTCACGGCCGCCAAATCCCGTTCCTTGACACAGGGCAACGCCTGCCACCTGAACGCGAATCATATTCGTTGTTCCTTCGCGTCCGGATTGTACTCCGGCAGTTACTACCGCCACATCCCCGCCGCTGACGACACCTTTTTCCAGTGCCAGCGACATAACGTTGTCCACCATCTCATCACTGTTCTCCGTGCTTTTCCCCTGCAGCGGCGTCACTCCCCAATACAGCGTAACGCGCCGTATAGTCCGCAAATGCGGCGATACCGCTACAATCGGACAGGCCGGTCTATATTTGGATACCATCAATGCCGTTCGTCCGGACTCGCTTGCCGTCAAAACGGCTTTGGCGCCCAAGGCCTCCGCAATCCGTACCGTGGCCTGACTGATCGCCTCTGTCGTACTGGCGCCCGCCGGAATATCATCATGCCAATGCCGCCGATACAGTGAGCTCGATTCGATCGACAACGCCACCCGCAGCATCGTATCCACCGCCGACACGGGATATTTGCCGTTCGCGGTTTCTCCCGACAGCATGACCGCATCGGTGCCGTCTAAAATGGCATTGGCAATATCACTGGTTTCCGCCCGTGTCGGACGCGGATTATAGACCATGGACTCAAGCATTTGCGTGGCGGTAATGACCGGTTTGCCCAACCGATTGCATTGCTGAATCATCTTTTTTTGCAACAGCGGCACTTGTTCCGGCGGAATTTCCACGCCCAAATCACCGCGCGCAATCATCAGGCCGTCACTGACCGTCAGAATCTCGTCCAAATGGCGAACGCCTTCTTCATTTTCAATTTTGGCCAGTACGCGGATATGCTCGGCCCCTTCTTCTTCCAAAAACTGTTTCAGTTCCACCATATCCTCGGACCGCTGAATAAACGAGGCCGCAATATAGTCAATATCTTCACGAATCCCGAAATGAATATCTTCCCGGTCTTGTGCCGATACCGCCGGCAATCCCAGCGGCAAAGACGGACATGCCACCCGTTTGCGATCCGAAATTACGCCGGTATTTTCTACGGTTGTCGTAATCACCCCGTCGGCCGTATCTATCACCCGCAACCGCACCAGTCCGTCCGCCAACAAGATGGATTGGCCCCGTCCGACTTCCCGCCAAAGCTCCGTATGCGTCACAAATGCGCCCGCGGCCGTACCTTCGATCGGGGTATTGTACAAGCGAAACTCCGTTCCTTCTTCCAAGATCACTTCGGGGGTAGAGAACGTACCGAGCCGCATTTCCGGTCCTTTGGTGTCGAGCAGAATCGCCACCGGTATGCCGACGATCGCTGACGCCTGTCGCACCATCTGCATCCGCCGGGCATGATCTTCATGCGTACCGTGTGAAAAATTGAATCGAGCTACATTCATACCCGATGCAATCATCCGTTCCAGCACCCCCGGCGCATCCGTTCCCGGACCGATCGTGCAAACGATTTTGGTTCGTTTTTTTGTGATTCCCTTGTTCATGCTCATCACGCTCCGTCCTGACCCTGTGCCGCCTTGATCTCATCAATTAAAGCTGCCAGTACTTCGTGGACATCACCGACAATACCGTAATCGGCAATTTTGAAAATCGGTGCGTCGGGGTCATGATTGACCGCCACTACCGTATCGCTGCCGCCGATTCCCGCAACATGCTGAATCGCCCCCGAAATCCCGAACGCCAAGTATATTTTCGGACCGACGTTCTTACCGGTCTGACCGACCTGATGCACCATCGGTTCCCAGCCGGCTTCTACCGCCGCCCGCGATGCGGCCACCGTACCGCCCAGCAGACGCGCCAGTTCATGCAAGCGGGCAAATCCTTCTTTGGAGCCCATACCGCGCCCACCGCTGACGATAATTTCCGCATCTTCCAACCCGATTTCTTCACCTTCCACCGTTTCAAAACCGATTCGTTCGGTGCGAATATCCTTTTCCGTCAACGACACGGCGATGCGTTCAATCCGACCCGTACGAGTTGTATCCGGCGCCGCCAAAGCAAATACATTGGGACGAACGGTCCCCATTTGCGGCGCGTGGTCGGGACAGATGATTTCCGCCAAAATATGTCCGCCGAGTGCGGGTCGAGTCCATATGATCAGTCCGGTATCGCGATCCATGGACAGTTGCGTGCAATCCGCCGTCACACCGCTGCCCAGTCGGGCGGACAGGCGTGGCGCCAAATCGCGTCCGTTATTCGTCGCGCCGATCAGCACCGCCGCCGGTTCGACCTTGCGGAATAAATCCGCAATCACGGTCGTATAGCCGTCCGTTGTGTAATGCGCCAACAGCGGATGATCCGCCAGGTACACCGTATCTGCGCCGGCAGCAATCAACGGAGCGGCCAAGGGTTCTACTTCATGTCCGAGCAATACCGCACACACCTGCTGCATCGCCGCATCCGCCAGTTCACGCGCTTTACCGATCAGTTCCAACGTAACGCGCCGTAATTTCCCGTTTTCATGTTCTGCCAATACATATATATGCTGTGTCATTATTCGGCACCGTCCTTTCGTCCGCCGAGGCTGAGCACGTCCCGTAACTGTCGGGCGGCGGCATGCGGTTCCAAATCCCGCCAAATCATTCCCTGCGTACGAACATCGGGGGTATATACTCGCCGTACGCGTGTCGGTGATCCTTTGATCCCGATCCGTTCCGGATCCAACTCCAATTCGGCTGCCGTCACTGTTTCAATCTCCGCTTTGCGGGCTTTCATTTTCCCCATCAGCGAAGGATAGCGCGGTTTGTTCAGGTTTTTCGTCACGGTCAGCAAGGCGGGAAGCGCCACTTTCAATGTTTCATATCCGTCTTCGTGCTCGCGCGTTACGGTCAATCCGCCGTCCGTATACTCCAGTCGGTTCACGGCCGTTACTTGCGGAATATCCAGCATTTCCGCAATTTGCGGACCGACCTGTGCCGTATCACCGTCAATTGCCTGTTTCCCGCACAAAATAAGATCCGCACCGCCCAGTTTGCGAATCGCACCGGCCAACGTGTACGATGTCGCCAACGTATCCGCACCGCCAAATGCCCGATCCGTCACCAGTACGGCCCGATCGGCACCGCGGGCAATACAGTCCCGCAATACGTCTTGCGCTTGCGGCGGTCCCATCGTCAGCACCGTCACGGTACCGCCGTGTGCATCGCGCAACGCCAATGCCGCTTCCAATGCATGCTCGTCAAACGGATTCATAATATTTTCCACACCTGCCCGTTGCAGACGATTTGTTTTCGGATCCAGTTTGACCTTGGCCGTATCCGGCACCTGTTTGACACAAACGATATAATTCATCTCGCGTCCTCCTCTACTTGCACATTATCCTGTCCCAGCAGCCGCCGCAACGCGGTAATCACTGCCGGCGAACCGTCGATACGATAGGCCGGCGCCATGGACACTTCCATGCCGCTGCTCAATACCCGCAGTCGCACGGGAATATCTCCGTGATGTGTCGTGAGCACGGTTGCCAATGCCTGACTCACGGACACGCCCTCATGGACTTCATCGATCAGCAGTACCACCTGTCGGATCCGTTCCGGATCCGGCAAAGACGGCAACCCGCTCATGCCGACGGGTGACTTTTTCGGTGTTTCCGTACGTACCGAGCGGGCGATGATGACCTCCCCGCCGGCGACGGTTTCCATCGGGTATACCTTCTCGACAATCACTTTCGTTTCCCGTTCATCGGACTGTACCCGCCCTTCGACAACAAGCAGAGCGTCTTTGTCCATCATCATATGAACCTCGTTCCACGTTTTCGGGAAAATGACCAACTCCAGATTGGCCCCGTAATCTTCCAGATTGACAAATCCCATTTGCTCGCTATTTTTCGTCATCAGACGACGGACCGCATTCACGATGCCGCCGATATAGACACGCTGCCGATCATACTGTTCCGCTCCTTCGCGCAGTTCATATAACGGCGTCAGCTGTTGCATCACCTCACGGTACGCGTCCAAGGGATGACCGCTGACGAAAAAGCCGAGCATTTCTTTTTCTCCCGCCAATGTTTCCGCCATCGTCCACGGTGCGACCTTCGGATAAATCACGGTCGGTGCCGTTGCCGGCAACTCGTCAAACAGACCTTGCTGCAAGGACTGTTTCTCTTCCCGTTCCCAAGTGCCGACTTTAACGGCTTCCGGCATCGCCGCCAAGAGTTGCGCTCGATGCAGCGGCGTTCCGTCAGTATCCGTCCATCCGTCCAATGCTCCCGCCTTAATCAGCGACTCAAGAGCCCGTTTATTGATGGCGACATGCGCCACCAAATCCACCGGCGAGGTAAATCCGATCGGTTCTTCACCCGCCGCCCGTTGCTCTTCCTTTCGCCGTTCTCGAGCCTGCACGAGTTCAGCGGCAAGTCCTTCTCCGACATTACGTACCGCGGACAGACCGAAAATAATTTTCCCGTCCCGCACGGTGAAATCCACCTCACCGTCATTGACTGACGGTGCCGTCACTTCAATCCCGTGCAATCGGCAATCCCCGATATAATGCGTCAATTTATCGGTATTTTCTTTATACGACGACATCATCGCCGCCATAAATTCCGGTCGGTAATGTGCTTTCAGATACGCCGTCTGCCAGGCGATATACCCGTAGCAGACGGAGTGCGATTTATTAAACCCGTACCCGGCGAAATACACCATCAAATCAAATACACGTTCGGCAATTTCCGCCGGTACGCCTTGCTTGGCCGCGCCGGTCAAAAACAGATCCCGTTGCGCCAAAAGCACATCTTCTTTTTTCTTGCCCATGGCCCGGCGCAACAAATCCGCTTCGCCGAGTGAAAATCCGCCCATCACCGAGGCGATCTGCATCACCTGTTCCTGATACAGGATCACCCCGAAGGTTTCCTGTAAAATCGGTTCCAACAGCGGATGCGGATAGATCACTTCCGTTTCGCCGTGACGACGTCGGATAAAATCCTCCGCCATTCCGCTGCCAAGCGGTCCCGGCCGATACAACGCCACCATCGGAATCAAATCTTCAAACCGTGTCGGTTTCAACTGCTTGAGCAGAGCGGTAAATCCGGACGACTCCGACTGAAACACCCCGACCGTATCACCGGCGCACAGCATCGTACAGGTGGCGGCATCGGTTGTCGGAAGATTGTCGGGATCGACCGTTTCGCCGCGACTTTCCCGTATCATCGCCACGGTATCCTGAATGACCGTCAAATTGCGCAACCCCAGCAAGTCCATTTTGAGCAGGCCCAACTCTTCGACCGTATCTTTCTCATATTGCGTTTGTAAAAATCCGTCGGCCGACTTCTGCAACGGCACGTAATCCGCCACCGGGTCTTTGCTGATCACCAGTCCCGCCGCATGCGTGCCGGCATGACGGCTCAACCCTTCCAGTCCCAGTGCATAGTCCACCAAACGATGTACTTGCGGATCATCATTGTACGCCGCTTTGAACTCGGGGATATTTTCCAAGGTATCCGCCAGCGTCACACCGGGGCCGCCCGGTATCATCTTGGCGATACGATCGACGTCATTGTAAGGCATGTTCATGACCTGTCT
>CAMYCX010000005.1 GCA_947254705.1 uncultured Veillonellaceae bacterium
GGCCCGTTGGTCAAGCGGTTAAGACACCGCCCTTTCACGGCGGTATCGGGGGTTCGATTCCCCCACGGGTCACCAATATGGGCGATTAGCTCAGCTGGGAGAGCGCCTGCCTTACAAGCAGGATGTCGGCAGTTCGATCCTGTCATCGCCCACCATCTTCGAAAAGGACCGTCAGGTCCTTTTTTCATATGGCAATGAATTTCACTTGACAAACTTTGTGATGACCCGTACAATAAGAACAGACTTTTTATGGAGCGGTACTCAAGAGGCTGAAGAGGACGGTTTGCTAAATCGTTAGACGGTTTACCCCGTGCGTGGGTTCGAATCCCACCCGCTCCGCCAGTTTATTCGACAGCATCGGCTGTCTTTTTTTGTGTACGTTTTGTGTCGGGGAAGCGGCGGGGTTTCATTGCACGGTGAGCGGGGAAAATCACGCGGAAAATCATCCTGTCGCGCAAGGAGGAAGGATATGTCATTATATCGTGAGTGGCTGTGGCAAATGCGGCAGCCGAGTTTTTATTTGGCCGTGGTGATCACGCTGCTTTGCTCGTTGGGCGGCAAGTATCTGGCAACGTGGCCGGGGTTGTCGCTGGTGGGACATTTGGTACTGGCGCTGCTGCTGGGCATGATGTTGCAGGTGTGGTCGGTGATTCCGGCGATCACGCATGGGGGAACGAATTATATTTCCAATCGGTTTTTACGTTTGGGGATTATTTTATTGGGGTTCAAGCTCAATATCTCGTTGTTGTTGACGACGGGGTTGCCGAGTCTGGTGGCGGCCTGTATAGTGGTTCCTTGTATGATTGTGCTGACGTATCGTATCGCACGGCGGTTGCATACGGATCCGACGTTGGCATTGCTTACGGCGTGCGGCTGCGGTATTTGCGGGGCGGCGGCCGTGGTCGGTGTGGCGGGTCCGGCGCGGGCGAAGCCGCAGGATACCGTGGTGGCGATTGCGGTCGTCTGTATTCTGGGAACGGTGTTCTCACTGATTGAGGTGTTGATTCAGCCGTGGCTCGGATTGTCGGAGTATCAATTCGGCGTGATGGCGGGAATGACGCTGCATGAGATTGCGCATGCGGTAGCGGCCGGCAGCGCGGCGGGGGAGGTCGGTTTGGATGCCGCCGTGGTAACCAAGCTGGCACGGGTGTTGTTGTTGGCACCGGTGGCGCTGGTGATCGCACACTATGCCCGGCGACATGCGGGCGGCGATGCGCCGATACAGATTCCGTATTTTATCGGCGGCTTTGTGCTGACAAGTATTCTCGGAACGATCACGGCCATGTCGGCAGAGTGGCTGTCATCATTGGTATCGGTTTCGTACCTGTTACTCGGCATGGCGATGGCGGCGCTCGGTATGGGGGTCAATTTCGGTGTGGTTATTCGTAACGGCAGACGTCCGTTGGCGGCGGCGGCGATCAGCTCGGCCGTGCTGTTGGCGGCGGGGCTGGGGGCGGTCACGCTGTGGTTTTAAAAACACGAGGCAGGCAAGTTTGCCGGTTGTCGCCAACGGGTGAATTGGGTTTCGTGTGCGGGTGTGATACAATAATAACGTTAATTAAAAGGAGGTAATCTTTTGCTGATAGCGGAGGTAATCAAGCAGGGCGCACCGGAACGGATTGCGCTGTACGGCGAGACGCCGGTGACGTATCGGGCGCTCGGAGAAGCGGTCGCACGGTATCGGGAAGTGCTCGCGCAAAAGGGTGTCACCCGCGGTGATCGGGTGGGCCTGTTGGCGACGAATTCGCCGGCATTTATTTATGCGTATTTTGCGGCGCAGGAACTGGGGGCGGTTACCGTACCGTTGAACACGATGCTGACGGATACGGAGACGGATTATATCATTCGCGATGCCGGGGTACGGCTCTTGGTGTCGATGAAAGCGATGGACGTGAGCACGGAAGTGTTGTTGCTGTCGGATCTGGAAACGCAAGCCGCTGCGGCGGTGCCGTCGGCGGCGCCGTCATTGGCGGACGTCAAGGATACGGACGTATGTACGCTGATTTATACTTCGGGAACGACGGGACGGCCGAAGGGCGCAATGCTGTCGCATCGGAATTTGGTGAGCAATGTCCGTCAGTTCAACGAAGCGCTGCCGCATTACGCGGAGGATAACGTCTTGTGTGCGTTGCCGATGTATCATTGCTTCGGTTGGACGACATGCGTGATGAATCCGTTGCTGCGCGGGGCGGGAATTACGCCGGTGGCAAGTCCATTGCCGTCGGAAATTACGAAAGCGATTCAAGCCTACGGCGTGACGGTGGTCTTTTTAGTACCGCCGCTGTATCATCTGCTGATGCGGTCGAGCGATGTCGAAGCCATGCGAACGGTTCGCCTGTACGTGTCGGGCGGTGCCAGTTTGCCGGAGCCCGTGGCCAAAGGATTTGCCGAACGGTTCGGACGGGCGATCCTGGAAGGTTACGGTCTGTCGGAAGCCTCACCCGTGGTTGCGGTCAATCTTGAGTCGAAGAATAAACTCTTTTCCATCGGGCCGGCATTGCCGACGGTCGATGTTCGCATTGACGGAACGGATCCGGAGGCATATGTGCCGGGGACCATCGGTGAGTTGTTGGTGCGCGGCGCCAACGTGATGTCGGGGTATTGGAACTTGCCGGACGCCTCGGCGGAAGCACTCCAAGACGGCTGGTTGCATACAGGCGATTTGGCGTACATGGACGAAGACGATTATATTTATATCGTTGATCGTTCCAAGGATTTGATTATCGTCAACGGAGAGAATGTCTATCCGCGCGAAGTCGAAGATGTCATGTACCAGTTTCCCGGCGTGAGCGAGGTCGCGGTGGTCGGTCACAAAGACGGGCTGCGCGGGCAGTACGTCTGTGCGTACATGGTGATGAAAGAGGGCGAAACCTTTGACAAGCAGGCGATGCGTCACTTCCTGAGTCAGCGTCTGGCGGGGTTCAAACTGCCGCGTAAGTACGTATTGTTGGATGCGCTACCGAAAAACAGTACGGGTAAAATTTTGAAACGCGTGCTGCAGGAAAGCGAAACGTTTGCCGCGGGCGACGATGCGGAGAATAAATAACGTATCGCTCGCGCTGCAGAATGACAATCAAAAAGACGATATACCGATCGGTATATCGTCTTTTTTTGTGTTCGTGTCGTCCGCTAATCAGAGATTGATTCCCGAGATATCCTGCGAGAATTGCTGCAGGAAAGAAGGATCTGCCGTGATTGCACTGAACAGGGAGGTGATCATCAAGCCGATGAGGGCGAGAATGAAGAGTACGAGCACCAATCCCGGAATGACAAAGGCAAGTAACGCGCGCGAGATGTCGATGCGATAGTTGATCGAGATGGCGAGCAACTGCAAATACACCATCCACAAGGAAAATACGGTGGACAAGACACCGATGAGAGCGGTGATGCTCGCCGAGGGGAACCAAAGCAACAAGATCGGGAAAAAGGAGGCGAATGTCTGTGGAAACTGAGCAAACGGCAGGGCCCGCAGGAGTCCGCGCACATCGCCGTTG
This sequence comes from uncultured Veillonellaceae bacterium, assembly GCA_947254705.1. Lineage (GTDB taxonomy): Bacteria > Bacillota > Negativicutes > Veillonellales > Negativicoccaceae > CAMCNU01. Next base: position 3,495 of record CAMYCX010000005.1, read on the forward strand.
CCGCCGAGTAAGGTAACCGTAAGATGCAAGACGGCCGCCCAAAAGAAGAGGCCGATCGCACCGGTGATCAGACTGATGGCGGTCAACGCCACCGCACCGCCGCCGATAAAGCTGATACCGGCCAGCGAGGACAGTGCGACAAGCAGGACAAAGGCGAGCGCCGCTTCCCGGTGAAAGGGACGCTGCGTGATGTTCGTGAAGGCGTGTCGCGGACGAGTGATCGTATCATAGAGTAATTCGAACGTATTAGCGAGCATGAGGCACCTCCGTGTCGGCCTGCGTCATGTCGGTCAGCGCATCGTGCAGTGCGGCACGCACGCCGGCGGCGATATGTTGCGACAGGCTCATGGAAAAGAACCGACTCCACGAGTTGTCATTGCCGTACTCTTTGATTGGCGGCCGGATCGGATCCAGATCCGCCTGTTCGGCGGTATAGGACAAGGCGGCATAGTAGTTGCCCAACGCATCGACCAGTCCCGCTTCCTGCGCTTGCCGTCCTGTCATGATGCGACCGTCGGCGATCGCTTTGACGGCGTCGCGATCCATGTGGCGGCCTTGGGCGACCACATCGACAAATTGTTCGTAGATGTCATTGACCATGCTTTGTACGAGCGCGCGTTCTTCGTCGGTCATCGGACGATCCGGCGAGAGAATGTCTTTGTGTGCGCCCGACTTGATCTTGTCGTTACGAATCCCGAGCTTGCCGAGTAATTCTTCGTAATTGGTATACCCGATGTATACGCCGATACTGCCGGTCATCGTGGACGGATTGGCGAAGATGTAATCGCCTTTGGCCGCAAGCCAGTATCCGCCCGATGCGCAACTGTCGCCCATCGAGACAATAATCGGCTTGCCGGCGTCGCGCAGGCGGTCGATTTCATCACCGATTTCCTGCGTGGCCGTGGCCGAACCGCCCGGACTGTTAATCCGCAAGAGCACGGCTTTGGCGTGCGGGTCGAATGTCGCCCGCCGGACGTCTTTCATCAGCTGCTCCGAGGTAGCGACGGTACCGGCGCCCAACAACCCCGGTATTTCGCCGCCGCCGACAATCGGCCCGTCGACGCGAATGACCGCAATATAATCGGAACCGCCGCGTATTTCCGTATCGGTATCTTTCTGCAACGCGGGGCGTCCGATCAGGGCGAGAATTAAGAGGAGGACGATCAGACCGCCCATGATCCATTGTTTACGTGTGTGCATATGCCCACTCCTTTGCTGTTGATATTACATTGGTATTGTAACACATACCGGGCACAAAGGAACGGAAAAATACCCTTACGATCGGTAAATGCATCCGCAAAACAGGTGCGTATCAAGGCAGGTATGATATAATAAAATGATACGATAACAGCATGTACGGATAAAACACGGTACGGAGTCGATATGAGTAAATTAGGCATACAGTCGTTGCGGGTCGGAATTGATCCGGGCGCATTATACATACGGGCTCATTTGGAGTCGAAGGTGCAAGTATCCGAGCCGTCATTGGCGGCATTGGATTATATCAGCGGAGAAGTGGTCGCTGTCGGGCGTGCGGCACGCGCGATGTTGCGCACGCGTCCGTCATATTTGCGGGAGTGTCGCCCGTTTGCGTTGGGTGAGGTCGTGCATTATGAAGCGGCGCGCTTGTTGTTGCAACAGGTGCTCGATACGGTACAGAAACGTGCGATGTTGCGACCGGACGTCTGTTTGGCGGTACCGCGCGAGATCTCTCCGGTGGCGTTGAGAACGTGGAAAGACGTGGTCGAGCAGGCGGGGGCCCGTTCGGTGATACTGGTTGATCGCGGGGCCGCGGTGGCACTGGGTACGGATGCGGACTTGGCGGCACCGACGGCGACGGCGGCAATGGACATCGGGATCGGCATGGCGGCGGCGGTGACGGCCGGCGGCGGGTATCTTGCAACGATAGCGGGCGATGTCGGCATGGGTGCGCTCACGACCCGTCTGGGGGCGTACCTGAGCGAGCGATACGATTTGTTTTATGATGATTCGTTGTTGAAAGCGGTGCTGCAGGATGCGGCGAGCGCGGGTTCCGCAGACGACAACCGCGCCGTCTTGTTGTCCGGACGACGGCAAGCGGACGGCACGGAATATGTCGTGACCGTCACGGCGGAAGAGTTGCAGCCGACCGTAGAGGATTATCTGGCATTATTGCGGGTGCGTACGGCCCATTGGTTGCGCCGGGTACCGCCGCAAGCACAGGCGGACATATACCGCAACGGTATTGTGTTGGCGGGCGGTGGCTCGCTATTGCACGGATTGGCGCCGTGGTTGACGACGGCGTTGGGCGTGGCCGTACGCACGGCACCGGATCCGTTCGGCGCCGTGGCGAAAGGTGCGCTGGCGGCTTTGCAGCGACGAGACGATTGGCCGTATTTATTGGCGGGAACGATGCCAAACGAAAGGAGTAAGTAAGTGTTTTTTCTCTCGAAACGAACGATGTGGCTTGCGCTCGGTCTGATTGCGCTGATCGGGTTGTTCGGCTGGTCGTGGCGGCATCGTGAATCGGTACCGTTTGTGACGCGCCCGTTGGTGACGGTGGTAACGCCGTTCCAGTCGGGGACCGCACGGTTGGCGCAGGAATTGGCGACCGGATGGGAATTGGCGGCAGGCACGGTGCACGGTTGGGAAGAAAATCGGGCATTGCAGGCGAAAAATGCCGAATTGCAAAGCCAATTGACGTCCATGCGCGAGTTATGGGCGGAAAATATCCGTTTGCGTGAGCTGTTGGGCATGCGAACGGAATATCCGGCGTATCGGTTGCTCGGGGCACGGGTGATCGGGCGAGATTACGGCGGCTGGACGAATACGATTTTGATCGACCGGGGGACGAATGACGGTCTGGCGGTGTACATGCCGGTTATTTTGCCGCAGGGGTTGGCCGGATTTGTCAGCGAAGTCATGCCGCAGTCGGCACGGGTACAGTTGCTGATTGATCCGCGGACGGCGGTGAGCGGACTGGTACAACGACCGGCATCGCGCGTGGTGTCCATCGTCAGCGGCGACGGAAACGACCCCGATCATTTGGAAATGGTCAACATCGTCAAAGAGGGTGATATTACAGTCGGTGACACGATTGTGACATCAGGATACGGCGGCATGTATCCGAAGGGGATCGCGATAGGAACGGTGACGGCCGTTGAGCCGGATCCGTCCGGTGTCGTCAAGCGGGCCATTATTGCTCCGGCGGCCTCTTTTGACCGCTTGGAAGAAGTATTCGTCTTGCTGGACGAAGTCGTCGCCGCGCCGGTTACGGAAGGCGATGTACCGAACCTCGTACCCGATGCACCGCAGGAGGTGAAACGGGAATGAGTACAACCGCGCTGGTCGGTATGAGCATCGCGATTTACTTCGCGCAGTATTCACTGTTGCCGTTTGTCTGGCCCGGGGCATATCCGCCCGACTTGTGGCTGGTGGCGACGGTGCTGGTGACGCTGTTTTACGGTCGGCGGCAAGGGTTGTCGCTGGCATTCGGCGCCGGACTGATTGCGGATATTGTAGGCACGAATTTTTTCGGTATTCATTTGGCGGCATATCTGGCGGTCGTGGCGGCGACATTGCCCGTAGAAGGGCGCTTGCAGCGGCGGTGGAATATTTCCGTGCTGTGGACGTTCGGCATGAGTTTGTGGGCGGCGGCGGTCACTTTGGCGATCTTACGATTTTCAGGGGCGGACCCCGTTTTGGGCGGCTATTTTATTAAGACGGAGGTACCCCGTGCTACGGTGAATGCGGCTTTGGCACTGCTGTTTCACTATTTGTCACTGCCCGTACGGGAGAAAGGCAGGTAACGCTTGTGCTGAAAAGCATGTATAAAAAAACGGAAGACCGGCGCTATACTGTCTTTTTGTATGTGATGATGGGGTTGCTGGCGATATTGGCCGTGCGACTGATTGATTTGCAAATCCTGTCGGGCTCTCATTATCGTGAATTGGCGGACGGTAATCGGATCCGACAGCAGACCATTCCCGCCACGCGCGGCGTGATGATGGCGCGGGACGGAGAGATCTGGGTCGGTTCGCGACCGGTTTATATCGTGGCGTATGCACCGCAAAACGGCCCGCTCAGTGACGAGTTGGCCGGGCGTTTGGCGGCGGTGTTGGGGGTTACCCCGGACCGGTTGCGCGAACAATATGAATCGCACCGCAATTACTTCGGATCGATTCCGTTGGCCGTCGATATCGGACAGGATAAAATCGCGCGGATCGAAGAGCGGCGGGCGGAGTTCCCGGGAGTCAGTATCGAGGTGCAGCCGATCCGTTACTATCCGTACGGTGAGCTGGCGGCCAATGTCATCGGCTACGTCGGAGAGGCGGGGCCGGATGATCGTGATGAGAACGGAGACGCGTATCGCCCCGGTTCGATTATCGGGCGCGCGGGGCTCGAAACTTATTATAATGACATTCTGCGCGGCACGGACGGCGGCAAGCAGGTAGAGGTCGATGCGACGGGGCGTCCGGTAAAAAATATCGAGTCGGTGCCGATTGTACCGGGACATAATCTGCGGCTGACGCTGGACTTGCGTTTGCAACAGGCGACGGAAGCGGCGATTCGCGATGAGGTGTCGTTCCTGGCGACGGAGAAAATTTGGCCGACAGGGGTCGCCGCCGTCGCACTCGATCCGAATACGGGCGCGGTGTTGGCGATGGCCAGTTGGCCGTCGTTTAATCCGAACTCGTTTGCGTTGGGCATCAGCAATCGGGAGTGGCGGGCGCTTAATGATAATCCGATGCGCCCCTTGGACAATAAAGCCATCAGCGGATTGTATCCGCCGGGGTCGCTGTTCAAAGTGATCACGGGGATTGCGGCGCTGGAGGCGCAAGTTGTCACGCCGGATGAGCAGATTTATGATGAGGGCAAGCATTGGCTCATTGATAAGCATAATGCCGGCGGTGAGGCGTTCGGCTGGATTGACTTTTATGAAGCGATGGCCAAGTCCGATAATGTGTATTTTTACGAACTGGGCAATCGTTTGGGTATTGATCCGTTGACGCGAACGGCACATAACATGGGACTCGGCGAACCGACGGGGATCGATCTGTACGGAGAGGCCAAGGGATTGGTGGCCAGTGAAGCGTATAAGCGGAACGTATTCGGTGAGGACTGGTATCTGGGCGAAACGTTTGATGCGGCGATCGGGCAGAGTTTCCACTTGGCGACGCCGTTGCAGTTGGCGGTGTTGTTCAGTGAAATCGCCAACGGCGGCACGCGGTACCAACCGTACATCGTGAGTCGGATTGATCGGCAGGACGGTTCGCCGTATCGGATTCATACGCCGCAGGCGGTCGGTAAAACGGCCACATCGAAAGCCGTATTTGACGTAATTCGCACGAGTTTATGGCGGGTTGCGCAGCCGGGCGGTACGGCGGGGGATCTCTTCCGCGGATATCCGATTGCGGTGGCGGCCAAGACGGCAACAGCGGAAACGGCATCGGGGCCGGATCACGGAATGTTTGCCGCGTACGCTCCGTTTGATCGGCCGCAAATTGTCGTGGTCGTGATTGTGGAGCATGGCGGATACGGCATATTTTCCGCCGCACCGATCGCCAAACGGATGTTGGACAGTTATTTCCGTTTGGATGATGCAACGCCGAAACAAGGAGGATAACGAATGAGGGAAACAGGCAGGCCGTCGCTGCGGACGGCCGATACCGAAGGTCGGATCGTGACACTGGCATCGGGCAAAGGCGGTGTCGGGAAAACCGTCTTGACCGCTCTTCTCGGTACGACATTGGCGGCACGCGGCAAACGCGTACTGATGGTTGACGGTGATATGGGACTGCGGGATTTGGACTTGGTTATCGGCATGGAAGACCGGGTCCTGTTTGATGTCTTCGATGTCGCGACCGGTCGCTGTTTTGAAGAAGATGCGATTCTTTCCGTACGGCCGGGATTGGATTTGCTGCCGGCCAGTCAGCGTTATCGCTGGGAAGATATTGAAGGAGATGCCGTGTTGACCGTACTGGAAGATGTGCGGCATCAATATGATTATATTTTGATTGACAGTCCCGCCGGTGTCGGCAAAGGATTGTACTATACGCTGGATATGGCGGATCTGATTTTGCTGGTGGCGGAGCCGACGTGGGTGTCGGTGCGTGATACGGGGCGGTTGATGCATGACTTGCATGAGCGGCGACAATTTTCGTATGCGCTTGTCGGCAATCGATTCGGACAGTCGTCGTCTTCGCTCTTGCCCGAGGTATGGGCGGAGTCGCTCGGCGCGGAACGGATCGCCGCGATCGTACCGTATACACGACAGTTGGCGGAGGCGGCGCAAGAGGGACGTCTGGCGGAGCCGCAGGCGGAGGGAGCGGCGCAGGCGGCATTAGAGGCCTTGGCCGACTTTGTCGAAACGGAAGAAGAACAGCCGATACGATATTGGGAGATGTGGTTGCGGACGGTGACGAATGCGTCGGCCGTGCGTTATCTCATGCGGCGGCGTAAGGAAGCGCGGCAATGGCGGCGCGGACGGGGGTATCGATGAACCTTGCACGATGGTGGCGGCATACGGATCGAGTGCTGATCGTGGTAACGGCGGTGTTGGCGTGTATCGGACTGTTGATGATCGGCAGCGCGACACACATCAATCGCGAAGGACTCAGACTGTATGACTTTGTGGAAAAGCAGAGCGGCTTTTTAGTGGGCATAACGGTGCTGGTGTCCTACCTGATGCGGTATGACTATCGCAAGTTGTTTCGGTGGACGCCGCTGCTCTATTTATTCAATATTGCGGCGTTGGCGGCGGTAATGGTCGTTGGTACCAGCGCCTTGGGGGCGCAGCGCTGGATTCAACTCGGGCCGATCAGCGTGCAGCCGTCCGAGTTTGCCAAGTTGCTGTATCTGATTTGTTTGGCACGTTTCCTCTGTTGGAAAAAAATTCGCGTGGATACATGGCGCGGACTGATTGCTGTCGGCTCGTTTTTGGCGTTGCCGATTGCACTGGTCTTTTTGCAGCCGGACTTGGGAACGAGTCTGGTGTTCGGTGCCATTACTCTGGGGATGACCGCCATGGCGGGGTTGCGATGGACACACTTGCGGAATTTGTTGGGCGTGTTTTTCGCATCTTCGCCGTTGGTGTGGTTCTTTTTACTTAAGGAATATCAAAAAAATCGGATTTTGGTGCTGTTCAATCCCGATTTGGATCCGTTTAATGCGGGCTATCATGTCATTCAATCCAAAATTGCCATCGGTTCGGGCGGGTTGATCGGAAAAGGATTGTTCGGCGGCACCCAGAGCCAACTCAATTTTTTGCCGGAAAATCACACGGACTTCATTTTTGCGGTGCTCGGTGAGGAAACCGGCTGGGTCGGCGCGATTTTACTGTTATTATTGTATTTTATTCTACTGTATCGAGGCCTGCAGATCGCACGGACAACCAAAGATATGTTCGGACGATATATCGCTGTCGGTATTGTATCGATGTGGTTGTTTCAGATTTTCGTCAACATCGGCATGACGGTCGGACTGATGCCGGTGACGGGTATTCCGTTGCCGTTCCTCAGTTACGGCGTCAGCGCGTTGACGGTGAATTTGTGCAGTGTCGGGCTGCTGCTCAATATCTATCAGCAGCGCAAGGAGATGTTGTTTTATCGCTAAAAGGGTGGATCAGGTATGTCCCAAGTGAAGGTATCGCCGTTTGCACTGGCCAAAGTGCAAAAGCCGGCGCGTTATATCGGCGGCGAGTGGAACAGCGTGGTCAAAGACCATGACAAGGTCAATGTCACGGTGGCGCTGGCGTTTCCCGATGTATATGAGGTGGCGATGAGCCATCTGGGGTTGAAAATTTTATATCACGTGATCAATGAGATCCCCGACGCGGTGGCGGAACGGGTCTATGCGCCGTGGCCGGACATGGAGCGTGTCATGCGGGCCGAACGTTGGCCGTTGTACACGTTGGAAACCAAGCGGCCCGTGCGTGAGTATGATTTGTTCGGGTTGACGCTGCAATATGAGATGTGTGTGACCAATGTGCTCAATATGCTCGATCTGGCGGGGATTCCGATCTGGAGCAAGGACCGCACGGAGGAGGATCCGTTGGTCATTGCCGGCGGTCCGTGCGTGTATAATGCCGAACCGTTGGCGCCGTTTATCGATGTATTTTTCGTCGGCGAGTCGGAAGAGTCCGTGGTCGAGATGGTGGCAGCGTGGCGGGAATGGAAAGCGGCGGGAAAACCCGGCGGACGGACGGAAATATTGACCCGTATGGCGGCGATCGAAGGCAATTATGTGCCGGCGTTCTACCGGGATACCTATGATGCGCGGGGGCATTTTAAGGAGTTGGTGCCGCTCACGGAGGCGGCGCCGAAGCGGATCAGAAAGCGGGTCATCGCTGATGTGGAAGCGTTACCCGTACCGACGAAACCGGTGCTGCCGCATATCGCCCCCGTGCATGATCGGGCGGTGTTGGAACTCTTCCGCGGGTGTACGCGCGGGTGTCGATTCTGTCAGGCGGGGATGCTGTATCGTCCGATTCGGGAAAAAATGCCCGAGAAATTAGTCGCACTGGCGGAAGAAATCATCGCCAACAGCGGATATGACGAGATTTCATTGATGTCGCTCTCTTCGGCGGACTATTCGTACTTGCCGGAGTTGGTGGATTTGCTCATGGAGCGGTTCGCTTCGCAACGGGTAGGGGTGAGCCTGCCTTCGTTGCGGATCGACAGTTTTTCGATTGATATTGCCAAAAAAGTGCAGCAGGTGCGCAAGAGCGGGTTGACGTTTGCTCCGGAAGCCGGCACGCAGAGAATGCGCGATGTCATCAATAAAGGGGTATCGGAAGAAGATCTGGTGGCGGCTTGTACGAATGCATTTGCATCCGGCTGGAACACGGTGAAATTATATTTCATGATGGGGTTACCGACGGAAACGGATGCGGATTTGGACGGGATTGCCGACTTAGGGTATCGTGTCAGCGATTTGTATCGGGATCTGACCGGACGCACGGGTTGCAAAGTGACCGTCAGCGTGTCGAGTTTTGTCCCGAAACCGTTTACGCCGTTTCAATGGATGGCGCAAGCGCCGGTGGAGGAAATTCAACGGCGGCAGCAATATTTAAAGGGAAAAATTCGTAATCGACGGATTACGTATCGGTATCATGATGCGCCGACGAGCTTTATCGAGGCGGTACTGGCACGGGGCGATCGACGGTTGGCACCGGTCATTTATCGGGTGTGGAAAGACGGCGGCCGCTTTGACGGCTGGACGGAGTTTTTCTCGGTGGATCGCTGGCTGCAGGCGATGGCGGCGGAAGGCATTGATCCGGCGTATTATGCGTCACGAGTACGGTCGACGGACGAGCCGTTGCCGTGGGATCATATTGATTGCGGCGTGACGAAGGATTATTTACAACGAGAATGGCAGCGCGGCTGTGCGGCGGGATTGACACATGACTGTCGGCGACTGTCATGTCTCGGGTGCGGCGTGTGTCCGCAGTTGGGTGTGCAGGTTGTTGACGGCAAGGGGGGAGATCGTGCCAAGGCTACGTATATCTATCAGCAAAGATGAGCCGCTGCGTTTTTTGGGGCATTTGGATTTTTTGCGGACGATGGAACGGGCACTGCGCCGGTCGCAGTTGCCGCTGGCGTATTCGGAAGGGTTTAATCCGCATATGAAGGTCAGTTACGATACGGCATTGGCAGTCGGCATGACGGCGGATCCGTTTTATATGGATGTGGAACTGACTTGTCGCACGGATCCCGCCGCGGTGCGGGCGGCGCTGGAGCCGCAGTTGCTGACGGGGATTCGCTTGACGGCGTTGGCCTATGTCGATGATGCTTCTCCGAAGTTGATGGCGTGCAGTAATTATGAAACCTTTCGGATCATCGGCTCGCAAACGGGACCGGCGGATACGGCGGCGACGGAAGCGGCGTGGAATGCGCGAGAGTCCGTTCCGTTTCGCAAAGTTACGCCGAAGAAAACGCAAGAGATCGATGTCCGTCCGTTGGTTCCTGAGCCGCTGACCGTTACGGCGGACGGGGAGTATATCCGGGTGGAGGTCGGGATTCTTAGGACGGGACGCACGGGTGTCAAGCCGACGGAAATCTGGAATATTCTGATTGCGGAGCATCAGCTGCCGGCGCGTAAGGATGAGTGTCTGATTCATCGAACGGGAACGTACCGACGGGCGGATGACGGTACGCTGACGCCGCTGCTGGTGACGGAGGGGCAGGTATGAAGCAAATACTGTTGTCGATCGGGGCGGGTGAGTTGCGGTTGGCCACGCTGGTCGACGGAACGGTGACGGATTTGGCAACGGAATCCGTACAGGCGCCGGCTCGATTGGGACAGATTTATAAAGGAACGGTCAAGAATGTGGTCTCGGCGCTTGATGCCGCGTTTGTCGACATCGGTACGGGCGTGAACGCGTATTTGCCGTTGCTTGGCGGTCGGACGACGGATTTAAACGGGCGCAAGGTCACGGTCGGAGCAGCGGTCATGGTACAGGTGAGCAAGGAAGCGCGTGGCACGAAAGGGCCGATGGTGACGCCGAAGGTGTCGTTGGCCGGTCGCTATGCCGTGTTGTTGACGGATGCCGCTTATGTCGGTGTGTCTAAAAAAGTCACGTCCGATGATGAACGGGCCCGCTTGCGTCGAATCGGTGCGGCGGCGCTCCAGAGCGACGATGCGACGTTTGGCTTGGTGTTTCGGACGGCGGCGCAAGGGGTGGCAACCGAAACGATTCGTGCGGATATCGAATACTTGCTCCGGACATATGCGGTGTTGTACAAACGGGCCCGTAGGACACGCGGAGCGGTATGTCTGTATCGGGAGGCGGATCTGGTTGTACGGACGGTGCGTGACGGATTGGACGGCGTCGACGAAATCAAGACGGACGATGCCGATGTCTACGAACGCTTGTGTGAACTGATCGGAGACACGCGTCCCGCGATGACGGTAACGTATGAGCGCGATGCGGATCTGTTCGGTCAATACGGAGTGGATGAGGTGGCCGAAACGTTGGTGCGCCGTCGTGTCGACTTACCCGGCGGCGGGTACCTCGTCATTGATCCGACGGAGGCATTGACGGCCATTGACGTCAACTCGGGAGTGGATCGCGGCGGTCATAACCGGGAAGAATCCGCCCTTCGGGTCAATCTGGAAGCGGCGACGGCGATCGCCCGACAGTTGCGCTTGCGCAATATCGGCGGTATGATTGTGGTTGATTTTATCAGCATGACACAGGAGCGACATCAGACGCAGTTGCTGACGCAGTTGCGCGAGGCAGTGCGACAGGATCGGGTGCGGACGACGGTGCTGGATATGACGGCGCTCGGTCTTGTCGAGATGACGCGACAAAAGACGGGAGAAACGTGGGCGGAGTCGCAATACGACCGCTGTCCGACCTGTGACGGCAACGGGTATGTGCAGACGGCCGAATCCATTGCCGCCGGTGCCGTGCAACGGTTGCGGGCGTTGTCGCGGACAAAGGGGACAGGGCCGGTTGTCATCGAGGTTCATGCCGATGTATATCCGGCAGCGGCGGCCCGCTTTCCCGCCGATGAGATGCGGCGGCTCACGGGGCGTGAGGTGCGCTGGGAAGCACGAACGGGCGGTCGACGGGAAGCCGTCAGTATATTGGCGGATCGGGAGTAAGTGAGGAGTGGGATATGCGGTTACGTAAGAAACCTTGGATAGAAGAGGCGTTGCGTGAGTACGACGACATTGTCTATACCGTGCCGCCACCGTCCATTGCGGGACATTGGCGCGAACATATCGGTGCGGCGGGGCCGCTGTGGGTGGAAATCGGCAGCGGTAAAGGACAATTTATCGCCGGTTTGGCGGCGCAGTCGCCGGACAGTAACCTGCTCGGGATCGAGTTGGTACGTGATATTTTGTACTATGCGGCACAAAAAGTACGCGCCGACAATTTGACGAATGTCAAGCTGATGGCGTGGGACGCGGCCGATTTGACGGCGATTTTCGCCGCCGGTGAAATAGACCGTCTGTACTTGAATTTCAGCGATCCGTGGCCGAAAGCGCGTCATGCCAAACGGCGCCTGACGCATCATCGTTTTTTGGAGATGTATCGACACTTGCTGGCACCTGACGGTGAGCTTCGATTTAAGACGGACAATCATGATCTGTTCATGTTCTCGTTGGAAGAATGGCAGCGCTACGATTGGGAATTGATCGACGTGACGATGGACCTGCATGCCGATGAGCCGCAAGACAATGTCCGTACGGAATACGAAACAAAATTTTCCGCCAAGGGGCAACCGATTTATCAGGCGATCGTACACCCGCCGAAAGGATGCGATGATGATGAATAAATCCAAGCGACAGTGGACACGTTGGGGGCTGGGCGAATATTTTTTGCTGGTTGTCATCGTGCTGGTGATCATCGGTGCGGTCAATGTATGGAGCTCGACGTTTTATATGAATTTGCGTGCCGGTGATTCGGGCATGTGGCATTTGTATCGGCATATTATTTTTATTATGCTGGGAATGTTGACCGGGCTGCTGGCGTATTGGGCAGTTACGTTTCGCTGGATGCAAAAAAGCGGCATGTTGACGTTTTTGGTGACATTGACGGTGTTGTCGTTGCTGGCGGTTTTGGTCGCAGGGGTAACCGTCAACGGTGCGCGACGTTGGATTGCGGTCGGCGTCTGGACGGTACAACCGTCGGAGTTGGCCAAATTTGTGGCGATTATGTGGAGTGCGAAATACTTGGCGGTACTGCATAAGCAACAGCATCCCGTGCGCCTGTGGGCATCATTGATGACCGCCGTCAAGAAACGTCATATCAAGTATATGTGGGCGGAATGGAAGCCGCTGGCGGTGCCGTTGTTGTTCGGCTTTTTGGTGTATCCGCAGCCGGACTTCGGCACGGTATTGCTGATTATCGGCTTTCCCATCATGCTGTACATATTGGCGGGATTGCCGTGGCGGGAGGTGACGGGTACCGTGGCCGCCGTAGCGGCGTTCGGTGCGGTCGCGGTCATGGCGGCACCGTACCGGCGGGAGCGCTTGGTCGCGTTGTGGGATCCGTTCCGCCATGCACGGGACTTGGGCTACCAGACGGTGCAGAGTATCATTGCCGTCGGCTCGGGCGGTATTTTCGGCCAAGGGGCGGGACGAGGACACAGTAAGTACGCATATCTTCCGGAGCAGTACACCGACTTTGCCTTTTCCGTATGGGCGCAGGAATGGGGATTTATCGGCTCGGCGATCGTCGTGCTTTTGTTCGTGGCACTGTTGCTGCTGGGGTGGCGCATCGCGTCACGGACGCCGCATTTGTACGGACGTTATCTCGTGTACGGTCTGACAGGGCTGTTGGCGGGGCAAGGGCTGTACAATATGACCATGGCGGTGGGCAGCGCACCCGTGACGGGGGTGCCGCTTCCGTTTATCAGTTACGGCGGTACGTCGCTGGTGACGTGTCTGGCCGCCGTCGGTACGATATTGGGCGTCTGGCAGATCAATCGTGAAAAAGAGGCACGGCGCAAAGTCTTGCAGCAGCAGGAAATACTGACATCGGGACGACCGATGCGGCGCTATCCTTCACATCGATAATAGGACTTGACGTGTATCATCGGTGCGGTATAATAGAACAGATGATACCTTTAATTCAGTCCCGTGAGGCTGACAAGGATGAGCGCAGAATGAGTGAGGACTCTCCGTGTCGGCGAGTCCTTTTTTCTTGCGCCAAAGGAGGAGCAGATGAAAAAAATAGTAGATGTAGACGAACGATTACCGATTTTGCAGACGATTCCGCTCAGTATTCAGCATTTGTTTGCGATGTTCGGGGCGACGGTACTGGTGCCCTTTTTGCTCAAGGTCGACCCCGCGACGGCGTTGATGATGAACGGGATCGGAACGCTGTTGTACTTGTGGATTTGTAAAGGACGGTTGCCGGCGTATCTTGGTTCGAGTTTTGCGTTTATCACACCGGTACTGACGGTACTGTCGCTGCCGCTTGGCGGATACGGTGCCGCCCAAGGCGGGTTTATCGCGTTCGGGTTGTGTTTTATCCTGCTCGCGTTGATCGTTCAAAAGGTCGGTGTGGAGTGGATCGATGTGTTGTTCCCGCCGGCGGCGATGGGGGCGATCGTCGCCATCATCGGGTTGGAACTGGCGCCGTCAGCCATGTCGATGGCGGGGCTGGTCGGTGATCCGGCCGCCGATCTCGGGATACCGGCCGACAAGGCGATCGGCGTGTCGATGTTTACACTGGCGGTAACGGTACTCGTGTCGATGTTGGGCCGGGGATTTTTATCGGTCATTCCGATTTTGACGGGGGTTGTGGCAGGCTACATTGCTTCGCTCTGTGTCGGCATTGTCGATTTGGACGCGATTGCGGCGGCACCGTGGGTGGCGGTACCGACGCTTTATCGACCGGTCTTTAACCTGCAGGCGATCTTCATCATTTTGCCGGCCGTAGTGGTCGTGTTTGCCGAACATATCGGTCATCTGGTCGTGACGAGTAATGTCATCGGTCGGGATTTGATGCATGATCCGGGATTGCCGCGTTCCTTGTTTGCCGACGGGTTGGCAAACGTTCTCTCGGGGTTTGCGGGGGCGACGCCGAATACGACATACGGTGAAAATATCGGCGTCATGGCGATTACCCGCGTGTACAGCGTGTGGGTGATCGGCGGTGCGGCGATCATTGCGATTCTCTGTTCGTTCATCGGGAAAATCGCGGCGATGATTCATGGGATTCCCGTGCCGGTTATGGGCGGCGTTTGCATACTGCTCTTCGGGATTATTGCCACGACCGGTTTGCGGATGCTCGTGGATCGCAAGGTGGATTATACGAAACCGGCCAATATGATGCTGACCGCGGTGACGATGATTACCGGTCTGTCGGGCGCGGTATTGAATGTGGGCCCGTTTCACCTCAAAGGCATGGCGTTGGCCACGGTGGTGGCGATTGTCATGGCGGTGACCATGCGCGTGATCCATCGCTTTGTTCCGCCGGAAGAGTAAGTGATATACGGAACACGTCTGCTATGGCAGACGTGTTTTTTTATTGTCACGGTTGCGCCGTGACGGATATGCAGTATCGGAAGGGGGATGTCTTTGGTATAATACAGACAGAGGGATACGGACAGGAGGGATAGAATGCGAACGGGAACTATCGGTGCGGTGATATGGTGTGCATGTATCGTGACGGTACAGGCGGCGTCACTCTTGCCGCCGTTACCGGCCTTGCCGGAGGTGCAGGGACCGATTGTCGGGGCGATCAGTACACCGCCGTCGCCGTTACCGCCGAAGGCGCAAACAAGGCCCGTACCGGTCGAGGGAACGCTGGCGCAAGCGTGGGCCGTTGACGGCCGCACGGTGGAAGTGACGCTGACGGATGAGGCGATGACGCCCGTTGCGGCCGATTTCGTGCTGTGGCCGACGCAGACCGTGACTGCGGTTATTCCTACGGACGATCCGCGCGTGTATCGGTTGCAAGTCGATCGTCTGCAACCGGATACGTTGTATCGGGTGACGTATCGTGACGGGGAGGCGGTACTGTTTCGCACGCTGCGAACCGCACGGGCGACGAGCGAGCAATACAAAGGACGTCACGGAGATTATTTTTGACGGCAAAAAGGAAAACGGTACATCGCGGAGAATGATAAGGCAGTAGTTTCGGACACAAGGAGGCGGTATGATGAAGGAACAAGCGGGATCCAATGTACGCAATGTCGCCGTGTTGTCGCATGACGGCGCGGGAAAAACGGCAGTGGTGGAAAACCTACTGGTCGTCAGCGGTGCATTGGACAGTGTCGGCACGGGAGCGGACAATAAACACGTGCTGGACTATGAACCGGAAGAGATCAAACGCAATGTCACCATTCAGATGGGGATTGCTCCGTGTGAGTGGAAAGGCTACAAACTCAATTTTATTGACACGCCGGGGTACAGCGAATTTTCCGGTGAAGTACGAGCGGCGTTGCGGGCATGTGACGGGATCTTGATCGTCGTGTCGGCGGAGTCGGGCGTGGAAGTCGATACCGAACGAGCATGGGCCTACGGCGATGAATTACACTTGCCGCGGATGATTTTCATCAACAAAATGGACGCGGAACAGGCGGATTATGACGGGACGCTGCAACGGATGCGGGAACTGTTCGGTAAATCCGTGATGCCGTTGCATCTACCGATGGGCAGCGGGGCAGACTTTACGGGGATTATCGACATCGTCAAGTTGACCGCAACGACATGGCAGGACGGAAAGGAAACGGAAATTGAGATTCCCGAACCGTACTTGCAACGGGCGAAAGAAGTCCGTGAGATGGCCATCGAAGCGGCCGCGGAAGGCGACGATATCTTGCTGGAAAAATATCTTGACGGCGGCGAGCTGACGGTGGAAGAAATTCGTCTCGGTCTGCGCGAAGGGATGAAGTCGGGACGGGTCACGCCGGTTATGATCGGTTCGGCGCACAAGCAAATCGGACTCGATAAAATGCTGGATCGTATTATCCGTTATATGCCCGACGCATCGACTCGGGTGATGGAAGGGCGCAATCCCGACACGGATACGCCGGTGACCGTGCATGCGGACAATCCGTTCACCGCATTCGTGTTCAAGACGGTATTGGATCCGTTTGCCGGCAAGATGAGTTATATTCGCGTGATCTCGGGTACTTTGCGGGAAGGTGACAAGCTTTATAACCGCACGCAGAATAAGACGGAACGTTTTACCAAGATGTTTACGCTCGTCGGCAAGCAGCAACTGCCGCTTACGGAGGCGACCGTCGGTGATATCATCGTCATTCCGAAGTTGGAGGCCAAGACGGGCGATACGTTCTCCGATGCGAATTTCCCCGTCGTGTATGACGGGATTCGTTTCCCGAAACCGTTGTACATCGTGGCGCTTGAACCGGAATCGAAGGGCGATGAAGAAAAGTTGACGGCCGGACTGATGAAGTTGTCGGAAGAAGATCCGACGCTGATTGTCGTCAAAGATCCCGAAGTACGGCAAACCTTGGTCTACTCGATGGGAGACGTACATCTGCAGCACAACTTGGCGAAGCTGGAACGCAAGTACGGTGCCAAGGCGCGTCTTGTCGACCCGAAAGTGCCGTATCGGGAAACGATTCTCGGCAGTGCGGAGGCGGAAGGCAAGCACAAAAAGCAAAGCGGCGGCCACGGGCAGTACGGGCATGTCTTTATCCGGGTGGAACCGAGTCAGGAAGATTTCGTTTTTGTAGATGATATTTTCGGCGGTGCCGTGCCGCGGCAGTATATACCGGCGGTGGAAAAGGGCGCGCGGGAAACCTTGGAACAAGGCTTGATCGCGGGGTATCCCATGATCGGGATTCAGGTGACGCTGTATGACGGCTCCTATCATTCCGTCGATTCGTCCGAACTGGCGTTTAAGGTGGCGGCGGCGCAGGCATTGAAAAAAGCCGTTCCGCAGGCACGACCGATTTTGCTCCAACCGATCGAAACGGTCAATGTCATTGTGCCGGAAGAATACACGGGTACGATTGTCGGCGATTTGTCCGCCAAGGGCGGTCGGATTCTCGGTATGGAACCGGGCGATCGCGACGGCATCTCGGTGGTACGGGCACAAGTACCGCTCGGCAAGATGTTCGGCTATGTGACGGAATTGCGTTCGCAGACACAGGGACGCGGTACGTACAACATGGAATTTTATCAGTATGAAGAAGTACCGCCGCAGGAAGCGGAAAAAATTATCGCTGCATTTACGGCGGCAAAGGACGAATAAGCAGGCGCCGCCGAGGATTCTCGGCGGCGTTCGTTAATAGTATATGCTATAATGACTGTGCGGCATAGAACGGGCGATCTATGTTGATTTATCAATGTGAGAAAAAGTTGGTAAAAATGCTTGTTTACTTTATCACAGGGTGGTATAATGACTTCGGTAATTAGTATACTCTATTTGACACAGGAGGTCGGATTATGCGAATTGGCGTAGCAAAGGAAATCAAAAACAACGAATTTCGTGTCGGCTTGACACCGGCGGGTGCACATGCACTGGTCGAAGCGGGTCATACCGTATTTGTTGAAAAAGGAGCGGGCGAAGGTTCGTTCATTACCGATGCGGAATACGAAGCGGTCGGTGCAAAAATTGTAGCGGACAAACAGAAACTGTTCGATGATTCGGACATGATTATCAAAGTGAAAGAACCGATTGCGGAAGAATATGATCTCTTCCATGAAGGACAGATTTTGTATACCTACCTTCACTTGGCGCCGGAACCGGAATTGACGGATGCGCTGTTGCGTCATAAAGTCGTCGGTATCGCATATGAAACCGTACTCGGTCGTGACGGCCGCAGCTTGCCGTTGCTCCAACCGATGAGCGAAGTAGCGGGTCGTATGTCGATCCAAGTGGCCGCTCATTTCCTTGAAAAAATCAACGGCGGCAAAGGGAAACTCATGGGCGGCGTAGCCGGCGTGCTCGCTGCGAAAGTGACGATTGTCGGCGGCGGTACGGTCGGTACGAACGCGGCGAAAATGGCGGTCGGTATGGGGGCGGATGTCACCGTCATTGACAATAACCTGAACCGGTTGCGTGAATTGGACGATATCTTCGGTGCGCGCGTGAAAACGCTTGCGTCGAACCCGCTCAACATTGCACAGGCGGTTAAGGACAGCGATGTCGTCATCGGCTCGGTACTGATTCCGGGTGCGAAGACGCCGCAGCTGATTACGACGGAAATGGTAAAAGAAATGGCACCGGGTTCGGTCATCGTTGACGTGGCCATCGACCAGGGCGGTGCCGTACAGTCCGTTGACGGACCGACGACGCACGAAGATCCGGTTCGCATAAAATACGGTGTCGTTCATTATTCGGTAGCAAACATGCCGGGGGCGGTAGCCAATACGTCGACATTCGCACTGACGAACGCGACATTGCCGTATGCCATTGCGATTGCCAATAAAGGCTGGAAACAAGCCGTTATCGATGATAAAGGTTTGGCCAACGGGGTGAATACGCTGGAAGGTCATGTAACGTTCAAAGGCGTGGCCGATGCGTTGGGCCTGGCGTACAAACCGCTAGATGAATTGATCTGAGTCTCAAGCAGTTCATAAAGCACGCCCTTCGGGGCGTGTTTTTTTGCATCTGTCGGCAGAAATCGGTATAATGCAGACAAACAAGGGGGCGGTGACATGCATAAAGGATTGGTGACGGATTTTTATCAATTGACGATGGCGCAGGGCCTGTGGCGGATCGGCGCACAGGATGTACCCTGCGTATTTGATTTTACTTTTCGCAAGAACCCGTTCGGCGGAGGCTATACCGTGGTGGCGGGGATCGAGCATCTGACGGAATTTTTGGCGGCGTTTACGTACGGGCCGGAAGAGATCGCCTATTTGCGTGAAACGGGTGCGTTTGAAGAGGAGTTCCTCACGTGGTTGGCACAGTTTCGCTTTACCGGATCGATTTATGCGATGCCGGAAGGTACGGTGGCGTTTCCGGGAGAAGTGCTCGTGCGCGTGGAAGCACCGAAGGCACAGGCGCTGCTGATTGAGACGGGATTGACGATGATCATGAACCATGAAAGCCTGATCGCAACGAAGGCCCGACGGATTCGGACGGTCGCGCCGCATGACAGTTTGATGGAGTTCGGATTGCGGCGGGCACAGGGCGAGAGTGCGGGTCATTACGGTGCGCGGGCGTCGATCGTCGGCGGATTTAATTCCACGAGCAATGTGGAGTCGGCACGGCGGTTCGGAATCCGTGCGGTCGGTACGATGGCGCACAGTTGGGTGATGAGTTTTGCCGATGAATTGGACGCATTTCGCGAGTATGCACGGCAATATGACAATGCGGTGCTGTTGGTCGATACATATCATACGCTCGAGTCGGGCGTACCGCATGCGATTACCGTGTTTGAGGAATTGCGTGCGCAAGGAAGACTGCCCGCGCAGTACGGGATTCGATTGGACAGCGGCGACTTGGCGTATCTGTCGCGGCAGGCACGGCAAATGCTTGATGCGGCGGGGTTCCCCGAGGCGGTGATTACTGCATCCAACGATTTGGACGAATACCTGGTGCGCAGCTTGAAAGAGCAGGGGGCGGCCATCAATGCGTGGGGCATCGGGACCAAATTGATTACCGCCGACGGCACATCGGCGCTGGGCGGGGTGTACAAGCTGTCCGCCCAGGAAGAGAACGGACAATTGATTCCGAAGATGAAATTTTCCGACAACCCGGAAAAAATGACCAACCCGGGACATAAAGATACGCGTCGGTTTTATCATCGGGAAAGCGGGAAGATGATTACGGACGTGGTATGTCTGGTGGATGAAACGATCAGTGAAGAAAATGAGTATGAACTGGTTTCGCATCCATATCGTTGGCGCCGAAAAAAACTCGCACCGGGCGCGTACTATGTCCGCAATATGTTACGACCGGTGATTCGTTACGGTCGACTGGTATATGATTTGCCGACGCTGGACAAGATTGCCGCGTATGCGGATGAACAGATTGAGCGGCTGTGGCCGGAATATCTTCGCTTTGACAATCCGGAAATTATGGAAGTGAATATTTCACCGAAACTGCAGGCATTGAAAGATCGTCTGATTGAAGAGAGTCTGGGCACGACGGACTGAGCAAACACCGAACCGCAATGACGGTTCGGTGTTTCTTGCGAGCGGAGATAAATTCATATTATAATATAATCATTATACGAACGGAGGAATTTGCATGAAATCAGTCATCGCCGTTGCGGTCGGCTTGGCGGCGGCCGTCGTGCTGCCGTGGTCGGCCGGCGCGACGGATACGTTGACGGTGCCGCAACTGTGGGCACGGGAGAATGATACCGATTGGGCCTTGTCGGCGCAACCGCTCTTTACCGTTACGGAGGCGGAGGCGGCTCGGATTTTGCCGGGGCTGTTGCCGCGGGGAGCCGTCGCGAAACCGGTCACACCGAAGGCGTATACCGGCTCGAACCGACTGCTTGAACAATACGGAGAGAATGCCTATGCACGTCAGACGGAGCTGCTGTTGGCGGAATACATGGACGAAGGGGTGTTACCGCCGTTTGAGGTGCTTTCCGTTCCGCAGCGACAGATGATTTTTCACGCGGCGCGCGGCTATGAGCTGACGATTGACGGACAGACGTACGGGGCGTTGTTGTGGGCGATCCCGCGCAAGGACTTGCCTGCGTTGCAAGTCGGTACGCTCGATTCCGCAGCGGCACCGATCTATGAAACCGTGGAGCGGGACATGTCGCGCAAGGCATTGGGACAACGTTTGACGGCAAGAGGTGAGCGGACCGTCGATCGGGAACAAGCCGTTATGTTCGAGAAGTTGGCGAAATTGGCGCGTCTTACCGGCGGATTGACCATCAAGCGGACGGATAAAAAGCCGTATCGTCCGATCATGACCGTGCACAAGGTGGAACGTTTGGCGCCGCAATCGGGACCGGACCAAATGACGGTCTACGTACAGACCGTCGTTCTTGACGAGTCCGGCAGGATACTTCGCCTGCAGACTCGCCTGCGGGCGGAAAAGGATACGGTATGGGGATTGATCATTGTCAATCCAATCGACACAAAATGAGGAGAAATCAAATGAGAGATCGTATCTCGGCGGCGGTGGCCGCATTGGCGCTGGCATGCGTATGCGTGATGCCGGCATGGGCAAAAGAGGTGACCTTGGCGGATTGGGGAACGGTGGACGTGCCGAATGACACCCGTGTCATTTGGCAGCGTGAAGCGTTCGAATTTTCTCCGTGGCAGGAAGCGGTGAAAATCGAACCGATCGAATCGAAAGAGGAACCGGCGACACCGGTACACCCGACGTATGCATGGGCACGCGAGCAGCAAAAGCAAATGAAAGAGTTGGCGGACAGTATCCGGATTACGGCGGTACCGCCGACAACCGATACGCATGAAACGGTGATTACACGGCGTCCGGCGTGGCGAGTGGCGACCTTTTATCAAGTGCTCGGAACGGGCGACGATGGGCATCCGGCGGCGGCATGGATAACGACGACGGCGGATCGGCCGGAAGAAATCGACACCTACGATCTCAAATGGCACATGGGGCAGCGGGAATGGAAGTCGTTGATACGAAACACGGTGCTGAACGAAGCGTGGCTGGCGCACGTCATTCGCGACCCCGTTACCGTCACGGCGTGGGAGCCGACGTATACGTTGGACGCGGGCATGGATGAAATCTATTCGACCGGAGCGCGTGTGGCGGTGCATTTGAGAAACGGTGAGATATTGCCGTTGGCCGTGCGGGTCTACGGGCGATACAGCGACGGTCAAATCCGTTTTTTGACGGTAGTGGCGGCAGACAACTCGGGCGTTTATTTTAGAAAATTTACGGATAAGGCGTTGCGCGGTTGGTAAGCACGACAATAAAAAAGCAGCGAATCAAATGATTCGCTGCTTTTTTATTGTGCGGCGGCACGACGGATATATGTCGCAAACGCATAGGCGGGATGGCTATCACCGGCCGGCATCGGTGTACGTTCCAGACAAGTCCACGCGTGACGGTCGGGCAACATGAAAAAGGTGTCCGCGGCCGGAGCATCGTCCACTTCGGTCAGGTACAGTCGATCCGTGTAGGGGAGCAGGGCGCGGTAGATTTCTCCGCCGCCGATGATGAAGTAGTCCGTGTCCGGCTGCAGCGCATCGAGCAAATCGGTCACGGAGGCATACGTGCGTACCTGCGGGTGAGCACGGCTCCATTCTTCATCACGGGTGAGTACGATATGGGGACGGCCGGGCAGCATACCCGGCAGGCTTTCAAATGTTTTTCGTCCCATAATCATCGGGTGATTCATGGTCAGTTGTTTGAACCGGGGCAAATCGCCCGGCAACCGCCAGAGTAAACGGTTATGATGGCCGATGGCGCCGTTTTTGCCGACGGCGACGATGAGATTGAGCATCAGACGGACACCTCCATGGCGAGTTTACCGAGATGATCATATCCGTCCAGACGGATGTCGTCCGGCGTAAATGCGTAAAAGTCGGTAATATCCGGATTCAATACGAGTTTCGGTGCCGGCCGTGCATCGTTGCGCCGTGCCAGTTGGGTGCGCAGGGCATCCGTGTGATTATCGTAGATGTGCGCATTGTTGATCACATGCGTAAACAGACCGGGCCGCAATCCCGTCGCACGGGCGATGAGATGCACCAAAACGGCATATTGCGTCATGTTGAACGGTACGCCTAAGCCCATATCGCCGGAGCGCTGAACGAGCATACAGTTTAATCGTCCGTCCGCGACATCCCACATGGTGAGAAAGGCACAGGGATACAGACTCATCTCCGGCAGGTCGGCGGTATTCCAGAGCGACACGACCATACGGCGGCTTTCGGGATCGGTACGCAAGGTGTCGAGCAAGGTATCGACTTGGCGGTATTTCGCCAGTTGGTAGCCGTACGCTTTGCCGATGGTGCCGTCCTCGAGCATCCATTCATCCCAAATATGGCAATTCATCTCCTGTAACTTGCGAACGTCGTTGGACTGCATTTGCCAAATCCACAGCAGCTCTTTGACGGCGGTTTTGAAGGCGACGAATTTAGTAGTTAAAATCGGAAATTCTTCGGTCAGATCAAACTGCATGATCTGATGCGGCAACTTGCGGGCGGGCATGCCCGTGCGATTGTTGCCGTGGGTGCCGTGCGCCAAAATGCGTTCGACACAGTCAAGGTATTGGGTATCTGCGTAGCTCATAGTTCCTCCATGGATTTAATGATACGGATAAATGCGGGGCCGTAAGCGACCTTTTTATGGTCGCCGACGCCTTTGATGCGGCAAAACTCGTCAAGTGTCCGCGGTTTGGCGACGGCCATTTCCGCCAGTGTCGCATCGTTGAAAATGACATAGGGCGGTACATTTTTTTCCGCGGCCATTTCTTTGCGTAATGCCCGCAGTGCGGTAAACAGCGGCGACGAAGACGACGGCGATGACGGTATGCCGATCGGTTCGGCCGGCGCACGGCGGACACGAACG
This sequence comes from uncultured Veillonellaceae bacterium, assembly GCA_947254705.1. GTDB lineage: Bacteria > Bacillota > Negativicutes > Veillonellales > Negativicoccaceae > CAMCNU01. Next base: position 27,376 of record CAMYCX010000005.1, read on the forward strand.
GTGACGCGGGCCGTGCCTTGCAGGACTTCTTCGCCGCGCGCGGTCAGTGCAAGCAACGGGTACTTGGTGCCGTGTCGATACAGGTAGCCGCCGTCAAGGCAACGTTCGATTTCCGTACGTACGGCGGCATCCGTTTGACCGCTGCGCGCGCCGTAACCGGCAACGTCCTCCAGACCGCTGCGCACATCGCTTTCCGTCAGTCGCGCGCGCAAGATGCGGCTGATCCCGGCGATACCGTAACGTTCACGGGTGGCACGGACCGCTCGCAATATGTCCAGCGCATCGGCGGTGACGTCCTGCGACAGTGACGGTGATTGACAGTTGCCGCAATGCCCGCAACGCGCCGGTGTCTCGGCGGAAAAATACCGCAACAGACAGGCGCGAAAGCAGCGATCGGTCTTACAATAGTCGACCACTTCATACAGGCGCTTGAGCGCATCGGCATCACCCGGATTGTGCTCGATGATAAATTTGCGAATACGGACGTCCTGTCCGTGATAGCAGAGAATACAGTCGCTCGGTTCGCCGTCGCGCCCCGCCCGCCCGGCTTCCTGATAGTAGGCTTCCATACTGGCGGGCAGCTGGGCGTGCAATACATAGCGGACATTGGATTTGTCTATTCCCATACCGAATGCGTTAGTCGCGACAATCAGCGGGCAGCGATCATAGACAAAATCGTCCTGCGCCCGATTGCGCATCTCATCGCTCATGCCGGCATGATACTTGGTCACGTTGAGACCGGCTTTGGCCAAGGTCAGATAGAGCTCTTCCACGCGTTTGCGGGTGGCGCAATAGATGATGCCGCTGTCATCCCGACGGGAGCGGACATAGCGAACGATGTCGGCATCGCTCGCATCGGTACGAACGTCGAAAAACAGATTCGGTCGATCGAACCCTTCGACAAAGACCGCGGGATCGTGTAAATGCAACCCGGCACGGATATCTTCGCGCACGCGCGGCGTGGCCGTTGCGGTAAATGCCCCGATCACCGGCCGGCGCGGCAAGGCATCGACGGCCTTCCAAATCATTCGATAGCTCGGTCGGAACTCATGCCCCCATTCACTGATACAATGCGCCTCGTCCACGATCAGCATGCGGATCGGTAAGGTCGCTAAAAATGACAAAAACGAGGTTGATTCCAGCCGTTCGGGCGCGACATAGAGCAGACGGAAAGCCCCTCGTTTGAGCGCGCGCATACGGTCCCGAAAATCATCGTCCGTCAGCGATGAATTGAGCATGGCGGCGGGAATGTTTTGCGCCGTCAAGGCATCGACCTGATCTTTCATCAACGCGATCAGCGGCGAGATGACGACCGTCAGACCGCTTACGCATAGGGCGGGCAGTTGGTAACAAAGCGATTTGCCGCCGCCTGTCGGCAGGACCGCCAAGGTGTCGCGACCGGTGAGCAGGGAGCGAATGATACGCTCCTGGGCGGGACGAAACGAGGTAAATCCGAAATATTGTTGTAACGGTGATAATAAATCCATGCGATTCACGCACTCACTCCTTTTTTGTATTATACCATCTATCCGTTCGCTCGGGGCGCAACGGAAAAGCGGAGAAAAGGGAAAGAAACGAAAGGGAAACATACTAGAGTAAGAAACAAAAAAGTTTTATCTGAGAGAAAATTGACTCATACGAAATATTTTTTTGGTCGCTGCCCGACGGCGGTGAAAAACGGAAACAGTAGCTTAATATAAAGAAGATCGGGGATCGAACGAGAGAAAGGAAAACAGAAAAATAGATTGGAATTTTCCAATAAAGAAACATAATTGTGAGGATTGTTAGAGAATAAGATTGAAAAATGAGTAAATTAGGAGTATAGTAAATATAAGTAAACACGTGAATAAATCATACGTTTCCTGCATGGCGAAACAGGCTGCAGGAGAGGGACAAAGGAGGATATGATGGCAAACGAAAAAATTTTGGTAGTGGAAGACGAAAAGAAAATCGCCCGTTTTTTGCAGTTGGAATTGGAACACGCCGGGTATGAATGCGTGATCGATTTCACGGGCGGAAGCGTGATCGACCACATCGGGCAGGGACATTTCGATTTGATTTTGCTCGACGTGATGTTGCCGGAAGAAGACGGATTCAGTATCTGCAAACGGGTACGTGAGATCAGTAATATTCCGATTTTGATTTTGTCGGCCAAAGATGACGTCGATTCGAAAGTCGCCGGCTTGGATCACGGTGCGGACGACTATCTGACGAAACCGTTTTCAACGAAGGAATTGTTGGCACGGATTCGGGCATTGCTGCGCAAGCGCGGCGGCGGCGACAAGTTGAACGAATCGTCGTATCATATTAAAGATTTGTATATTTTCCCCGATCGGCATGAGGTGCAGGTCGGTACGACGATTATCAATCTGACGAAGAAAGAATTCGAGCTGCTGACGTATTTGGCGCAAAACAAGAATACGGTACTCGGGCGGGATCGGATTTTGGAAGATGTCTGGGGTTACGATTATGTCGGCGATACCAATATCGTCGATGTATATATCCGGTATTTGCGGAGCAAGGTCGATGAAGTCGTCGGCAAGAAATATATCTACACGGTGCGGGGCATCGGTTATGTGGCGCGTGATTAACTCGCTTCGGAAACGATTCGGGACAATCGGGGTGCCGCTGTCTACAAAATTGACGTTAATGTATACGGGGATCATGTTGATGATCCTCGTTTTTACGACCGCATTGGCGACCGGCAGCGTGTATTATCTGTTGATGCACGAGTTGCAGACGGACGTGCGCGAGAGTGCCCGGCGGGTGGAGTCGTATATCGAACGTACGGGCGATGTCGACGCGCAGGCGTTGCATGCGCGTAATGTCATACCGCATGTGCGGGTCGTCGTCTATGATCACTACGGACGGCCGTTGCTCGATAACTATAACCGATATACCGTGACGGAAATGCTTTCGCAGCAGCAGATGGATGATATTTCCCGCGCGGTTGATGCGGAAAAAACGGATATTTCCCGGGATTTGTCCTATCGGCTCTGGCAACGGCGCATCGCGCCGAACGGCAGTGTGTATTACCTGGCGTATTGGCGTGAGGCGGGACGGGAAAAAGCATTTGTCGATTTGTTGGTGCGGCAGATTGTGATTACGTTTTTGGCGGGGATCGGCCTGACGGTGTTTGCCGGGCTGTACTTGACCGACAAGGTGCTCGCGCCGATGCGGGCGATGCTTGATCCGTTGCGCCGGATTGAGGCCAATGAGATGGGCCATCGCGTTCCGGTACCGTCGGTGCATGACGAGCAGCGGGAGTTGGCGTTGGCGATCAATCGCGCACTGGATCGGATCGAGGCGGGGATCCGTCAGCAACGCCGATTCGTGAGCGACGCGTCGCATGAACTGCGCACACCGATCACCGTGATCGGCGGGTATGCCGATATGCTGGTGCGGTGGGGCGGCAAAGATCCGGAAACGCGGCAGGAAGGCTTGACGGCCATTCAGGCGGAGGCGGCGTACATGGAGAGTCTGATCGAACGGTTGCTGTTTTTGGCACGGGCGTCGTCGGGCGAAATCCGTATGCAGCGTACGCAAGTCGATCTGCCCGAGCTGCTTGAGTCGGTCGGACAAGGGGCGAAGATGATGGATCACGGGGCGCATGTCTGGACGTTTGACACGTCCGCGCCGGCGACGGTGGACGGTGATCCCGCACTCATCAAGCAATTGGTACGGATTTTTATCGAAAATGCCATTAAATATACGCCGCAAGGACGCGGTATTGCACTCTCATCCCGGGTGCGTGACGACGTGGTCGATATCGTGATTCGCGATGAGGGGATCGGCATGGAAGCGGCGGAGTTGCCTCATATCTTTACGCGCTTTTATCGGGTCGATTCGTCGCGCACGAAAGACACGGGCGGCACCGGACTGGGATTGGCGATTGCCAAGGATATTGCGGATATGCACGGTGCGACGATTCACACGGCATCGGTGCCCGGGGAAGGAACGACGTTTACGTTGTCGTTTCCCGCACCGAAACAACCCATGTAAGGGATCGCACTACGGATGACAAACGGGCGGTGAGAGCCGCCCGTTTTTATTTGTCAATTTTTTCGTCGGCGGTGTGTAGACATTGGGGCGGATATGATACAATAGGGAAAGAATTAAACAACGGAAAGGATACGAAAGCGATGATAGAATCGAAAGCGATGTTTGTGATCGATCATGTCAGCCATGCGTATGTCGATGAAGAAGGTACGAAAGCGTTTGCGCTGAAAGACGTATCGGCGACGATTGCGCACGGTGAATTTGTCGCGGTCATCGGCACGAACGGCAGCGGCAAGTCGACGTTGGCCAAGCATTTGAACGTACTGCTGACGCCGACGGAAGGAGACATTCTCGTGGACGGGATTTCCGTGCGTGACGAACGCCGCTTGTGGGATATTCGGCGGCGGGTGGGAATGGTATTTCAAAATCCGGACAACCAGATTGTTGCCGCCGTGGTGGAAGAAGATGTCGCGTTCGGGCCGGAAAATCTCGGCGTACCGCGCGCGGAGTTGGTGCGTCGCGTCGATGCCGCACTGGCGGCCGTACGGATGCAGGAGTATCGCAAGCATGCACCGCATTTATTGTCCGGCGGACAAAAGCAGCGGATTGCGATTGCCGGCGTGTTGGCGATGCAGCCGCAGGCGATTATTTTGGACGAACCGACGGCGATGCTCGACCCGCGCGGCCGGCGCGAAGTGTTGGCGACGGTACATGAGTTGCATGAAACGCTCGGCATGACGGTCGTGTATATCACTCATTTTATGGAAGAAGCGTTGACCGCTGATCGGGTGATTGTGATGAAAAACGGCAGTCCCGTTATGACGGGTACGCCGCGGGAAGTATTTGCGCAGGTTGATACGTTGCTGGGGTTGGGACTGGAAGTTCCCGTCGCGACGGAGGTGGCGTCGTACTTGCGTGAGCAGGGTGTGCCGGTGCCGGCGGATGTGCTGACGGCGACAGAGTTGGGAGATGCATTATGTCCATACGTATAACACAGGTGTCGTACGTGTACGGCAAGGGATCACCCTATGAAAAAGTCGCGTTGCAGAATGTGGATTTGGAACTTCGTCAGCACGAGTTTGTGGGTATCATCGGGCATACCGGCTCGGGAAAATCCACGCTCGTGCAGCATTTGAACGGATTATTGACGCCGACGTCGGGAACGGTTACCGTAGACGGCGTATCGCTCGCGGGAAATGCCCCCGAGGCCAAGGCGGCGCGGCGACGTGTCGGGATGGTATTTCAGTATCCCGAACATCAACTGTTTGAAGAAACCATTGCTGAAGACATCGCGTTCGGCCCGCGTAATTTAGGCTGGGACGAAGAGGTCGTGCAGGAACGGGTGCGGGCGGCCATGCGTTTTGTCGGTTTGCCGTATCGCCAATTTGCGTCACGTTCGCCGTTTCGTCTGTCGGGCGGGCAGATGCGTCGTGTCGCCATCGCGGGGGTCATTGCGATGAAACCGGATTATCTTGTACTGGACGAACCGTCGGCGGGGCTGGATCCGATCGGGCGGCGGGAGATCTATGCGCAAATTACCCGTTTGCACGAAGAACAGCATACGACGGTGATATTGGTATCGCACAATATGGAAGATATTTCCCGTCTGGCGTCGCGTGTCGTTGTCATGAATCACGGTCGCGTGATGCTGGACGGCGCGCCGCTTGAAATTTTCATGCATCATCGTGAGGAGTTGGCGCAAGCCGGATTGGAGCCGCCGCCCGTATCGCGGTTACTCAGCGCGTTGAACGAACGCGGCTGGGGGATCGATGAGCATGCGGTCGAGCCGACGGAAGCGGCCGCACATATTCGGGCGCGGTTGACGCATTTGCCGAAGGCCGCGGATGCCGCACACGGCGACCGAAAGGAGGAACGTCATGCTCGGTAATATTACACTCGGACAATATTATCCGGCGGATTCGTTCCTGCATCGCTTGGATCCGCGCACGAAAATTCTTTGTACACTGGCGTTTGTGATCGCTATCTTTTTTGCCGATACATGGTGGGGATACGGTATCGTGACGGCATTTACCGTTCTTTGCTTCGGACTGTCAAAGTTGCCGGCGGGTTTGATGTGGCGGGCGGTCAAACCGCTCTGGGTGATCATCGTCTTTACCTTGACGATTCACGTCTTTACCACGCCCGGGCATGTGCTGTGGGAGTGGGGCTGGCTTACCGTGTCGCAAGAAGGGCTGCGTATGGGCGGCATGATGACGGCGCGGCTGGTATTTTTGATTATGTTCTCCTCGCTCGTGACGTATACGACCAGTCCGATCGTACTGACGGACGGTATCGAGCAATTGTTGAATCCGTTTCGTCCGATCGGGGTGCCCGCGCATGAGTTGGCGATGATGATGACGATCGCGTTACGTTTTATTCCGACACTGCTGCAGGAAACGGAACGGATCATGAAAGCGCAAACGGCGCGCGGAGCGGACTTCGGTTCGGGGAATCTCATCCGTCGGGCCAAAGCGATGGTGCCGCTGTTGGTACCGCTCTTTGTGAGCGCGTTCCGGCGTGCGGACGAACTGGCCGTGGCGATGGAAGCGCGCTGCTATCATGGCGGCGACGGTCGTACCCGCATGCACGAACTGGTATACGGACGGCTTGACGTTATCGCATTTGTCGGTACCGCGGCAGTGGTCGTACTGCTTGCCGGCATCAGGTGGCTGTGATGCTGCGAAATATCCAGCTCACGCTCGCCTATGACGGGTTTGCGTATGTGGGATTTCAACGTCAGGCGAACGGATTGGCGGTACAGGAAGTGGTCGAACAGGCATTGGAGCGGCTGTTTGGCATACCGACGACGTTATATTTTGTCGCCCGCACCGATGCGGGAGTACATGCATGGGCACAGGAATGTACATTCTATACGACAAAATCCATTCCCGCAGCCAAATGCAAGGCCGCGCTGAATGCCCTGCTTCCGCCGACAATACGGGTGCGACAGGCGGTCGAACGACCGGAAGATTACAGTGTGCGCCGAACGAATACGGGCAAGACGTATGTCTACCAAATATTACGCGGAGAAGCGGATCAACCGTTTTTGTACCGATACAGTTGGCAGATCTATGCGCAACTGGATGCGGACGCCATGCGACGGGCCTGTGATGTGCTGATCGGAACGCATGATTTTACCTCGTACCGCGGGAGTAATTCCGTGCCGGCCGACCCCGTGCGGACATTGCATGACGTGCGCCTTGTCGAAACAGGACGCTTGCTGCGAATATACGTGACGGGAGACGGATTTTTGTATCATATGGTGCGCAATATTGCCGGGGCGTTGGTCGACGTCGGGCGCGGACGCAAGACGGCGGCCGATCTGGCGGCGATCCGTGACGCCAAAGACCGTCGTCGTCTGGGCATGACGGCACCGGCGGCGGGACTTTGTCTGCTGCATGTCTACTTCGAGCCGGTGACCCCCGGGGCGATTGCCGAAGTGTTGGCAACACCGGTTCCCCTTTGGAATGATCCTCTTGTCTGATGTTGTATCCGGCTTGTAAACGCAAACGCGACTTCGGTCGCGTTTTTTGTTGTCCGCTTACGGATGCAAGCGGGATTAACATGACGTCGTGTACGGCCGCATGTTGCGGCGGTGATCGACACGGAGAAGAACGCGACGGCGCGGCAAGTGAGAAGCGGCTTGCGCTTTCGCTCCGTGCGCAAGAAGGAATGGTATAATATAACTATATCAAGATCAAGGAGGGGTTGCGATGAATTGGCGAGCATGGTGGTTGGCGGGAGTTTGCGCGGCGGTATTGCCGTGGACGGCAGCGGCGGCATCGGCGGATATTTCGGTGACGGGGGAAACGGCAGTGTGGTCGAACGGTAATCCGGCGGCGATGTCTCGGGTTAATGCCCAGTTGGCGCAAATGATAGCGGAACAGCAGACACATGCCATGGAAATGGACGCGGCATATCAGGAGACGGTGGCCGAGTATCCGGATGTTCCCGTATATGTGTATCACAGTGAAATCAAACCGGTGGCGGAAACGGACCGGTACTTGGTGATGATGCAACGGTGCGATTCGTATATGGGCGGACCGCACGGAGATTACAGCGAGGATTATTTTGTCTTTGATAAACGGACGGGAGAGCGGGTGACCGTAAGTGAGTTGGCGGGAGAATCAAGCCGCACGTTGTATCCGAAATTGCAAGCGGTGGTGGAACGGGAGTTGCGGGAACGGATTTGGGGTGATACCGATTTCTGGGACGATTTCCTGTCGGAGTTGTTTGCACCGGAGCGGGAGTTGAATTATACGATCTTGCCGGACGGTCGCATCGAGCTGGTATTTAATCCGTATGAGGTAGCGGCATATGCGTACGGTATCGTACGTATTCCCGTCCCGCGGGAAACGGTATCGGTACGCTGACGATAGGATCGGTATGGGCAGCGGGAGATATGAAGTCATAAAAGGGTGAGGAGGATGAACATTGCAGACCAGACGAGATTTGATTTGGAAAATGGGCGGTCAGCAGGGAGAGGGCATCGAGTCGGGCGGCGAAATTTTGGCGCGCGTCTTGGCGTCGCAAGGGTATTCGCTGTTCAGTCAGCGGTTGTTCGCGTCACGAATTAAGGGCGGACACACGACGTTTTCTTTGCGGATCGCCAGTGAAAAAATCGGCACGATCGGCGAGGCGGTCGATGTGCTGGTGGCGCTCGATCAGGAAACGATTGACCTGCATGCACGGGAGGTGCGTTCCGGCGGGACGATTATTGCCGATGCGAAGTTTAATCCGACGGCGGAATTGTCTTCGGGGGTGCGTCTGTTGTCGCTCCCGATGAGTGATACGGCGAAGGAATGCGGCATGTTGCAAATGAAAAATATCGTCGCGCTCGGTATGTCGGTCGCGTTGCTCGGGTTTGCCCGTGATCCGTTTGTGGCGGCCATTGCCGAACAATTCGGCGGCAAAGCGCCGGAGGTGGTAGCGGCCAATGTGCGGGCGTTTACGGAAGGAGCGCGGCTCGTTGATGAGCAACAAGGCGATACGCAGTCGTTGGGGGCGCTTCCGGCACCGCCCGAAACGGATTTGCTGTTTATGACGGGCAATGAAGCGACCGCACTCGGCGCCTTGGCGGCCGGAGCACGATTTATGGCGAGTTATCCGATTACGCCGGCATCGGAGATTATGGAATACATGATCAAAACGGTCGGACGCTTGCACGGCACCGTCGTTCAGACAGAAGATGAACTGGCGGCGTGCATGATGGCGATGGGAGCCAACTATGCGGGGATTCGTGCATTTACGGCGACATCGGGTCCCGGGTTTTCGCTGATGGCGGAGTCGATTTCCATGGCGACGATGGCGGAGATCCCGATGGTGATTGTCGATGTCATGCGGGCCGGCCCGTCGACGGGGATGCCGACGAAGATCGAGCACAGTGATATCATGGCCGCGCTATACAATGCGCACGGCGACATCGGTAAAATCGTTGTCGCGCCGACATCGATCGAAGAGTGTTTCTACGTTACGGCAGAGGCGTTCAACCTGGCGGAGATATACCAATGCCCCGTGATTGTGTTGAGCGATTTGCAGATGGGATTAAATAAACAGAGTATCCCGACGCTTCAACTGGATCGAGTCCGAATTGATCGCGGCGAACTGGTGATGGACGATTTGCCACCGTTGATACGGCCGGACTATTTCGAGCGGTTTGCCGTTACGCCGTCGGGAATTTCTCCGCGGACGCGTCCCGGCGTGCCGAACGGAATGTTCCTCTCGACGGGATTGGAACACGATACGATCGGCAAGCCAGCGGAATCGCCCGCCGTTCGTACGGCACAGGTCGATAAACGGCAACGCAAACTGCGTACGGTGGCCGAACGGTTCGAGCCGTTGTATACGGATGCACCGTATGATGATGCCGATCTGTTGCTGATCGGGATGAATTCGACCCGCGGTGTCATTGAAGAAGCACTGTCTATGTTGCGCGGACGCGGGGTGAAGGTCAATCAGGTGCAGGTACGACTGTTGGCGCCGTTCCCGACGGAGGCGCTGGCGGCACAAATTCGTCGCGCGCGTCATACGATGGTGGTCGAATACAATGCCACGGCGCAGTTGGGGCAACTGTTGACGATGCATATACCGGAGCATGCGCCGTATCTGTCGCATTTGCGTTATGACGGCATGACGATGACATCGTCGGCGTTGGCGACTCATGCACGGGAGGTGATCTGATGGCCAAGACAATGGAATATAAAAACGCCATTCAACCGAACTGGTGTCCCGGGTGCGGTGATTTCGGAATACAAATGGCGATTCAGGAGGCGGCATCGAAACGCGACATTCCGTTTGAACGATTGACGCTGATTTCGGGGATCGGCTGCTCCAGCCGTATCGGCGGGTATCTTTACTGCTACGGGGCGCATACGACCCACGGGCGACCGCTGCCGTTTGCACAGGGCGTCAAACTGGCCAATCGGGAGCTGGAAGTCGTTGTTTGCGCCGGTGACGGTGATGCTTACGCCATCGGACTTGGGCATACTTTACATGCGATCAAACGCAATATCGACCTCACCTACATTGTTTTTGACAATCAGGTCTACGGACTGACCAAAGGGCAGACAAGTCCTCGTTCCGACAAGGGATTCGTCACGAAAACGACACCGAACGGCAATATCGAAACACCGTTGGCGGTAACCTCGATGGCCCTTGCCACCGGCGCGGGATTTGTGGCACAGGGATATGCCCGCAACCGCAAAGAGTTGGTGGAGATCATCATGCGGGGCATGGCGCATCGCGGGTTTTCCTATATCAATGTATTTACTCCTTGCGTGACGTATAACAAGCACAACACCTATGACTGGTTCAAGGAAAATCTGACCGCCTTGGCGGATCGGGACGGATATGACCCGCAAAATCGCTTGGCGGCCATGCAGATGCTTGCCGAAACGGACGGACTGGTGACCGGTGTCATTTACGAAAATACAGGGGACAGTTGCTATGAAGACGCCATCGGTTTGGACAGTACGCCGTTGACGGCACAAGTGGAAAAACCGTCGGCCGCTTGCTTTGCCGATTTGTTGCAGGAATTTCGGTGATTTTGACGGTCGTCATTAAGGTATACGGACACAAAAAAACACGTGCGATGCACGTGTTTTTTGTTCGTATCAGGGAACGGCGAAAGTCAGTGAGGTGTAATACACTTCGGTATTCGCCAAGGCGGCGATGTCGCCTTGCGCCGGTCGTTCCACCCGTGCTTTCAAGAGCCATGCGCCCCATGCATCGATTCGCAGATGCGCGATGCCGCGGCGATCGGTGAGAATGCGTTGCGACATGTCATCACCGGTGGAAAAACCCGCATGAACGGCGGTGATTTGGGTGGCGGGTACGGGCTTGCCGTCCCACAGCAGTTGCAC
>CAMYCX010000006.1 GCA_947254705.1 uncultured Veillonellaceae bacterium
TGATGAGATGAAGGGCCGGATTATCGGCCGTGAAGGAAGAAATATCCGCGCATTGGAAATGGCTACGGGCGTTGATTTAATTATTGATGATACGCCGGAAGCCGTTACGCTTTCCGGATTCAGTCAGGTGCGGCGGGAAGTTGCACGGGTGGCGTTGGAAAACCTAATCAAGGATGGTCGGATTCATCCGGCACGTATTGAGGAAATGGTCGAAAAGGCGCGGAAAGAAGTTGACAAACGGATTCGGGAGGCCGGCGAGCAGGCGTTGTTCGATGTCAATATTCATCATATGCACCCTGAATTGGTGAAGATACTGGGGCGGATGAAATACCGAACAAGCTACGGACAGAATGTATTACAACATTCGATTGAGGTAGCGAATCTGTCGGCCGCACTGGCGGCGGAAGTCGGTGCCGATACGGAACTGGCTAAACGAGCCGGATTGTTGCATGATATCGGTAAAGCAATTGACCAGGAAATTGAAGGAAAGACGCATGTAGAGCTGGGTGTCGAAATTGCCAAGAAATATCGGGAACCGGATGTGGTCGTCAATGCGATTGCATCTCATCACGGAGATACGGAAGCAACCTATGTGGAAGCGGTATTAGTAGCAGCGGCAGATGCCATCTCGGCAGCACGGCCGGGGGCTCGTCGTGAAACATTGGAAAATTATCTGAAGCGATTGACTAAGTTGGAAGAAATTGCCAAATCGTTTGACGGTGTAGAAAGCTGTTATGCGATTCAGGCCGGCCGGGAAATTCGGGTCATGGTCAAGCCGGAGACGGTGACGGAAGATGATGTAACGCTGTTGGTACATGATATTGCGCAGCGTATACAAAACGAGTTGCAGTATCCGGGGCATATTAAGGTAGTTGTCATTCGTGAAACGCGTGCGACTGATTACGCCAAATAATGTGGAAGAAAAGACCGTCGCTTACGGGCGACGGTTTTCCTGTTCTTATGAAGAAAAAGGAAAATGAAAGGGAACGGAGAATATCAGCACAAGAGTGAAAGGGGGCGGATGCGTGAAATTCAGTGAAGATTTTATCGATCAGGTGCGTGCGGGAAATGATATCGTGCAGGTTATCGGTGAAGTTGTTTCTTTACAAAAAAAAGGCAAAACGTATTGGGCGTGTTGTCCGTTTCACAATGAAAAGACGCCGTCCTTTTCTGTTTCGCCTGAGAAAAATTTCTTTTACTGCTTCGGCTGTCATGAGGCGGGCGATGTATTTTCATTTGTTCAAAAATATGAGCACTGTACTTTCCCGGAGGCGGTGGAGCGTTTGGCCAACCGAATTCATCTGGATATACCGCAAACGAATTTATCGCCGGCAGAACGTAAACGGGAAAAATGGCGCCAATCCCTGTATGAAATTAATGAGTTGGCGGCAGATTATTTTCATAACTGTTTGACAAAAACCGCTCTCGGGGGACCCGGTTTGGAATATTGGAAAAAGCGAGGACTGTCCGCACAGACGGTGCTTGATTTTAAGCTTGGCTATGCTGTTGATGAATGGTCTCGCTTGTATCGGGATTTTACCAAACGAGGATATAGTAAGGAATTGTTGTTGGCATCCGGACTCTGTACAGAGAAAAATGGGGAGGTATATGATCGATTCCGCGGGCGATGCATGTTTCCGATTCGCGATGGGAAAGGTCGTGTGGTCGGGTTCGGAGGACGTATTCTTGATATAGGTGAACCAAAATATTTGAATTCGCCGGAAACAGCGATATTTAATAAACGAAATCTTTTGTTTGCTTTATCTCGAGCGTTGCCTGCAATTCGCCGGACATCTCAGGCTGTTCTGGTAGAAGGGTATATGGATGTAGTCGGCGTCCATAATCAGGGCGTAACAAATGTGGTGGCCTCATTGGGGACGGCATTTACGGAGTCACAAGCCCGATTGCTGCATCGTTCGGCGAAAGAACTGTTAATTGCATATGATATGGATCAGGCAGGCCGAGCAGCGACAAAACGGGCGATTGAAATTGCACGCAAGGTGGGAATTCAATTGCGAATCGTGACACTGCCCGACGGTAAAGATCCAGATGAATATATTCGTGAACATGGTGTGGAGGCATGGCAAGATGCGGTACGGGCAGCACAAGGAGTGATTGACTATTCGCTGAAGATGGCGTTAAAGCAAGGTAACCCGACAACGATTGAGGGAAAAAATCAAATTCTGCATGAAATGATACCGCTGATTGTGGAAACGGAAAATGCGGTGGCCGTAGACGGATATTTGACAAAACTTGCGAATGCATTACGGATGAACGAAGGCTTGGTGCGCAGTGAAGCCAAGCAATATATTGATAAGGTTAATAAAGATGTATATGTCGCGCCGGTAACCGCGGATGCCACTAAGGCAGCAACACCTACAGCAAATATACAGCGGCAACATGCAGAGGCATTATTATTGGGGTATCTGTTGCAAGGGGGCGATATGTCAGCGGTAGCGGCCGATGTGCCGGTTGAAGATTTTACCGACCCGCTGTGGAAAGATATATATGCACAATGCCTTTCGCTTTGGCAAGAAACGGGACAACTGACAGAAAAAACAGTTCGTGCAACGGTGCCGGAAGCATCTCGTGAGCGATATGCACGTATGTTGATGGGGGCAAGACCAAGCAGTGAAACACCGGCATTTTCGTATATGAGACCGTTGCGCCGAGCGGCTTTGCAAGATATGTACGAACAACATTGTCAGCAAGCGGAAGACTATATTCGCAAGGGAGATGAAGCACGGTATCGAGAAGAAATGAAGGCGGGCATGAAAGTGAATAAAATGATGCGTAAATGGCAATAAGCATAAGGAGAGGACATGGCAGATACAGCAAAGCGGGGACTAGAGCGGCAAATGGCGGAATTGATGGCCTGTGTTGACGGAAACAATCAATTAGCCTATGATGAAATACGGCAACGTGCCGAGCGCGAGAAGTGGACTTACGGGCGGTGGGATCGTACCCTGGACCGCTTGGCAGCCCGCAACGTGACGGTCTTCGCCGGTGCCGCGGGACATACGGAAGATGAGAGACTCGTCGGATCCTCCGGTGCACGGATGGATGATCATGTCCGTGTTTATTTGAAAGAAATCGGCCAGGTAGATTTGCTGGATGCGCAAGAAGAGATAGAAATTGCGCAACGGATTCATGCTCCCGGGGAAATTGACGGTACGGAAACAGAGGCGGAATTGCAACGTCTGAAAGAGGATTCGGTATTGGCACGTAAGGAATTGTCTGATGCGAACTTACGGCTGGTTGTCAGTATTGCGAAACGGTATGTCAATCGGGGATTGTCTTTTTTGGATTTGATACAGGAAGGAAATATGGGGTTGTTGCGTGCGGTAGAGAAGTATGATTACACTAAAGGGTTCAAATTCAGCACCTATGCGACCTGGTGGATTCGTCAAGCGATTACCCGTGCCATTGCGGATCAGGCAAGGACTATCCGTATTCCTGTTCATATGGTGGAAACAATTAATAAATTGAATCGATTTGAGCGACAGATATCACATGAGCAGGGCCGTGAGGCAACAGAAGAAGAATTGGCGGAAATGATGGAAATCAGTGTTGAAAAAGTGCGAGAAATTATGAAGATTTCCCAAGAGCCGGTATCATTAGAAACACCGATCGGTGAAGAAGAAGATTCCCATTTGGGCGCATTTATCGAGGACCATGACGCGGTTGCACCGGAGGAAGCAGCAGCAGCAATTTTGCAACGAGAACAAATCGAGCGCGCGTTGGACGCATTGCCCGAGCGGGAACGGGAAGTTATTTATCTGCGATTCGGACTGCGGGATGGAAAACATCGGACGCTGGAAGAGGTCGGAGAATATTTTGATGTGACGCGTGAGCGTATACGGCAGATTGAACGAAAAGCACTGGAGAAACTTCGTGCTAAAGGAAATCTGCTGCAATAATACGGACTGAAGGAGAGAGATTGATTGAAGGATACGGTGGGGAAAGCGGATGAGGTAACAGTCATGAAGCAACAAACGACAGTGAATCGCCCAAAGCGGAAACGGAAAACGGTTGCAGAACGTATAGAAGAAGCAGTCAAGTTGATTACTCGCTGCGAAAATGGAGAGGTGACTGTCGGCGAGGCCAACGCCGATTTACAGAAACATCGTTTTTCGCAACGCAGCATTGTGACATTAAATCAACGGCTGCAAGAAATCGGTTTGTTCCGCATGGATACAGACGGTACGCTACTTACCGCAACAAATATACAGTCAGATGAAACGGAAACGCCCGCAAACGGGGAACGAGATGTTGTGCAAAAATGCCAAACATCCACCGCCACTCATGACAAAAAGCAAAGAAAAGCGAAGAAGAGCGGAGTGAAAACTGCGACGCGTTCATCGAAACGCAGTACGGTGAAGAAAGACGAAGACTCGTCGACGCTAGAAGGTACATTGGCGGAGTTAATGACATTGGGGAAAAAAGAAAAACAGCTCAACGAAGATGATGTCATGGATCGTCTGGCGGTGTTTGAACTGAACCCGGAAAAAATAGAAGAGATCTATGAAATGTTTCAAGTCGCACGGATTGAGCTGATCAATGCGGACAAAGAAGATGATGAAGTAACCGATGAAGATGCTAAGACCGCTGCTCAATTCGCCGTTCAAGATGCGAGCGATCAAGTCAATTTGGATGATCCTGTTCGTATGTATTTAAAAGAGATCGGTCGGGTACCGCTGTTGACCGGAGATCAGGAAGTAGAACTTGCGAAACGTATCGAGGCAGGAAAAGAAATAGAAGCGCAGAGAAAAAAACGTCAGGCAGTGATTGATTGGATATCTGCTCATGCCGATCAAATTGATGAGGATCGAGAGATACCTTATGCGGTGTTTGTGTTGCCGAAAGAGTGGCAAAATGAGTCGGAAATACAGCGGTTGCTGGAACAGGCACTGGTCGCTTTGGATGTGCATATTGAAGGGAAATTGAGCGTAGAAAAAGCCTCCGAATTGGCGCAGGAGGTAGCAGGCATGCCGTTGGAAGCGGAGTCGGTCGGTATGTCACCGTATACAGAAAAACAAGTGCGAGAGTTGTTGCAATTATCTTTTTTTGATGCGGATACCGACACGCAGGAACAATACATTTTGCGTGATGCACATGAAGCAAAGCAGAGCTTGACGGATGCCAATTTACGTTTGGTAGTGAGTATTGCCAAACGTTACGTCGGTCGGGGCATGCAATTTTTGGATTTGATGCAGGAAGGAAATCTCGGCTTAATCAAAGCGGTGGAGAAATTCGACTATACCAAGGGTTATAAATTCAGCACCTATGCGACATGGTGGATTCGACAGGCGATTACTCGAGCGATTGCCGACCAGGCTCGTACTATTCGTATTCCCGTGCATATGGTGGAAACAATTAACAAGTTGGTTCGCACCTCACGCAATTTGTTGCAAAAACTGGGAAGAGATCCTGTGCCGGAGGAAATTGCGGCCGAGATGGATATTACAGTAGATCGGGTGCGTGAGATCATGAAAATCGCACAGGAGCCGGTATCGCTGGAGACGCCGATCGGAGAAGAAGAAGATTCGCACTTGGTAGAGTTTATTGAAGATCGCAATGCAGTCGCACCGGAAGAAGCGGCGTCTGCGATTATGTTGCGTGAGCAAGTGGATGATATTTTACAAGGCCTGACATCGCGTGAGCGGGAAGTGATTTATTTGCGGTTTGGCTTGAAAGACGGCAAGCAGCGTACGTTGGAAGAGGTCGGACAATATTTTGATGTGACGCGCGAACGTATTCGTCAGATTGAAAGAAAAGCATTAGAAAAACTGCGCAATAAAGGCAGACACGAACGGATTACCGACTATCTTTGACACTTGACGCCTGTAAATCGGATACAGTATAATAGAAATGCATTTCTACAGGGCCTATAGCTCAGGGGTAGAGCAACCGGCTCATAACCGGTCGGTCCCTGGTTCGATCCCAGGTGGGCCCACCACAAATGATGAATAAAGAGCGACAACAGTCGCTCTTTTTGAATGCGAAGTTTTGACAAAAAGGAGTACGAATGATACACTTACTTTTGCGAGTAGGAGAGGCAATCGCGAGTTTAACTCGAGGAAAGTCCGAGCTCCGCAGGGCAGGGTGCCGGATAACGTCCGGCGAGGGCGACCTCAGGGATAGTGCCACAGAAATGAAAACCGCCGGCAACGGTAAGGGTGGAACGGTGCGGTAAGAGCGCACCGGCGATGGGGTAACTCATCGGCCAGGTAAACCCCACTTGGAGCAAGACCGAATAGAAAAGGGATGAAGCTGCCCGCTGACCTTTTGGGTGTGTCGCTGGAGCGGTAAGGTAACTTGCCGTCTAGATAGATGATTGCCACCGTGAAAACGGGACAGAACTCGGCTTATTGATCACTCGCATGAATCCGCTACGGCGGATTTTTATTTATTGCGATCAGTCGAAAAGATAAATCGTAAAATTGACGAACAGTGGCAAAATGGGTATAATGAAATTATTAGATATGTTAGTAAGGGAGGATATAGAGATGGCAACAATTACAGAAATTACAACAAAAGCAGAGTTTGAAACGGAAGTAACCGGTTATGCCGGCACGGTATTGGTCGACTTTTGGGCTCCGTGGTGCGGTCCGTGCAAGATGATTACGCCAGTGGTGGATGCGTTGGCGGAAGAATATGCCGGTAAGATCAAGGTCGTCAAGGTTAACGTGGATGAAGGCGGAGATTTAGCGGGTGAAATGGATGTGATGGGGGTACCGAGTTTACTTTTTTTTGTCGGCGGAAAAGAAGTGCAGCGCATTGTCGGCAATCATCCTGATAAGCTGAAAGATACATTTGCACAGCTTGCGAAATAAGTACTGACATATAAAAATGACAGCATCCGAGGGTGAATGTACATGAAAACAGGATGGATGCTTGCATTTGCAGATGGCATTTGCTATACTTATTTAGTATTAGTGTGACATAGAAAAGAGGTGCCAACTGTGAAAAAAGGAATCCATCCAGAGTATCATCCGGTCGTATTTCAGGATGCGGGCGCGGACTTTGCATTTTTGACACGTTCTACGATGACGTCCAATCAGACAATTCAGTGGGAGGACGGGAATGAATACCCGTTGATTAACGTGGATATCAGCAGCAAGTCGCATCCGTTCTATACGGGCCAGCAGCGTTTTGCGAAAGCGCGCGGTCGTATTGAAAAATTCAATAAACGATACGGCAAAGACAGCGAGTAACAAAGATAGGCGGGCACGTAATGGTGTCTGCCTATTTTTTATAAGGAGAATATATGAACAAAGAGGTATCGGAGAAAAAGGTATATGTTGGCGGACAGGCTGTCATTGAAGGTGTAATGATGCGCGGTCCCGAATATATTGCAACGGCAGTACGTGAGCCGGGAGGCGGTATTGTTGTACAAAAAACGAAGTTGCAAAGTATATCGGCGCGATTCCCCGTGCTAAAAAAACCGATGTTGCGTGGAATGATAGCATTGTATGAATCATTGCTGATCGGGATGAAGTCGCTGATGTTTTCCGCGCAAGCGGCCGGCGAAGAAGAGGATGCATTGAGTGATCGGGAAATTTATCTGACAATGACACTGTCAACCTTGTTTGCCATTGTCTTATTTTTGGCAATTCCGACGTATGCCGTGAAATTTATTCCGGGGATGACAGGGCATCCGGTGGCAATGAATTTGGCCGAGGGGCTGATCCGTCTGTTGATATTTCTTGCATATTTATACGGTATTTCCTTGACCAAAGATATTCAGAGGGTATTTGAGTATCATGGTGCGGAGCACAAAACGATTTTTTGTTATGAAAAAAACTTGCCGATGACAGTAGAAAATGTGCGTATACAGCCACGATTGCATCCGCGCTGCGGAACGAACTTTTTGTTGATGGTGGTAGTTATTAGCATTTTTATATTTGCGTTTTTAGGCTGGCCTTCTTTATGGGAACGAATTGTATCACGAGTGTTATTGATGCCGGTAGTAGCGGGATTGGCGTATGAGTGGATTCGTATGGCAGCAGAAACGACGAATCCTGTTTTGCAAGCATTGGTACGCCCCGGTTTGTGGTTGCAATTAATCACAACACGCGAACCGCATGACGATCAAATCGAAGTAGCAATTCGTGCATTGGAAGAAGCTAAACCTATAGAAGAGGCGGTAGTAACAAAGTCAATGAAAGAAATGACAGGAGCATATGTGGCAGGATAAGTTGCAGATTATTGAAGATACATTTATGGATTTGGAGCAGCAGATCAGTGATCCTACCGTGATTGCACGTCAGGACGAATGGCGGCAATTCATGAAGCGGCATGCTGATTTGGCGGATACAGTTAATGTGTATCGGGAGTATAAAAAAGTATTGGCCTCAATTGCGGAAGCAGATGAAATTTTGCAGGATGCCAAGGCAGATGAAGATATGACAGCGCTTGCGAAGGAAGAGTTGGTTTGGGGAAAAGTTCAACGAAAAAAACTGGAAGAGCAGCTGAAACTTTTATTATTACCGAAAGATCCGCATGATGACAAAGACGTGATCGTAGAAATTCGCGCGGGTGCCGGGGGAGATGAAGCGGCACTGTTTGCTGCCGATTTGTTGCGCATGTATACGCGTTTTGCCGAACGTCAAGGTTGGAAAGCGACATTGATGGATTGGAACGATACGGGATTGGGCGGATACAGAGAAGCTATTTTAGGGATTCACGGCCGCGGAGCCTATTCTAAACTGAAATATGAGAGCGGTGTTCATCGTGTACAACGAGTTCCTGAAACGGAAAGCTCGGGGCGGGTACACACCTCTACCGTGACAGTCGCAGTGTTGCCGGAAGCAGATGATGTGGAAATTCAGATTGCACCGGGAGATTTTACCATTGATACATATTGTGCGTCGGGAGCCGGCGGGCAATATGTCAATCGGACGGCGAGTGCAGTGCGCATTACGCATCATCCGACGGGGATTGTAGTTACTTGTCAGGATGAAAAAAGTCAGTTGAAAAACAAGGAAAAGGCGATGCGTGTGTTGCGGGCCAGATTGCTTGCGAAGGCGGAGCAAGATGCGCATGATAAAATGGCGGCTGACCGCAAGAGCCAGGTCGGTACCGGAGATCGATCTGAGCGAATTCGGACATATAATTTTCCGCAAGGACGTGTAACCGATCATCGAATCAATTTGACAATATATCAGTTGTTGCAAGTGCTTGATGGCGATTTGGATGATCTTTTGACCGGTTTGGTGACAGCCGATCAGACGGAAAAGTTGCAGGCGATGACATGATTCAAACGTGGGATTTACGTAGTATGCTGAACTGGTTGGCAGGATATTTGCAAGATAAATGTATACCGGATGCTCGGTTGGAGGCGGAGCTGTTATTGGCGCAGGCGGTCGGTGAGGATCGCCTGTACTTGTATACGCATTATGATAAACCTCTGACGGCAGCGGAGTTGGCGCAGTTAAAGTCTTGGTTGCTGCGGCGGGTGGCAGGAGAATCTATAGCGGCCATTTTGGGAGAGAAAGAGTTCATGGGATTATCATTTCGTGTGACGACGGATGTGTTGGTTCCGCGGGCGGATACGGAAACACTAGTGATAGAGGTATTGGCACGGCGCACGGATGATTCGTTACGTGTACTGGATATCGGTACGGGAAGCGGCGCGATAATCGGAAGTTTACTGCATTATCGTTCACATTGGCAGGGAGTGGCCGTTGATCTGTCACCTGCTGCATTGGCAGTAGCTGCCGATAATTTTGCAGAGTTGGATGTGGCATCGCGTGTGACTGTACGGAAAAGTGATTTGTTTCAAGCCGTGACAGGCGAGAAGTTTGATATTTTGGTATCCAATCCTCCTTATATTCCAACCGCGGCGATAGAGACGTTGTCACCAGAGGTACGGCATGAGCCGCAGTTGGCGCTGGATGGAGGACATGACGGGCTGGATGTCATTCGGCGACTGATACGAGAAGCGGCAGATTTTGTTGTATCGGGCGGATTGTGTGCGATAGAAATCGGCTATGAGCAGGGGCATGCGGTACAGAATATGGTAGCGGCAGATGGTCGCTATACGCAAGCGATTCTCTGTCGGGACTTGGGGGGGCATCATCGCGTTGTTGTATGGGAAGTGAAATTATGAAAACAGAGCGAATCAACGTATCCGTGGAGGTGATGCCCACGGATCCGTCAATACAACGGGCGGCAGAGTTATTGTTGGCGGGGGAATTGGTTTCATTCCCAACGGAAACCGTATACGGACTGGGGGCTAACGGACTGGATGAAACGGCTGCCCGTTCGATATATCTTGCCAAAGGACGCCCAAGTGATAATCCGTTGATTTTACATGTGGATGGACGAGCTATGCTTGATTTGGCGGCGGCTGCAGTCAGCCCGTTGGAAGAACGATTAATTGATGACTTCTGGCCGGGTCCTTTGACGTTGATATTTCCCAAGACGGAACTGGTATCGTCAACGGTAACGGGCGGCGGCGACACGGTGGCAGTACGGTCACCGCTGCATCCGATTGCATTGTCACTGATTCAGGCCGCAGGCGTACCGATTGCCGCGCCCAGTGCCAATCAATCCGGACGGCCGAGTCCGACTGATGCGGATATGGTGTGGCACGATTTAGATGGTCGGATTGCAATGATACTGGATGGAGGACCATGCACGGTTGGCGTTGAATCAACAGTGGTTGCTTGTACGGACGGGAATATTACGATATATCGACCGGGGGCGGTGACAGAAGAAATGTTGTCTGCTTATGCGCCGGTTTACATGGACCCTGCCCTGGCAGGTCACGGCGTGCCGAAATCTCCCGGCATGAAATATCGACATTATTCGCCTCGTGTTCCCGTAGTCATTTTTCAAGGGGCGAAAAATGCGGTCGCGCGCATGATACAGAATAATTATCGTTCGGATTGCGGCTACTTTATCAGCCAGGAAACAGCACAACACTTGCCGTCGCAGGCGCATACTTTTGTCTGGGGAAAGCGGGAAGATCAACGAGCGATGGCGCGGAGTCTGTATATGGCGTTGACGACGTTGGAACAATTGCCAATCACGGAGATTATCGCTGAAGGCATTGCTCCGACGGGTCTTGGTATGGCGATTATGAATCGACTGGCGAAAGCGGCAGGCTATCATATTAAGGAGGTTATATAATGCGGGTATTATTTGTGTGCACGGGAAATACCTGTCGTAGCCCGATGGCGGAAGCATTGTTGAATCGTGAAATTCAAACAGAGCACAAAGATGGATGGATGGCACTTTCTGCGGGGCTGATGCCCGGTGTCGGCGCGCCGGCGGCAGAGCAGGCACAAACGGTTATGCAGCAACGCGGGGTCAACCTGCAAGACCATCGTGCGCGACGTTTAGCGGAAGCATATGTGCAAGCGGCGGATTTGGTGGTTGTTATGACAGGTGCGATGAAAGACATGGTTCGAAAGATGTATCCGGAGGAGGAAGATAAAGTATTGACCTTGTCGGAATGGGCAGGAGAAACAGGTGACATCAGTGATCCGTTCGGCGGTACGCTGGCAGAATATAAGTTTTGTGCGTCGGAAATCGAGCGGAAAATTTTACAGGCCTTGAAGCATATGGAAAAATAATTATACCGTGATGACTCATCTTGTGGTACGATACATAGAGAAGGATAGGAGGCGCGGACATGCGAGTGGTTATTGGCAGTGATCACGGCGGATATCAACTAAAAGAAATAATTCGCCAGAATTTACAAGAACATGGGTACGAAGTCGTCGATTGCGGGACATATTCAACAGATTCCTGTGATTATCCGGATATTGCCCGTAAGGTAGCAATGCAAGTTAAGGAGAGTGTGGGGACCTTCGGCATTTTGATCTGCGGAACGGGAATCGGTATATCCATTGCGGCGAATAAAATAGCGGGCATTCGAGCGGCATTGTGTCATGATACGTTTTCGGCAAAAGCATCCCGTGCGCATAATGATGCCAATATATTGGCGATGGGGGAGCGAGTTATCGGCCCGGGATTAGCGCTGGATATTGTACATGCGTTTTTGACGGGAACATTTGAAGGCGGACGCCATGAACGACGCGTCAATAAGATAAGTGAGATAGAAAAGGAGCGAGCATGAACATCAGGCAAGAAACGACAGCAGCGTTTCGTGAATTGTGCGACATCGCAGAATTTGCACCGCATCAGCTGATTGTCGTCGGAGGTTCATCCAGTGAGATTGCAGGTGGCGTGATTGGAAAGAACAGCTCAATGGAAATCGGTACAGAGGTAGTGCAGGCCTTGCTAGAAGTCGCAAAAGAACGGAATCTAGCGTTAGCAATTCAATGCTGTGAGCATTTAAATCGGTCGCTAGTAGTAGAACAGGAGACGGCGGAACGGTATGGGTATGATCGGGTATCAGTTGTACCGTGGTTGCATGCGGGAGGTTCGCTGGCGACAAATGCGATGGCATTGTTCAATCATCCCGTTGTTGTAGAACGGGTAGCCGCACATGGCGGGTTGGATATCGGTCAGACATTAATTGGTATGCATTTGCGGCGAGTAGCCGTACCGGTGCGTTTGGAGCACCACCGTATCGGTCAAGCGACGGTTGTGGCGGCACGGACGAGGTATCCGCTCATCGGTGGCGAACGCGCACGGTACCAATAATACATACAGGGGTAGGGAGAAATACTATGACAAGCATACAAACACAGGATCCGGTATTATACGGATATATGCAGTCGGAGCAGTTACGGCAAGAAAATAAGTTAGAAATGATTGCTTCGGAAAATTTTGTCAGTCGGGCGGTAATGGAAGCACAGGGAAGCGTGCTGACCAACAAATATGCGGAAGGGTACCCCGGAAAGCGTTATTATGGAGGATGTGAATTTGTTGATCAAGTAGAAACGCTGGCACAGGAGCGAGCGCGTGAGTTGTTTGGCGCGGAACATGTCAATGTACAGCCACACTCCGGTTCTCAGGCAAATTTTGCCGTGTACTTTGCACTGCTCAACTATGGGGATACGATCATGGGCATGAATTTGGCACATGGCGGTCATTTGACGCATGGCAGTCCGGTCAATGTATCGGGAAGCTATTTTCGGATCGTACCTTACGGTGTTCGTGAAGACACCGAACGAATTGATTACGATGAGATGGAGAAAATTGCCAAACAGACACGCCCGAAATTGATTATCGGGGGTGGCAGTGCGTATTCTCGCAGCATTGATTTTGAACGCATGGCAGCGATTGCACATGATGTCGATGCTATTTTTATGGTAGATATGGCACACATTGCAGGATTGGTGGCGGCAGGATTGCACTCAAATCCCGTTGAGGTAGCCGATGTGGTGACGACGACGACGCATAAAACACTTCGTGGACCCCGTGGCGGATTGATTATGTGTCGGGGAAAATATGCAAAGGCGATCGACAAGTCTATTTTCCCCGGAATACAAGGCGGTCCGCTGATGCATGTAATTGCAGCGAAAGCGGTCGCACTCGGAGAAGCACTGAAACCGTCATTTGCAGATTATGCCCGCCGGGTGATCGTCAATGCAAAAGTGTTGGCGGATGAGTTGCAAGCGCACGGTTTGCGAATTGTGACGGGGGGGACGGATAACCATTTGATGCTTGTGGATGTTCATTCATCGTTGCAGATGACAGGTAAGACTGCGGAGAAAGTACTTGATGATGTCGGAATTACTTGCAACAAAAATACGATTCCGTTTGAGACGCAGAGTCCGTTTATTACCAGCGGGATTCGATTGGGAACGCCCGCGTTAACGACACGCGGATTTAAAGAAGATGATTTCCGTGAAATCGCATCGATTATTGCAACCATGTTGCGCGCACCGGAGGATAACGATGTGGCGGAAACGGTGCGACAACGTGTGGCGACACTTTGTCGTGCATATCCGCTTTACAAATGAGGAGGATGTCGATGAATATTCATGTATTGGATCACCCGTTAATTCAGCATAAAATGACATTGTTGCGCAGTCAGGATACAAGCTCTAAAGATTTTCGTGAATTGTTGGAAGAAATTACTTTGTTGATGGGATATGAAATTACGCGAGACTTGCCTTTGGAAGATGTCCCGGTTACGACCCCGGTCGGAAATACGATAGGAAAGCGTGTTGCGGGGAAAAAAGTCGGCATTGTGCCGATATTGCGGGCCGGACTCGGTATGGTTGGCGGCATGCTCAGCTTAATTCCGACGGCACGGGTGGGACATGTAGGTTTGTACCGTGATCCGAAAACGCTGCGCCCCGTTGAATATTATTGTAAACTTCCCTCGGATATTACAGAACGTGAGTTTATTGTAACAGATCCGATGTTGGCTACCGGGGGTTCTGCCTCGGCGGCCATTACGTTGCTGAAAGAAAAAGGTGCGCAATCTATTAAGCTGATGTGTATTGTTGCGGCTCCCGAGGGGGTGCGTGTGGTGAATAAAGAGCATCCCGATGTAGAAATTTATACGGCGGCATTAGATGATCACCTGAATGACCACGGATACATTGTGCCCGGGTTGGGAGATGCGGGAGACCGGATTTTCGGAACGAAATAACGGCTTGTCGCCAGATAGATCATTGCACTAAAAAAGACTTGCATAGGCAAGTCTTTTTTAGTGCAATGAAAAATGGTCGATTAATGTCTGCATATCGGCGGGACAAGGGCAGCTTGTATAGATGAGACGATGTGAATACGGGTGAAAGAAAGTGATTGCAAAAGCATGCAACGCTTGTCGCGTGATATATTTTCGGGAGCCTCCGTAAAGATCGTCACCCAATAAGGGATATCCCAAGTGGGAAAGATGAACACGAATCTGATGTGTACGTCCCGTTGCCAGCTGAATTTGCAAACGTGAGGCAGCGGAGTGTACGGCGATGCGCCGGATATAGGTGCGAGCCGTTTGTCCGTCGGTAAAGTTGACTTCACGTTCGATAATGCTGCCGGATTTACGAGCTATCGGCAGGCGGATATCGGCAAAAGGCGAAGGGAAATATCCGGTGACGATAGCTTCATAACTGCGTTGCAAGTTGGTAAATGCCGATTGCATAAAGTCATGTTGGGCTTTCGCGTTAAGCGCAATGACAATCAGTCCCGAAGTTTGTCGATCCAACCGATGAATCGGATGCGGTCTGGTTTCACCACGAGTTTCGTTCAGGTAGGCTTGTATGGCGTGCAAAAGAGTATGACTCCGTTCGGAGGCGGTTGCATGGGTCAACATTCCGGCCGGTTTATTGACAACCAAAAAATCGGCATCTTCATACATAATCTCTAAAGGGTATGTCCATGGTGTTAACGGGTGCGGATCATCCCAATGGAGGGTGATCGTGTCGCCAACCATAACGGTCGCATCCCAATTGGAGGCGATGCCGTTCCTCTCTACACGGGCAATTTTTCGCAGGCGTCGTCGCTGCGATAAGGAATAGCCTCGTTGTTTCAATATGTAAGAAATGCGATATCCGTCTTCGTTTGCGGTAATTTTCCATTGCATATTCATATTGCCATTGTAACGCAAGGCCAAAGAAAAATGAAATCAGCTCCTTACAGGAGAGAGGTATGCGGTATGTTATAATGACATTGATACTTGAGGAGGAGCCATGACACAAAAATTAGTCTTGATTGACGGAAACAGTTTGTTATATCGTGCGTTTTTTGCATTACCGCCGCTTTCAACACCACAAGGCGTTCCTACACATGCAGTTTACGGTTTTTTGCTGATGCTTGCGAAATTGTATGAGGAGTTGAAGCCGGATCGAATGGCGGTTGCGTTTGACCGCGGACGGGTTACATTTCGTAACGAGAAATACGCTGATTATAAAGGACACCGTCCGGATGCACCGGAGGATTTGGTGCCGCAATTTGCATTAATTCGAGAAGTATTGACAACCTTGGGAATTGCCCGCTATGAAAAAGAAGGGTATGAAGGCGATGATCTGATCGGTACTTTGGCAAAGGCAGCGGCCGGCAAGTATAGTGTTGCCATTGTTACCGGTGATCGTGATACGTTACAGTTGGTGAATGACGATACGACTGTGTATCTGACAAAAAAAGGAATCACCCAAATGGAAGCGATGACGGCGTCAAGAATTGAAGAAGTGTATCATATTACGCCGGAACAAGTGGTTGATTTGAAAGCGTTGATGGGGGATGCATCGGATAATATTCCCGGCGTTCCCGGAGTCGGCGAAAAAACCGCACAAAAGTTGCTGGCAGAATATGGCAATTTAGATCAGGTGTATGCTCATTTAGAAGAAATTCGGGGCCCGAAGTTACAGGAACGCTTGCGAGAACACAAAGACAGCGCGTATCTTTCACAAGAGCTGGCAACAATTGAGCGGGAGGTGCCGTTTGATTTTAACTGGGATGAGATGGTTCCGCAGTCACGGCCGACAGAGGTAGAAGAATTGTTTCGTCGGCTCGGTTTTCAACAAGTACTGACAAAGTTGCAACAGGCCGGTTTGATTGCTACGGAAGGCGATCTGTTTGCAATATCGTCGGAGCGTATTGTCGCTACAGACATTGATTACATTGAAAATGCGGATTCGTCGGTGGTGGCAGCATGGGATAGTATTGCGGTTGCATGGAATATTACGGGACGCACGCCTCATTTAGTTTGTCGGGGTTTGACGGTGGTTACGGCAGAGCAAAATTACTATTGGGATGAAAAACATGCACAGGGTATCATAGAAGCGATTTTGGCATCGGAATTACATGTGATAACGACAGACGCCAAAATACTATATGCTGTCGGTGCGGTGCCGATTTCCGTGGCGGACGTGGCTGATGTCGCAGTGGCGGCATACCTGCTTGATCCTGTGCGGACTGCATATCCGTTATCATATATTGCGGAAAAATTTGCGGTGCCGCTGCCGGATACTGCTGATGAAGTACAAATGTTGCTACAAAAGGCGCAGGCTTTGTATAAGTTGGATCAGCCGGTCACAGATGCATTGGCACAAGCCGGATTGACAGCGTTATATCGGGATATTGAAATGCCGTTAGTGCAAGTGCTCGCTGCTTTAGAGCGGACAGGAATTTATGTTAATACATCACAGTTGCATGAAATTCGTGACGAGTTAAATGTACGAATTACACAGCTGGCAGAAAAAATATATATATCGGTAGGAGAAACATTTAATATTTTAAGCCCCAAACAGTTGGGCACGATTTTGTTTGATAAGTTAGGGTTGCCGCCTGCTAAAAAAACGAAAACAGGATATTCAACGAATGTTGAAGTGTTGGAAGGGTTGAGAGATTCACATCCGGTAGTTGGCATGGTGTTGGAGTATCGGACGTTGACGAAATTGGTATCGACGTATCTTGACGGTATGGAAGGATTGATTGATGTCGATACTCATCGTATTCATGCATCGTTTAATCAGACGGTGACAGCAACAGGACGCTTGAGCAGTTCGGATCCGAATTTACAGAATATTCCGATTAGGACAGCAGAGGGGCGTCGAATTCGTTCTATTTTTGTGCCGGGCGATGGATATGACGGATTTTTATCGGCAGATTATTCGCAGATAGAACTGCGAATTCTTGCACATATTTCAGGTGATAAAGGCTTGCAATCTGCATTTTTGCACGGTGAAGATATTCACCGACGAACCGCGGCAGAGGTGTTGCATATTGATCCCGAAGAAGTGACGGATGCGCAGCGATCGCACGCAAAAGCGGTTAATTTCGGCATTATTTACGGAATCAGCGATTATGGTTTGGCACGAGATTTAGGAATTACCCGAGCGGAAGCGGGGGCCTATATCGACACATATCTGGCAAGGTATCCGAAGGTGCATGAATTTATGGAAAACATTGTGGAAACGGCACGGGAAACAGGGCAGGTAGAAACGCTGTTTGGTCGTGTACGTCAATTGCCGGATATTCATAGCCGCAATTTTAATCGACGTTCGTTTGCGGAACGTACTGCGCTGAACACTCCAATTCAGGGAACGGCAGCGGATATTATCAAGATTGCGATGAATCGGGTGCATTGGGCTTTACATGCGGCAGGATTGAAAAGTCGTATGGTGGTTCAAGTGCATGACGAATTGGTACTGGAAATCTGTGAATCGGAGCGGGAACAAGTTACGGATATTGTGACGCGCTGCATGGAACAGGCCGCGGTATTGGCGGTGCCGCTGGCGGTGGATGTACATTATGGTTCCGATTGGGAGGCGGCAAAATAATGCCCGAATTACCGGAGGTGGAAGTTATCCGTCGACAATTGATTGAAGTTTTGTTGGGGCGACGGATTGTAAGACGGGATGTTTTTTTGGCAAAATCATTTGTCAACCGGACGAATGCTGCCGATGCCCCTTGCGGGGAAACTTTTGTCAACGTGCGTCGGCGAGGAAAATATTTGTTTTTGGATACGGATCATTGCCTCACATTGTGCGTGCATTTACGGATGACGGGAGCCTTGTTGTATGATGTGGAACCGACGGAGCGGACACATGTGCGGGTGAAGTTTGGACTGGATAACGGAGCTGAACTTGTATTTCGTGATGTCCGTACGTTTGGTTCGGTGACTGTATTGCCGACGATAGAGTTGAATGATGAACCGTCGTTGTACAGGCTCGGACCGGAGCCTCTGGGGACGGAATGGACACCGGAGTATCTTTACGCGGCGACACGTCGTCGGACGGCGCCAATTAAAATAATATTGTTGAATCAGCAAGTGGTGGCGGGTATTGGCAATATTTATGCAGATGAAGCATTGTTTGCGGCGGGAATTCGCCCAGATCGAAGCGCACGACGAATGAGTAAAGATGCATGTATTCGCCTATGCGCGGCAGTACAGGTCGTGTTGGAAGATGCATTATCGCATGGGGGGACATCATTTCGTGACTATCGGGACAGTAACGGTGCTCGTGGAGAGCATGTACGATATTTGCAAGTGTACGGTCGTGGTGGTGAGTTATGTCGATGTTGCGGTGCGGTGCTTCGTAAGATGCGTTTGGGCGGTCGCGGCACAGTATATTGTCCACGTTGTCAACGGTAGGTGAGAAATGATTATCGGATTAACAGGAGGAATCGCGTCGGGGAAAAGTGTTGTGTCAGCGTGGTTGCGGGAGCATGGTGTGGTTGTGCTCGATGCGGATACGGCGGCTCGCGCTGTTGTTGCGCCGGGAACGGCACTTTTGACACGGATTGTTGAGAAATTCGGTTTGGAATTGCTGTCAGCGGACGGAACATTGGACAGACCGGCAACAGCACGTATGATTTATACTGATCCGAATGCAAGGGCACAATTGAATGCAATGATGCATCCGGCGATATTGGCCTTTTTACAGAATAAAACGGCAACAGTAATTGCACAGGGCGAGACATTTTTGGTATGGGATGTTCCGCTTTTGATAGATGTCGGCTGGCATAATAAAGTCGATGCAGTGTGGGTGGTACGGGCTCATGAAGATCGACAGATTCGGCGTCTACAGGACCGGGACGGATTAACCGAAGATGAAGCACGACTGCGACTGGCGGCGCAAATTGATGCATCGCGTCGAGAAGCGGTGGCTGATGAATTGATTGAGAATAACGGCAGTTTGGAAGAATTGTATGCCCAGATGGCAAGATTGGTGAAAGAATATCGGGAGAAATCACGTGAACAGAGTACGCGGGCATAAGAGACGAATTGGCGTCTGGATTATTGTAGCGTGGGTAATTTGGTATTGGTGTGGCGGCAGCGAATATTTGAATCACTGTTGGTTTTATCGCATCGATTATCGACCGTTGATTACTTATTATGCGCAGAAAAACGAATTGCCTCCGGAGTTAGTCGCGGCGGTGATTTATACAGAAAGTAGATTTGTCGCTGATGCTCGGTCATCACGTGGCGCCGTCGGATTGATGCAGTTGATGCCCGATACGGCCGATTGGATTGCTGAGCAACAGGGAACGCAGGTGCGGAGCTTGCAAGACCCGGAGGAAAATATTCGCTTGGGAACATGGTATTTGCGATACTTGCGGACACACTTTTCGTCACCGGATATGGCATTAGCCGCTTATAATGCCGGACATGGCCATGTTGAGAACTGGCTGTCTGCGGCAGAAAAAGCAGATGTTTCATTAGGTGTGGATTCAATCCCTTTTCCGGAGACACGTGAGTTTGTAAAATCAGTTACGCAACGGCAGGAAGAGTATCGAAAACATTGGCAGTGAGGAATATATGAATACGGAAACATATCGAAAGTGGATGAAACAATGGAATTTGGATGCGATATTACCAAAACGAATTGGTGATTTTGTGCGTGGGTCAGTCACACTGAAAGAAGAAGAACGGCGTGTGTTTTTTCATTATGAAGATGTGGAGAAGAACTGGAAAATAGAAGGTTTTTTTCAAGAAGAAACCCAGGATTTTGTCGTGAAGTACGACATCGGTGTTGCAATTTGGACAGAACTGCGCTTTTTACTCGGTGACGGAGAGATGTTCGGTAAGGCGTTGAAAGCGGAATTTGTGGAGCGAGTGACATCACGCTTGGTAGATCCGAAGAGGCATTTGCCGCGTGCGGTTGCAGATTTACGATTGGAAACATATGATTGGGATGAGCTGATGCCGCTCGAGTGCGGTATATTCCGATTAAAGGTTCATCCTTATGCGCCGATTGAAGGACTGAACGGGTCGTATCTTGTCGGATTGTATGCCGATGCAGAGAATAATTACGGAGTATTATTGTTTTATAATACATTTAGGAATGAATTTTTTGCAGAAATATGCAATCATCGTGTTCCGGGGATGATTCATGATTTAGATGCCGCCCATGTGGAGGAGTGGAGACAGGTGCTTAAGGAACGCTTGCCAATGGTAATGGAGCGTTTGTTGACTACCTGACTTGCGTAGATTGATAAGTAATGGTATACTAGTCATATATAATTCAGTGAAGTGGAGGGAGTGAGCTGCGGCTCACTTTTTCTTATGAAGGGGTCAAACCCGTAGAACGGCGGATGAGGAGGGAAATATGAGTCAAAAAAGTATCGCAGCCCGGGTTGAAGAACTGGCAGAGCCATTGGTGGCGGCACATGGAATGGAAGTTGTCGATGTGGAATATATCCGTGCACGTGACAGTGTGTTACGATTATTTCTCGATAAAGAAGGCGGCATTGATTTAAATGATTGCCAACAGATCAGTGAAGAGCTGGGGGCTTTACTGGATCGGGAGAACATTATTCGCGACAATTATTTACTGGAAGTATCATCGCCGGGGATTGATCGCGTCATTAAAAAAGACAAGGACATACAACGGTTTGCCGGTAAAACAGTAGATGTGAAACTGTTTGCACCGATTGCGGAAGGAAAAGAGTTCACTGCAGTCTTGCAAGGAATGACAGTAAACGGACAAATTCGCTTATTGACAGAGAGTGGTGAAACGGTTGTTGACAAAACGCAACTCGCACAGATGCGATTGCACGTAGAATTTTGACAGGAGGAGCAGGGGTAAGTCATGATGAACAGCGAAGAGTTATTACAGGCCGTACAAGTGTTGAAAGCGCAGAAAGGGCTGAGTGAAGAGGTCATCTTTGAAGCATTGGAAGCTGTGTTGTTGACTGCATATAAACGCGAAACCGGATCGCAGGGGAATGTGTCGGTCGAAATTGATCACAGTACGGGAGCGTATCGTATTCGAGCGCTTAAAGAAGTGGTAGATGAGATAACTGAACCCGACACACAGATTACGCTGGAAGAAGCCAATAAAATCAGCACATCATATGCGGTAGGTGACAGTTTGTATCAAGACGTAACACCGAAAAATTTTGGGAGAATGGCGGCACAAACTGCCAAGCAGGTGCTGATTCAGCGTTTAAAAGAGGCGGAACGAAATGCAGTATACGAAGAGTTTGCACACCGCCAAGGAGAAATGATCACGGTACAAATCGGTCGTGTGGACACTAAGACGGTATATGCGGATCTTGGCAAAACGGAAGGCATTTTACCGCAAACGGAGCAAATCCCCGGGGAACGCTACAAACCGAAAATGCGGATTAAGTGCTACATTGTAGAGGTAAAAAAAACATCTAAAGGACCGCAAATTATTCTCTCTCGAACTCATCCGGGATTATTGAAACGGCTATTTGAACTGGAAGTTCCGGAAATTCATGACGGTACGGTTGAAATTAAATCAGTTGCGAGAGAAGCGGGGTCACGTTCAAAAATTGCCGTATATGCGGTGGACGGCAATATTGATCCGGTCGGTGCTTGCGTAGGACCGAAAGGCCAGCGGGTTCAAAACATTGTAGATGAGTTGCATAATGAAAAAATTGATATTGTGCGTTGGGATGAAGATCCGGCATTTTATATTGCCAATTCGCTCAGCCCCTCTAAAGTGGTTTCGGTCAGTGTATGGGAGGAAGGTAAGGTATCTCATGTCATCGTGCCGGATTATCAATTGTCGCTGGCTATCGGTAAGGCGGGACAAAATGCTCGTTTGGCAGCGAAATTGACGAATTGGAAGATTGATATCAAAAGTGAATCACAGGCATCGGAAGAAGGGTTTGCCGATTTCTACGAGGATGATGAGTTTGACTTGGATGCAGAGATGTCGGCCGATATCAATGACGAGATGATAGAAGCAGGAGCGGACAATGAAAATGCGTAAAATTCCGATGCGTTGCTGTGTCGGTTGCGGACAAATGAAACCGAAGAAAGAGTTGTTACGTATCGTTGTCGCACCGACAGGGGAGATCGGAATTGATCGGACAGGAAAGGCGTCAGGACGGGGGGCGTATATTTGTATGTCATCCGATTGCCTGGAAAAAGCGTATACGGCACACGGGTTGGAACGCTCGTTGAAACAAGCGGTCAGTCCGGATGTGTATCGAGCGTTGATGGATATGTTGCCATGAATGAACGGCAGCAGCAAGAAGCGGAATCTCTGTTGGGAATCGCACAACGTGCCGGCAAAGTTGTGTCGGGAGACGCGTCGTTGTTACAGAGTTTGCGTCGTGGTGAGGGAGTGTTGCTCATTGTAGCAACGGATTGTGGGAAAAACAATCGAGAGCGGTATATCCATTTAGCGGAACGGGAAGGAATGCGGAAGTGCTCGTTCAGTACCAAAACTCGCTTGGGTGCTGCGTTAGGTAAAGCACAGCGTGCAGCGGTGTTGGTAACGGACAGAGGGCTTGCGGAGGCGATTATCGCAAAAACGAATGAGTAAGGAGGTTCGGGCATGAGAATATACGATTTGGCGAAAGAATACGGGAAAACAAGTAGGGAGTTGCTCGCAGTGCTTAAGGCACATCAAATTGACAAAAAAGCCAGCAGTGGAGTGAGTGATACCGATCGAAGCATTATCGAAAAGGCATTTGGAAAGGTGAGCGCATCGGCGAAAAATATAAAAGAGCAGACAAAAACGGAAGTAAAGACAACAGATATTTCGGCTTCGAAAGAAGGCGCATCAACCGCTCCGCGTCGACGTCGTCCGGCGCGTACTGTGCGGTTTGATCAACAATCAGGCAAGCCGAAAGAAGAATATTTGATTGACGGTAAAGGGCGTCGTATCGAAAAGGTGCAGCCGAAGAAGCAAGAAACGTTGAAACAAGATGCGCGAAAACACGATGTGCGAAATCGTGAAGCAAAACCTGATGCGGCAAAAGAAAAGCATTCGTCGCAGGTGATGCCGAAACAGCACGTGCAAAAACAGGGTACGCCGGCACATAAGCAACAACGAAAAGAGGCACCGTCGATGGAACAAAAGACGCCGACTACATCGCAGGAACGTCACCATAGTGTACATCGTGGAGAAATGAAACACGCCGAAAGAAAAGCAACCTCCACTCATGAATTCCGTGCGATGCCTGATCGGAAGGATCGTTCTGCTGTGAGATCAAAGATGGAGCTTGATGCGATAGCGACAGCTTCAACGGAAACATCGCACGGTATAGAAGATAACCGTCGTGCGGATCGTCGTGATCGCAACCGTCGAGGCAAAAACCGTCGTGGTCAGGATGAACATCGTAAGCAGGGGAAAGGATCGTCACTGTTGGCACAGTCGATTCGCAAAGCAAAGAGACCGACTAAAAATCGTCAGGCTGAACGCATCCCGGCGGAACTGCCGACAGAGGTGATGATGCCTCCGTCCGTTACGGTTAAAGAATTGGCAGAGTTATTCGGACGGGAAGTCAGTGATATTATTAAGCGACTGATGATGCTAGGCATTATGGCGACAATTAATCAGGAAGTCGAGCGGGATGCCATCGAATATTTGGCGGATGATTATGGGATTACGCTGATGGAGATGGAGCAGGAAGCGGATGAAACGGAAGTTGAAGAAATTATTGATGATCCGAAAGACTTGGTTCCGCGTCCCCCGGTCGTGACGATTATGGGGCATGTCGATCACGGCAAGACGTCGCTTTTGGATACCATTCGTAAAACAAATGTAACAGCACGCGAAGCAGGCGGGATTACCCAACACATTGGGGCGTATCAGATTCGTTATCAAGGCAATAAAATTGTCTTTCTCGATACACCGGGGCACGAAGCCTTTACGGCAATGCGCGCGCGCGGTGCGCAAGTAACGGATATTGCGATTTTGGTAGTAGCTGCGGATGATGGTGTAATGCCGCAGACTGTGGAAGCGATTAATCACGCAAAAGCAGCAAACGTGCCTGTATTGGTCGCCATCAATAAAATGGACAAGCCGGAGGCAAATCCTGATCATGTTAAGCAACAATTGGCTGAGCATGGTTTGTTGCCGGAAGAATGGGGCGGTGACACCATTATGGTGCCCGTATCCGCTAAAAAAGGAGACGGTATCGAAGATCTGTTGGGCAATATTTTGCTTGTTGCGGATGTACTTGAGCTTAAAGCGAATCCGAATCGTGAAGCCGTCGGAGTTGTTGTTGAAGGCGAGTTGGATAAAGGACGCGGACCCGTTGTCACTGTATTGGTACAGAACGGAACGATGCATAACGGTGACGGTCTTTTGGCAGGGACAGCATTCGGACGCGTGCGTGCGATGCAAAACGAACGCGGCGAACAGCTAAAAAAAGCGGAACCGTCTACACCGGTAGAAATCCTCGGTCTAAGTGCAGTACCGGAAGCCGGAGAGATAATTTATGCTATGGATGAGCGTAAAGCGCGTAATATTGCGGAAAAACGTTTGGCTAAACATAAAGTAGAAGAGCAAAACAGAAAGCAAAAAGTGACGTTGGATGATTTGTTTAATCAAATTAAAGAGGGCGAACTGAAAAATCTGCATATTATCATAAAGGCGGATGTACAGGGTTCGGTAGAGGCGTTACGGCAGTCATTGGAAAACATTACGCATGACGAGGTACGAATTGACATCGTTCATGCTGCAGTCGGTGGGATCACTGAGTCGGATATTATGCTTGCGGCGGCAGTTAATGCGCTGATTATCGGATTTAATGTTCGGCCTGATTCGCAGATTCGAAAAATTGCGGAAGCGGAACAGGTTGATATGCGTACATATCGAGTTATCTATGATGCGATTGATGATGTAAAAATGGCAATGCAAGGAATGCTTGCACCGAAATTCCGCGAATTGGTTCTTGGACGGGCGGAGGTGCGGCAAGTGATTCCTACGCCTAAAGTTATTGTGGCTGGATCGTATGTTACGGAAGGAAAAATTACAAGTTCATCGCAGTTGCGCTTGATTCGTGACGGTATTGTCATACATGAGGGTAAGGTCGCTTCATTGCGTCGTTTTAAAGATGATGTACGCGAAGTTGCAGAAGGGTATGAATGCGGTATTTCTATAGAAAGCTATCGTGATGTCAAGGAGGGCGACATTATTGAAGCGTTCACAGAAGAAGAGATCGAACAAACGCTGGAGTAAGGAGGGATACTATGCCGCGGATACGTGTAGAACGAATGCAGGAATTTATTAAACAGGAAATCGGCAAACTTCTGCTTGACGGGCTGAAAGATCGGCGGCTCGGATTTGTTACGGTGACTGATGTCAGTGTAACAGGGGACTTGAGAGAAGCAACGGTATACGTGAGTTTGCTTGGTACGCCGGAAGAACAGAATCAATCTATGCACGCCTTGGAGTCAGCACGCGGATTTATTCGCAGCAAAATCGGTGAAGTATTGCATGTTCGCTATACACCTGAAATTCGGTTTGCTGTGGATGAATCCGTTGCGTACGGCAGCCGGATCGAGGAGGTATTGCATTCGTTGAAAGAGCAGGAGAAAAATCATGGCGAAGATGCTTGATAGGGAGGAACTGCGCTGCCGTTTGGAGAAAACTCGTACAGCATTAATTGTTGGTCATGTGAAGCCGGACGGAGATTGTATCGGTTCAGTGGTGGCATTAGCGGAAGCGTTGTGCCATCGCGGCGTGGATGCCGATGTGGTAATTGCTGATCGTGTCGCGACGAAATTCAATTACTTGAATGGAGTTGCAAATATTACGTCCACGATTCCGGACAAGAAGTATGACAGTGTATTCTTTTTGGATTTGAGCACAGCGGAGAGAGCGGGCGAATTGCCGTGGCCTGAGGTGCCGATTGTTAACATTGATCACCATATATCCAATCCCGGCTATGCGGATGAACTCTATCTTGATTCCGATGCGGCGGCAGTTGGGGAAATGCTGACGGAAATGTTTATCGATTGGAAATGGGAGATTACACCAACGATGGCACAGGCGTTGTATACTGCAATCGCCACCGACTGCGGATTTTTCAAATACTCCAATACGACCGAGCGAACGATGCAAATGGCAGCGGTGCTCTTGACACGAGGAGCAAATCAAGCGCAAATTGCACAACAAATGGAAGAGTTGCCAGCGGCGGCACTACAGGTGTTGCCGAAAATTATGGAGACGTTGCATTTAGATGCGGACGGGATGCTATCCGCAATTGTTATGGATGAAGCGGCGATGGATGCGGGAGTTGACTATGTTGATACATACCTGGATTTAGCTCGAAATATTGAAGGAGTAGAGGTAACGCTGCAGTTTAAATATGCTGAGCAGAAGAAAACATATGTCAGTTTCCGTTCTAAAAATATGGTAGATGTGAGCGCACTGGCGGCAGAGTTTGGTGGCGGTGGCCATGTTCGAGCAGCAGGTTGTACCATATGGGAGTCATTGACAGATGCCGTACAAATAGTGCTACCCGTTGCGGTAAAATGGACACAAGATGGACGGCATCATTAACCTTTTGAAACCTGCTGGGATGACTTCACATGATGCGGTAGCATTTGTACGACGGGTAACCGGTGTTAAAAAAGTTGGTCACAATGGAACGTTGGATCCCTTAGCGGCGGGAGTTCTTCCGATATTTGTCGGTAAAGCGACACGGCTTATCGAGTATATGCCGAATGAGCCTAAAACCTATATTGCGGAATGGTTGATCGGTATCGATACAGACACGGAAGATACGTCAGGAACGGTACAACAAGTTTTGCCGTCTACTGCCTTGACGCTTGATGATTGGGAACAAGCCGCCGAAAAATTTGTCGGAATTGTTCGTCAACTTCCTTCCGCGTATTCTGCGATTAAGATAAATGGGAAGAAAGCTTACGAGCTGGCACGTCGCAATCAAAAAATTGATTTACCTTTACGGGAAGTGCAGATTTTTTCTATTTCAGACATATCTTGGCACTCGCCTTATTTGGCGGCCACAGTAACTTGTTCGTCGGGGACATATATTCGCGCATTGGGGCGGGATTGGGCGCAATCTATCGGGACGGCGGCGGCGATGTCATTTTTATTGCGGTGTCGGGTCGGCAGGTATTGGACAACGGAAAATGCTCTTACATTGGAAGAGATTATGGATAATCCGCAGGCAGCTTGCTATCCCGTAGAACATGCTCTCGTGCATTTGCCGCGGGTAGATTTGACACCGTCAGAGGGGTTTGATTTTTGTTGCGGGAAGCGAATCAGTGCACCGCCGACCTCCTCTCCCGCTGCGGTTTGGGAAAGAAACCGGTTTCTCGGTATTGCCCGCTATAACGAAAAAACGAAGGAGTGGCAGCCGCATAAAGTATGGATAAACTAACACGAACACCCGCGGTGATTACAATCGGTAACTTTGACGGTATGCATCGTGGCCATGTGAAAGTCGTTGCCACGGCGCTTGAGTTGGCCCGAATGCAAGAGTGTCGTTGTGCTGCTGTGACTTTCACCGCCTCGCCGCTTAGTGTACTGCGTCCGACGATGTATGCAGGCAGTATTATTACAGAGACGGATAAAGAAATGTTACTGCATGAGATGGGAATCGCAGATATTGTAGCGCTGGAACCGATACCCGATATATTGGGGCAATCGCCGACGGAGTTTTTGCAGTGCTTGCAGGAACGCTACGAAGTGCGCGGTATTGTGGTTGGCGAGAATTTTTCATTCGGGGCCGACGCCGTAGGGGGCAGTGCTGATCTGTATCGCTTCGGCAGGATATATGGGGTGAAAGTGATTGTGGTACCGCTGTTGCGAGATGAAGAAAATAACGTTATCAGCAGTACCCATATTCGCCATGCACTGGCAGCGGGGAAAATGGAAGCGGTAACCCGATGGCTCGGTCGTTATTGGCGAGTAACAGGAACGGTTTTACATGGAGATGCACGAGGTCGGATGCTTGGCTATCCTACGACGAATTTAGACGCTCCTGCGGATCGGGTGCTTCCTCCTGACGGGGTGTATGCGACATGGGTGACGTATCAGGGAGAGCGCTATGCCGCGGCAACGAATATCGGCACAAATCCCACTTTTTCCGGCCGTCAGCGACGAATCGAGTCGCATCTGCTGGATATGCATGCTGACATGTATGGCGCGGATATTTGTGTCGATTTTGCAGCATATATTCGACCGCAAATTACCTTTGCGGATGTGGATGCGTTGAAACATCAGTTAGCGATTG
Organism: uncultured Veillonellaceae bacterium; assembly: GCA_947254705.1. Classification (GTDB taxonomy): domain Bacteria; phylum Bacillota; class Negativicutes; order Veillonellales; family Negativicoccaceae; genus CAMCNU01. Next base: position 28,792 of record CAMYCX010000006.1, read on the forward strand.
ATACGTCAACGGTTCGGTGTCGATTGAAAGGTATATAAAAATTATTTTATATCATGCACATAAAACAGATAGTGTGGAATGAATGAAACAACGATGAAATAACTTTTTCGTCGTTGTTTCATTTTACTGTATAATGAGGAAAAGGAGTGACGGCCATGGGCACATTGGAATCCTTACGGGCGGAAATTCGGCAGACTGATGAGGCTATGCGGACGCTGTTTTTACGACGGTGTGATCTGGTTAAGCAAATCGGTATTTATAAAAAAACACGGCATCTTCCTATACTGGATGCAGCAAGGGAAGCGGAAAATCGACGAGTATTGGCGGAGAAGGTAGATGAGTCCTTACGAGACCAGTATATGGAATTTTTACAAATGGTAATGGATTTAGCGAAACAGGTGGAGCGGGATGGATGAAGATCGGTATCATACGGAGCACTATCAAGGTACTGTTGAGCGAATTGTTTTTGTAGCGGCGGACGGCTCGTTTTGTGTGTTTAAAATGGCATTGTCCGATCGTTTACAGTCTGTTACAGTGACGGGACAAATGACGGCGCCGTTAGTAGGAGAAGAGGTAGAAGTTATCGGCGGATGGATTCATCATCCGCGTTTTGGTGAACAGTTACGTGCTATTTCTTTACATCGTAAGCCACCGACAGAAGCCAGAGCCATGGTGAACTATTTGTCCTCCGGTTTGTTTCGAGGGATTGGCAAGGCGATGGCAAAGAGAATAGTTGATGCATTTGGCGTTGACACTTTTCAGGTATTGGATGAAGAGCCGGAACGATTGTTATCAATCAACGGTATCGGAGAAAAAACGTTGTCACGCTTATTGGCATCGTGGGAGACGTCGACGGCACTACAAGAATTGACATGGTATTTGGAGGAGTCCGGAGTATCCGGTAAATATGCAACATCACTACAAAAAATGTATGGTGATGATGCGCTGACTGTATTACAGGAGGATCCTTATCGTATCAGCCGAGAAGTCGATGGAATCGGGTTTAATGTGGCCGATCGAATTGCTTGTTTCCACGGTGCGGATCCGCTAGGAGAAGGACGAATTGAAGCGGCGGGAGCATATGTATTGCAATCATGTGCTCAGGATGGGGATTGTTGTGTACCGTATCATCGATTAATACAACAAGTGTCCGGTGTATTACAGACGGACTCACAAGAGGTTACACGTATATTTAGCGAAATGTTGGAATACGGAGCATTTCCCACAGAGATACAGGGGGACACTCTGTATGTTTATGCGACGGATTTATATGAAGCGGAAACAGGAATTCCGCATCATCTTGAGCGGTTGGTGCATACTTGTCGCGACCGAGTACTGTTGTCACAGGCTGTTCGTGATCGTATGGCAGCCACGCTTGAGATGACTTTGGCGCCAACGCAGATGACCGCGATTGAAACGGCATTGAGCCATCCGGTTACCATTATCACCGGGGGGCCCGGCACTGGCAAGACGACATTGATTCGAGGTTGCATCCAGTGCCTGGAACAGGCTCATCTCAAAACAGTATTGGCAGCTCCGACAGGACGTGCGGCGAAACGGTTGGCCGAATCGTCCGAGCGAGAAGCATCGACCTTACATAAATTGCTGGAAGCCGGTGCAGTCGGGACGGAGACGTTATTTCAACGAAATTTTTCCAAACCGTTGGACGCTGATGTGGTTATTGTTGATGAAGCGTCCATGTTGGATGTGCGTTTAATGTATCATTTGCTGGAAGCGATGAAAGACGGAGCGCGTTTGCTTTTAGTGGGAGATGTCGATCAATTGCCACCGATCGGGCCCGGCAATGTGTTACGGGATTTGATTGTATCAGATACAGTGGCCGTGGTGCGACTGACAGAATTATTCCGTCAATCAGTCGGTAGTGACATCGCAGTCAGCGCCCAACAAATTCATCGGGGGATTGTGCCGCAATGGTCGGACCATGAGAACGCTGATGTAGTTTTTTATGATTGCCGAGATGAAGCGGCGTTGCAACGGATATGCAGTTTGTGCGGAGAACTGGATTATGGCAATGCAGCACGACAATTTCAAGTTCAGGTATTGTCACCGATGCATCGCGGAGTGTGCGGTGTAGCTAATTTAAATCGAGAGCTGCAAACCTTATTGCAGGGGAAAATATGTACTGGTATTGAAATCGGCGATAAAGTTATGCAGCGCCGCAACAATTATGAAAAAGGCGTCTATAACGGTGATGTTGGACGAGTTTTTGTGCATACGGAGCAAAATATTCAAGTGGACTATCAAGTTCGCAATGTAACATACGAAGGAGATGAAACGGATGAATTGCAGTTGGCGTATGCGATGACCGTGCATAAAAGTCAAGGAAGTGAGTACGATATTGTGATAATTGTGCTGCAACCTTCACAACATGTGATGCTTCAACGAAATTTGTTATATACGGCATTGACCCGTGCTAAAAAAAAGGCGTATATTATATCGACGCCGGAAACATTGACGCGAGCGGTGCGGACACAGAGAGTGAGTTGTCGCTGCAGCTTGCTTGCCGCTCGTTTACAAGAGGTGCTGTGATCATGGGATTAAAAGACTGGTTGTACCCTCCGCATTGTCCAGGCTGCGGTACGTCTGTACATACTGCGGGGGATTGGTGTGCGGATTGCTATGCAGTGTTATGGCATCCGCGCATGATTAGCGGGTCACGCAAAGACTGTTTAGATGGATGCTATGCTCTCGGGGATTATCGTGGACCGCTGCGCAGGTCGCTAATTGCGCTAAAATTCAATGGGAAGTTACACCATGTGGAAGGATTTCGTCGCTTATTGGAGAAGTTCCCATGGCCTGAGCGGTGGCGTGATATAACCTCTGTAATCGGTGTTCCGGTTTCTTTCCAGCGGAGAAAAGAGCGGGGATTTGATCAGACGGAAGAGATCTATCGTGATTTTTTTGTTTCGCGAGGAATTGGTTGGCGAGATGGATTACACAAGATCAGGCACACTTTACCACAATCAGGGTTGCATCGAATGGAGCGCATAGAAAATATAAAAAACTCCTTCATTTACGAAGGAGTTTCGTTCAGGCAATATGGCACCATTTTGTTGGTGGATGATATCTATACTACGGGTACGACAATGCGCGAAGCAGCGAAGGTATTGCATCGTGCCGGAGCCGGTCGAGTGGTAGGGCTGGTTATTGCAAGTGGGGCAGACTAATGTCCGATTACTTCGACCAGGCTTCTGACTACCGTCGGGTCAAACAAAAGCCCGGAAGCACTGTACAATTCACTGATGGCTTCTTTTTTTGTTTTGCCGACACTTCGGTCCGAAGGATAGATCAGATGATCATAATAATCCGCGACGGCAATGATGCGGGCACCTTGGGGGATATTGAGTTGCTTGCAGCGACGGGGGAATCCTGTGCCGTCCCAGCGTTCGTGATGGTGCAAAATGCAGGGAATCACTTCTTGGCAAGAAGGAATCAATTCCAACATAGCCGCACCCAGCTCCGGATGACGACGGTATAGTGCACGTTCTCTTGTTGTAAAAAAAGGACGTTTTTGCAATACCATGTAGGGCAGATTTAATAAGCCGATATCATGTAAAATACCTGCCGCTTGAATAGTATTGATTTCTGTATGTGACAGGCCCATGCGTGCGGCGATAGCTCCGGCGTAGTCAGAAACACGCAGGGCATGCTCCGCAAGTTCGTTGCTTTTACGGCGCAACAAAAAAGAAAACACTTCAACAACATAGGCTAGCTCTTTTTTATTTTCTGTATACACGTCATTGCCGTGCATTAGGCTTTGTGGGTACATTATTCAATCCTCTTTCTTATAGAATCTATTATACGATAAAACGGAACCTTGTGGGAGAATAAATATAGACGAGGTTATATAAAATTGGAATAGTTGATTTGAACATAACCACTTGACAGCTGAAAAAAACTTATTTACAATGGCGACATCTATCAAACGGGTCTGTGGTTGAAAGTCGAAGCCAGTCGCAGGCAAAACGATCCACGTAAGGGAATGACATGTTTCTGAGCATGGTGCGGCTTAGGGGTAAGACCTGCCGGGAAAACCGAGAGGGCGAGTAGTGAAGGAAACGGAGCGAAATCTCCAGCAGGCGAGTGTGGGGGCAAAGACCAGGTCAGCCGTTTGATAGATGATCTTGACAAATTACTGATTTCAGAGTATGATAAAAAGTAATATTTACATGCAATGAACGGAAGAGTAGTTGTGCATTTTCTCACAGAGACGGTACTTCAAGGCTGGAAGAGTATCGGTGAAACGCACGGTGAAGTGCATCCGGGAGCACGGTCATGGAAACTGAGTACATGACTGCGTATGGTCACGTTACGACACAGGAGATTGCAGCTATCTGTAAAGCAGAGTGGAACCGCGTTGATAACGCCTCTGTACAGGATAGCTTTTTTATATGGGAAACGGAGTATATGATGTGGAATCGGATTTGTAATGATATTCGTGTTGTGTTCGCTCGTGATCCTGCAGCGCGTAATATTTGGGAGGTCATTCTTTGCTATCCGGGGCTTCACGCTATTTGGTGGCATCGGATATCGCATTGGTTATATCGACATCGAATGTTTACCGCGGCACGCTGTGTTTCTCATTGGGCACGCTTTTGGACAGGGATCGAAATTCATCCCGGCGCGCAGCTGGGAAACGGTGTCTTTATTGATCATGGTGGTGGAGTGGTAATCGGTGAAACAGCGGTAGTCGGGAATAATGTGACTCTTTATCAAGGGGTTACGTTAGGCGGCACGGGCAAGGAAAAGGGCAAGCGTCATCCAACGCTGGAAGATTACGTTGTAGTCGCTAGCGGAGCCAAAGTACTGGGATCCTTTACTGTTGGTGAAGGAGCCAAGATCGGTGCCGGATCGGTTGTACTAAAACCGGTTCCTCCGCATAGTACTGTTGTCGGAATACCCGGACAGGTGATTATGCGTAAAAATTTGCCTGCTATCCAGTGGGATGAAGACGGAGAGGAAGAAGTCAACTTGGATCATGCCGTGTTGCCTGACCCGACAAAAGAAAGAATTACGGATTTAAAAGAACAGGTTGCCCGTTTAGAGCGACGATTACAAAAGTTGGAGGAAGAGAATGCAAGACATTCAGGTATATAACACATTGACAAAGCGTAAAGAGATTTTTCATCCTTTGCAGACAGGCAAGGTCGGTATTTATGTATGCGGAGTGACACCGTACAATCATCCACATATTGGCAATGCTCGTCCCTTTGTTACTTGGGACGTTATTCATCGTTTTTTGGAGTATTGCGGTTACGAAGTACATCATGTACAAAATTTTACTGATGTGGATGATAAAATTATTCAAGCGTCACGCTTGGGGGGGCGTACATGGGAAGTGGTCTCTCAAGAAAATATAGATGCGTACTTTGAGGCCATGGATGCCCTGCATGTACGGAGAGTAGATCGATATCCGAGAGTGTCGGATCACATTTTCGATATTATCGCTATGATTGGCGAGCTGATTAATAAAGGGCATGCATATACGCTTCATGGAGATGTATATTATGACATATCTACCTTTCCTAAATACGGTGAACTGAGCGGCCGTTCCGTTGAAGATATGTTAGCAGGAGCACGCGTAGAGGTTGATGGTGACAAACGTAATCCGGGAGATTTTGCTTTATGGAAAGCAGCCAAGCCTGAAGAACCGGCATGGGATAGTCCTTGGGGGAAGGGGCGCCCAGGGTGGCATATCGAGTGTTCGGCGATGAGTACTAAGTACTTGGGGGAAACGTTCGACTTTCATGGCGGTGGAAGTGATTTGATTTTTCCGCATCACGAAAATGAAATCGCTCAGTCGGAAGGTTGTACCGGCCATCGTTTTGTTAATTATTGGGTGCACAACGGATTTATCACGATTAATCAGGAAAAAATGAGCAAATCGTTGGATAACTTTTTCCTGGTAAAAGACATTTTGGTGCATTACAGTGCCGATGCATTGCGTTTTTTCCTGATTTCGACGCACTATCGTAGTCCTTTGGACTTCAGTGATGACCGTTTGCAAGAAGCAGAGCGCACATTGGAACGTATTGACGGGGCGGTACAAAAAGCGAAATTCCGTTTGACACAGGCGGGGGACATGGAAAATGAATTCGCACAGAGTTTGTATACTGATGCGAAGGCGGCGCGGGTGGATTTTGTGTCTGCGATGAGCGATGATTTTAATACAGCTATGGCGATCGGCGTACTGTTTACATTTGTTCGCCGTTTGAATACATACTTGGCAGAAGAAACGGAGTTTGATCGAACGGCACTTCAAGAGGCTTTGACGGTATTGCGGGAGATGACGGAAATATTGGGGATTTTACCGCAGATATGGGAAGATTCCGGTAGTACTGATGCTGACGCTTATCGCGAATTGATGACGGTCATTTTGCAAGTACGCGAGGAGGCACGGTCGCAAAAGCAGTATGCAGTGGCTGATGCCATTCGAGATCGTCTGCAGGAAATCGGTATTACGTTGGAAGACGGTCCGGAAGGAACGGTGTGGACCCAAAGTGAAGTTTAATCAATATCTCCGTTTGCGGCAGCGTGCGGTCGCAAAGTTGATTTCTTTAGCACGAGGGGAAGAAATATCGGAGCGGAAAAATCTCGATCCTCGATCCTATGCATATTTGGGAGATGCTTTATATAGTTTGTATGTCCGTCGGCGCTTACTGGAAACCGGAGTTGTTTCAACGAGAGTGCTGCATGATTTGGCGGCACAGATTATTTCGGCAAAGGCACAGAGCCGCGTTCTGCTGGCATTAAGCGAGGTGTTGACTGAAGAAGAACGCGAGTTTTGTCGGCGTGCTCGCAATGCATCTGTCCACACACCGACCAGTGCGACCGTTGGGGAATATCACCGCAGTACGGCATGGGAAGCATTGTTGGGGATGCATGCATGGCAGCAACAACAAGAGAGAGTGGATGAATTGCTGGCCGTAGCATGGGAAATTATAGTGGGAGAGTTGGAAAATGAAACAATCTCATAAGCAAATGTATATCGCCGGCAGGAATGCGGTAAAAGAAGCGTTGTCGGCAGGGCGGGTGATGCATTGCTATTTTAGCGGTCGTGCACAGGGTGAGTTGGCTGAAATTGAAATGATGGCCAAACGTTGCGGTATACCGGTATCTTGGCTTGCGGCAGGAGATTTGCAGGAATTGGTGCCTCATGTACGTCATCAGGGGGTGGTGGCAGCCGCGCGACCGTATCAGTATGCGGAGTTGGATACTGTTGTCCGAAAAGCATTACAATGCTCTCATTCACTGTTGATCTTACTTGACGGGGTGGAGGATCCTCATAATGTCGGTGCTATTATTCGGACCGCTGATGCGGCGGGAGCGAATGCGATATTACTACCCGAACGCCGTGCTGCACAAATTACGGAAACAGTACATCGAACATCTGCAGGAGCAACGTCGTGGTTGCCGATTGTTCGAATCGGCAACGTAGTTCGCACATTACAAAAACTCAAAGAGCAGGGGTATTGGATATACGGAACGGATATGAACGGAAGCATTTCGCATACAGAGGCGGATTTTAACGGTCATTGTGTGTTGGTGGTTGGTAATGAAGGCAAAGGAATGGCCCGCTTGACACGTGAAACTTGCGATTTTTTGGTACGGATTCCGATGTACGGTCATGTAGAATCGTTGAATGTGTCAGTGGCAGCGGCGTTGTTATTGTATGCGGCAGCAGGGAAGGTGTCACATGAAACGTGATTTATGGTTAGTGGACGGTTGCAATGTATTGCATGCGGACCGAGCATATTGGGGGTTCACCGAAGAGGATACCGGTCATGCACGGGAACGACTTCAAGAGCGCTTGCTTGATTTTGGCGGACATCGCAAGCTGGATATTATTTTAGTGTTTGACGGGCAAGGTCGAGGGCGTCCTCAAAAAGAAAAAATTACTCCTTATTTTCATGTCGTGTATACCCGATCGGGGCAAACGGCAGATAGTTACATTGAGCAGAAAGTATATCAGCTGCAAGACAGTTTTCGTTATGTCTATGTGGTCACATCGGATGGAGCGGAGCAAAGTCAGGTCAGCGGAAACGGTGCAATTCGGAAATCTTCACGAGAATTGATGCAAGAGCTTGCACAAGATAAGCATGAACAGGTGAGTGAGCGGCCTCATAAAAAACATTTTCGGCAAGGGTTTGCATTGGGAGATCGGATTGACGATTCTGCACGAGCAATATTAGAACGGATTCGACACGGGGAAAAGTGACTCATTGCTTGCACGTCATGCGTGAATCACGTATAATGGATATATTAATGAGGCGCAGTAGGAGAGGGGCGTTCCGCACAGTCCTATGACAATACCGAACTGGTCTGCACTGACCGATGAAGAGATAGTATTGCTCGCACAACAGGGCAATAGGAAAGCGGCGGACTACTTAGTAACCAAGTATGCCGATTATATTGAAATGCGTAAGCACGGATATTTTTTGCCCGGCGGTGATGATGATGATTTGCGGCAGGAGGCACGGATTGGATTGCTTAAGGCAATTCGTGATTATGACGCAAATCGCAAAGCTTCGTTTAAAACATTTGCTAATTTATGTATTACAAGGCAGATTTTGACATCGGTCAAAAATGCCAACCGGCGTAAACATGGAGTGCTTAGTACGGCGGACTCCTTGGACGCACCGACGGGAGACCATGAGGAAACGACGCGTACACGTTGGGAAACCGTTCCTGACATGCAGTCGGAAAACCCAGAATCGGTTTATTTGCGCCATGCATTTCTGACCTCAGTAAGTCGGCGCATGCCGGAATTATTGAGTCACTTGGAGTTGCAAGTGTTTTTGGCATATGTGCGTGGAGAAGGATATCAAGATATTGCTGGGCGGATGAATCGGTCACCTAAATCTATTGACAATGCAATTCAGCGGGCGAAACAGAAATTGTCCCGATATGTATACGAGTTTAAATCATGAAAGGCGGAGACGGTAAGTGAAAACGACATTGATGATTATGGAAGTTATCATCGGCATTTTGTTGATTATAGTAGTGGTTTTGCAGGAGGCCAAAACGGCAGGTATGGGCAGTTCCATCGGCGGTGCAGGCGATACGTTTTTCGGTGGCAAAGCACGTGGTAAGGATGCGATATTATCGCGGTTGACGGTAATTTTGGGCATCGTCTTTGCCTTGGTAAGTTTGGCACTGGGAAAATATTTGAATACTTTTTAAGAGAGCCCGCAACAGCGGGCTTTTCTTTTGGTGGAAATGGGGGAACAAGAAACATATGTTGCAAAAACAGAGGGAAATGCCCATAACATATCGTCCCGGAGATCTGGTGGAAGGAATTTATAAAGGATATGCCAAACATTTCGGATTTCTGATATCGGAAGACTGTCAGAAAGATGTATATATCCTGTCTCTTATACACATCTGACGCTGCCGACGAAACCTTATGGGT
>CAMYCX010000007.1 GCA_947254705.1 uncultured Veillonellaceae bacterium
CGTCAGATGTGTATAAGAGACAGACACTGGCCGGGCTGATCCTGTGTGCCGTTGTATTGGCGCAGTTGTCGCATCTGGTGCTGTTCGGTAAGGACGGATATCCGTTGGAAGCGGTGTTCCATGAAGTCGGTGGCTTGTCAAAAGGCAATGTGGTGCGGTATTCCGGCGTGGAAATCGGACGGGTCGATGATGTCCGTGTACGCGGGCAGAACGTGGCGGTGCGGTTGAAGATCAACGACGACGTGCAAATCCCACGCAATTCGCAGTTTACGATTGAAACGACAGGCGTCATGGGCGAACACTATGTTGCGATCGTTCCGGGCGACGGTGCCGGCGGATATCTGACGGCGGGAGATACGGTCGCCGGCGGGCCGACCGGCGGTATGGACGCCCTGATGCGCAAGGCGGATCGGCTGATTGTCTCGATGCAGCAGGCGATGGACTCGGTGAATCGGGTTGTGGGCGATGAAGAGATGCAGGCGTCGCTGAAGCAGACGATTTCCAATGCGGAAGTATTGTCGGGACAATTGATCGTGCTGAGCGGATCGATAGAGTCGTTGAGCGGACAGATGCAGGCTTTGCTGACACGACTGGACGGCGACGGACAGGCCAGTCAGGATTTACGGATGATTTTGCATAATATGCGTGCCACCAGCGACAACGCCCGGGAGGTATCGGATCGTCTGCGCTTGGGACGGCGTGCCGCGGGGGCTTTGTCTGACGGGCATCTGAATATGATGTACAATATGAAACAAAATAAATATGGATTTGAAATAGGTACGGATATCGGCCGTCAAGACGGATTTATTCGTCTCGGCAGCGAAGGTATCGGCGATGAGACCAAGATGAATTTGCAATACGGCAAACGTCGCAACAACTGGACGGGACGGGTCGGCATGGTGCGCAGCAAGCCGGGCGCGGGCGTTGATTATCGTCGCGGCAATTGGAAGTGGACGGCGGAAGCCTATGATCTGAATGACATGCACTACCGCTTACGGGCACAGTGGCAGGCGGATAAAGAGTGGAGTTTGATCGGTCAGGCCATTTGGCCCGAGCGGGAATCGGACGGCGGGATGTATATCGGCGCCGGCTACACGTTATAGAAAGGGTGGACAGGATGAAACAATACAGACGGACAACGATAGGATTGATGGCGATGCTGCTGGCATGCGGCACGGCGATGGCGGCGGAGCCGAATTTGCCGAAAACCGTAACCGGAATTGATGTCGTGACGGGCACGGTCCCGGTCGCGGACGCGACAGTCGTTGCACCGGAACGATTGGCACTGGATTTAACTACGGCGGTGCATTGGGCGGTCAATCAAAATCATGCGGTGCGGATTGCCGAAGATCAAGCACGGGCGGCCGGCGCAACCGTGTCGGAAGTGGCTGCCAACAAAAATCCGACGCTTGATTTTCGTTTCGGTGCGTCAAAATTCAAAGAACGGACCGAATATATCAAGGTACCGCAGCCGCAGACCGGCGCGTTGATCGACTATCCCGTGAAATTGGACCGCGGTTATCAAAATAGCCTGTCCGTGACATGGCCGATCTGGACCGGCGGACGAGTGGAACACGGCGTGGAGGCGGCTCGGGCGGCACGTGATATTGCGGCATGGGAGGTCGTCAAGCAGGAGGCCGACGTCAAATATCGCACGACCGCGGCGTATTATCAGTTGGTAGAAGCGTTGAATTTGCGTGACATTGCCGATACGGCAGTGGATAATCTCAAGGCGCATGTCGATAATGTTCGGGCTCATTTTGAGGCCGGCGTGGTGGCGAAGTTGGATGTCCTTTCCTCGCAAGTGGCATTGGCCAACGCACAGGAAAAACAAATCGCGGCGTCCAACGGAGCCGCATTGGCACAGGCCAACTTGAATCATCTGATGCGGGTACCGCAGATGACGATACTTGATGTGGATAAGAGCGACTTGCCGCAGCGGAAATTGGCGTTGTCGCTGGAACAGGCGATTGCCTATGCGTTGGATCATCGGTGGGAATTGATGCAGGCGGAATTGGGCGTGCAAGCTGCCGATGCGCAGTGGGCGGCCGCCAAATCGGGTTACTTGCCGACGATCGGCGTCAAAGCGGAAATGAACTGGCAAGACAAGGATTTCCCCGGTTTTAAAAACGAAAACTGGGCAGTGACGGGAGCGGTCAGCTGGTCGCTGTTTGACGGCGGCGCCACGACGGCGAAAGCGGCCGGCGCCAAAGCACGGGCAGACGAAGCACGGGAGCGGTTGGCACAGGCGCGGGAAGGAATTCGTTTGGATGTGACCAAGGCTTATCTGGATGCACAAAGTGCGCAGCAGCGGATTGCGACGCATACCCGTATCGTCGAACAAGCACAGGAAGCGTTCTCGATTGCACGGGTCCGGTATCGTGCGGGGGTCGGCATCAACCTTGACGTACTCGATGCGCAGTTGCAGCTTGATCAGGCACGGACAAATTATGTTACGGCGTTGTTCGATTATAATGTCGGTCTGGCCCGGTTGGAGCAGGCGATGGGCGTGCCCGCCGTCGTGCGGGATCATACTCCGCGACGGGCATGATGAATGGAACGCCGTCATCGGAACGGCGTGACGGAATACCCGAGGCGATGTAAAGAGAAATTGCTTTCGGGCAACGGAGAAGGGAGACGGGCGTGGCGTTTACGACCAAACAATGGCTGACGGGACTGGCCGGCACGGCGGTCGGCGCCGGTATCGGCGTCTACGGCGTGTTGGTGCCGCAGTTGACGGCGGCCGCACCGGAGTGGATCGATCGTGCGTTGGCGGAAAATCTCAACGGCACGGTGCAGTACGAACAATTACATATCAATGCAAATTTGGACGTGACGGCACGCGATATCATACTCCGCGATGCGGACGGACAGACGGTCGCCGTAATGGACGGATTGACGGTCGGTTGGACGTTGCCGCGCCTGATGGCATATTTGTTCCAGGGGCGAGACAGCATGTATGCGGTGGATCGTATTGAGTTGGATCATCCCGTTGTATACTTGCGTGAACTAGCTGATCGGTCGTGGAATATCAACCGTTTGTTGAAAGAAAAAGAGCCCCGGACGCCCTTTTCTTTGCGTGCAAAAATCGCCGTAATTGACGGACAGGCGGAACTTTCGTTTCAGGATGAGCCGCCACTGTCGCTGCGTGACATGCAAGCGTTGGTTGACCTTGCGGCCTATCCGAAAGTAACCGGAGAAGTACGTTTGGCACATGCCGCGGGAACGTTACATGCACGCGGAACATATACTTCGGCCGATGAATTTACGTTGACGGCCGACGGAGATCGGACACCGTTGACGCTGGCCATGCGGGTACTGCCGGCAGATGTGCCGCTGACGATCCGGTCCGGTGAAGCACGGGAATGGACGGCGACGGTAACACGGCATCTCGGCGCGTTGACCTATCAAGGGAAAGGTCGGATCGAGAACGCGGCGCTGACATATGACAAGTATCAAGTGCAAGCGTTGCAGGCGCAAGTAGCGATCGATACGAAACAATTGTCGTTTTGGCAGACGACATTACAGGTCAATGAACAGCCGTTGGAAGCACAGGGACGTATTTTGCTGACCGCCGATCCGCAACTGGATATAGATCTGCGTACGACAGAGCTTCATGCGGACCGTCTGGCGGATATACCGTTGACGGGAGCATTGGCCGGTACGGTGCATGTGGGCGGTACGGTGGCGGATCCGTTTGCGGACGGTGCGGTTATGCTGGCGGACGGGGCATGGAACGATACGCCGCTGTGCCATGCATTTACGCGCTTTACCTATCGGAGCGGTGTGGTGCGCATTGCCGATGCAACGGTCGGTATCGGCGACGGTCGTCTGCGGGGCAGCGGCTATTATAATTTACGAACAGAGGACGGTCGCGGCGATGTGCGACTGACTGCGGTGGACTTGTCATTGCTGCCACTGGACGAGCCGTTGACAGGGGTAGTCAACGGTACGGCAAAAGTGGCGACACGACACGGACAGTATACGGCGGAGGCGGTACTGGAGGGTACGGGGGTCGGCGCTCGCGGCGTACAAACCGATACGATGTCGGCACAGTTGGCATGGGCGGATCGGACACTTTTCGTTCGGCGTTTGACAGGAACGATCGGCGCGGGAACATTCTCGGCGGCAGGACGTTGGGGAGATGAGGCGGACCTGATTTGGTCGGCGAATGCATTACCGTTGGCCCGTTTGGCACCGGTTGCCGGCATTGCTGCGGACGGCGTACTGACGGCAGCCGGCACGGTCTCGGGGGCAACGGATCATCCGCAGACGGAGGCGACAGTCTCCGTTCGTGACGGGTCAATACAAGGAGTTCCGTTTGATACGATAACGGGACAGGCTCACTATGATGACGGCCTGTTGACAATGCGCGACTGGCAGTGGACCGATGCGGACGGCATACAGCGGATTGACGGCACGGTAAATTGGCGAGATAGCGGACGGTTGAACATCCGTGCCACGGGGCACCGTTCCCGACTGGAGCATTGGTTGGCCGCCGCGAATTTGGAACATGTCGTTACCGGTTGGTTTGATCATACGGTAACGGTCAGCGGAACGATTGCCGCACCGACGCTGCAGGGACAAATTCATGCATGGGACGGCTCTGTCATGGGCGAACTGGTACAGGATCTGCGTGCTTCGTATCGGTATGCGGCAGGCCGGATGCAACTGCAGGCGGAGGCGGCCGTGTATAACGGAACGGTGACTGCAACAGGGGTCGTGTCGCCGACGGAGATGCAGATCAACTGGACGGCGAACGGCATTGATGTCGATCGGATCTTGCGTGAACGAAACGTGATGCACGCGGAAGGTGACGTACAGGTCACCGGGACTGTGAGCGGCACGCCGTACGATCCGACCGTGTATGCGACGGTGACGGGAGAAGGCTTGCGTGTCAACGGAGAAGAAATTCATGATGCAGCGGCGGAAGTAGCTTATCACGATGGCGTGGTGGCAATACGCCATGCCCGGTTCCGTCAAGATGACGGGGACTATCATTTGAACGGCAGTTATCGTTGGACAACAGGGGCCATTGAAGGAGATGCACGGGTGACGTCTGTCGACGTGGCGCGACTCTTGCATTTGGCGAATACGGATATGCCTCATTTGACAGGGAAGATCGAGGGCCGAATTGCGGTGCGCGGCACGGTGAAAAATCCCGACGTGAGCGTGCGCGGACGATGGACTGACGGCGCTGTGCGGGGATTGCCTGTCGGAGAAACCGAGATGGATGTGACGTTGGCGAATCGGGTCTTGTCGATTCGTCGGCTGCGGATGCCCCTCGGTGACGGCGTGTTGGCACTACAAGGAACAGCGGATCAGGACGGCGACGTGGCGATGCAGGTGGCGGCACAGCACATCGATGCACGATACCTGCAGGCGTTTTTGAATGAAGATCCGACCGTTACCGGTGATTTGCGTTTCAGTGCGACGGTGTCGGGCAAGACCGCATCGCCGTCGGTGGATATGTCATTTGAATTGGCGAACGGGACATACAACAATGTGGCGTTTGACCGTTTTATCGGCCTGCTCAATCTGGAAGATCGTGTCATCCGTATCAATCAGACATTGCTGGAACGCAATCCGTATCGGTTGAGTATATACGGTACCGTACCGGTGGCGGCTCTGACTCGCTACGGTCGGGCCGATTATCCCGAAGAATCGTTGCAGGAAGAGTCGATGCAGGTTGAAATCAAGCTGGATAAGGCGGATTTGGAATTGCTGACGGCATTATCGCCGAACGTGATTCAGGCGAACGGAGCGACCCGCGGCGGATTGGTCATCAGCGGTACGCTGGCCGATCCGCGGTTGGACGGTCGGATTTACGTTGACGACGGCAGCTTGACCTTGGCGACGATGCATACTCCGGCGGAACATCTCCATATGGCGATAAATTTCAAAGGCAAGACGGCAGACTGGGATATCCGTACCGATATCGGCGGCGGCGTACTGACCAGCACCGGTAACGTGTATTGGGATCAGGCCGTGCCCTATCGTTGGGAAGGGGGATTGACGGCCGATCGGATCAATCCGAAGAGTGACTATTATCATGGAAAATTAAATGCGAACCTGACCTTCGGCATGGAAGACGGTTTGCCTGCCGTAGCGGGCAACATCACAACGGATCATGCGAAACTCGACCTTCCGTTTACATTCGGGGATGACGGTGAAATGATACCGATTGCGTTGGACGTGGCGGTGCAATTAGGAGAACAGACTCGTTTGTACAACCCGTACCTGTACGATTTGGAGTTGGACGGCGATATTCACGCCGGCGGCACGACGACAGCACCGAAGATGAGAGGGCGGGTCAATGCCGGTAAAGGGCATTTGAAATATTTGAACAATAAATTTCGCGTCGCGGAAGGATATGCCGATTTTAACAGCGGCAGCGGTTTCTTGCCGAATCTGTATATGGATGCGGCGACGACCTTTAATCAGTATCGGATCCGCTTGTTGGCGACGGGGTTGCCGACGGCGCTGGACTTGCAATTGTCCTCCGAGCCGCACTTGTCAAAAGAAGAAATCGTAACGATGCTGACATTGCACACGGGGGATATCAACAATTTGAGCAAGGCCGATACGAATATGTTGCTCGGGGCGGCGGCGCAAATGCTGCTGTTCGGCAGCTTGGAAGGGCGTTTGCAAGAGACCTTCGGGTTGGATATGATCAATATCACTACCGGCTCGCTGGATCCCTTTACGACAACGACCAACAGTAATACAGGCGTGATGTACAATATCGAAATCGGCAAATATCTCTTTGATGATTTCATGTTGACCGCCGCGACGGGAGTAAATAACAAGCAGTATAATATCGGCTTTCGTTATGACATCAATCGACAACTCAGCGCACGCGGTTGGACGAACAGTGAAAATAATTATTACATCGGCGGACAATGGAAATGGCGGTTTTGATTCCGTCGGATAAGGAGCGGATATGTTAGCGGAATACTTGGCGGAGTTGGCCGGGGTGGAACTGTTGACGGCGGACGAAGAAACAAAACTGTGGCAAGCCTATACCGAGCATCATGACGATCATGCGCGCGAGCGGCTGATCACTTGTTATCAACCGCTGGTATTTAAAGAAGCGACCCGGTTGCAACAACAGGAGACGATCTTGCTGGACTTGGTGCAAGAGGGATCGGTCGGGCTGATCGAGGCGGCGGAACGGTATGACTATACACGCGGCGTAGCATTTTCTCTCTATGCCCGTCATCGAATCCGCGGACGGATGTTGGATTGGCTCGAACGCAACGGCATGGAGGTCGCCGTATCACCGACAGTGTGGGAAGACACGCTGGCCGATGCGACACGAACAACATCGGTGGCGGATGCGTTCGAGTCGGTAGATCGCGGTGTTCTGTGGGACAATGTACAACAGGCATTGGCACGGTTGCCGGAAAAAGAGAAATTGGTGGTGGAAAGCATCTATATCAGCCATCTCGAGCCGAAAGAAGTGGCCGACGTTATGGCGGTGAGTCGCGCTTATATTTATCAATTGCAAAAGAAAGGTATTCGTCGTCTACGCGGCATGTTGAGCCGTTTGATGCAGGAACGCAAGCAGTAGTGGAAATATATTGAAAAGAGAAGAAAAACGGAGTATACGGGAATATATCGGCGGCAACACTCGATGATCAGGGTTGCGGACGGCATCGTTGTTGACGACTATATACTATCAAGCAAAAGAAAGGAGACGTCATGTCGGTATCACGGGAAGAGTTGACACGGCGTGTACATGCGACTCGGCGTTGGCTGGAAAAAGCGGAAGAGTCGTTTCGCAATCGGTCCACGGTCAAAGGAGAACTGAACTTACTCTTGGCACAAGCCGAATGGCAAAAGTTGCGTGAACAACGTACCGGCACAGTGCGTGCATTGTCATACTGGTATGAGAGTGCCGCATTGGCGGCGGCATTGCTGATCATGTTGTGGTTCGTTGTCGGCCCTGTATGGCAAGCGGAAACGAATCATGATACCGCCGTGCCGATAAGGGCGGTACGGGAGGTGCCGTCATCGTTAGTGTTGCCCGGGACGGCGACATTGCAGTGGCGACCGTCCGCGGTGACGACGGCACCCGTTGGCGCGCCTGCCGTTGCAACGGAAACGGTGGCGGAAGTCCGACCGATGCGTGCGGAGACGACGGCAGAGCCGTTGTCGGGAGCAGAGTTGAATTCCGTTGTCAGCGATGCGAGAAAAGTCTTGCGCGGACGAGCATAATCAAGTACACTACCACTATGGAAGTAAACCAGTTATAGGAGGACTCGAATGAAGCAAACACATATGAAAACACGTTTCCTGACTTGGGCGGTAGCACTGGCGACCGTCGGCGGTCTGCAAGCGGTCGATGCGTCGAGCGTATCTCAAGAGCAGATGTCGTTCAATACGCCGGCCGTCGGGATCGGTGTGACGGCAGACGGACACAAAGCGGCGGCCACCACGATGGATAGTGCAGAGAAACAGCAGTTGCAAGAACGCGGTCTGGCGGACAATCCGGCCTTGACCGTCGGGGCTTCACAGTCCGTGGATGTCAGAAACATTCCGGCACTGTACGTATCCGAAGCCGATCAGGCGCAGTTGGCTCAATATGTCGGACGGACGGTAACCAAAATCGACATCATCGGCGCGTCCGATGCGGTTCGGGCGGATTTGTTGCCGAAATTGACGACCAAAGTCGGAGATAAAGTGGCCGCAGATGCCGTGAAACATGACATCGAAACGCTCGGTAACAGCGGTATTTTTGCGCAAATCGCACCGGTCCTGACGCCGGTCCCCGAAGGAGTACAGTTGAGCTATCGCGTGACGCTGAATCCCACCGTCAAGCAACTGGAATTTGTCGGCAATACCGTTTTCCCGACACAGTACTTGGCACAGATGATGGGTATTCCGGAAAACAGCACGCTTAACTCGGTCACCGTCAGCGAAAAAGTGCGTGATATAGAAAATCTCTACTTGCAACAGGGGTATATTTTGGCCTCGGTTACCGATGTTGCCGTCAATGCTGACGGTGTACTGCAAGTATCAGTGGCGGAAGGACAAATCGAAGACATTGTTCTTAAAGGTAACAAAAAGACAAAAGATTATGTCATCGAACGGGAATTGCGGTTCAAACGCGGAGATATTTTCAACAAATTCCTCGCGCAACGCAGCTTGGAACGCTTGTACAATCTGGGATACTTTGAAGATGTGAACGTACGTTTATTGCCGGGCAAACAAGCGCATACCGTAGTAGTGGAAATTGATCTGATCGAACAGAAAACGGGTGTGATCACTGTCGGCGCGGGATATTCCAAGTCGGACGGATTTGTCGGAATTTTGGAATTCGGAGAAAACAATTTCCGCGGTACGGGCGACAAAATCAACGTTCACTGGGAGTTCGGCGGCTCGGGCAAAGGCAAGAACTATCAGATTTCCTACACGCGGCCGTGGCTTGACGATAAAGGCACATCGCTCAGTGCATCCTATTACAATCGTGTGATTGAGTATGAAGATTATAATGAAAATGCCCAAGCGGTGGCACGTTATGACAAACGGCGCAAAGGGTACAGCCTCTCGCTCGGTCGCGCGACCGGCGAATATCATGCGACCTATCTCACATGGGAAAGCCGTGATGATCGCTACGATAACCATTTGAGCGGATTTAACTATGGAGAAAATGCCGCCTATAAGATAGAGCCGTTTACTTACGAGAAGGATAACAAAAAATATGAATCGCATCGCTTGCTGCTCAATGTGGCGGACGGGCCGAAAGTGATTGCGGAACAGTCGTTTGAGTTGACGGGAACGGAAGCAACGGATAAGGCGGCTCGTGACAATGCGGAAAAGGCACTGGACAAAGAAGCCGAAAAGGTCATCCAAAATCTGCAATACAAAGGGCTTAACTTTAAAGATATGGACTATATCGGCAAGAACTTCGGCCGAACGAACAGTATCAGTCTGACGCATGTCTATGACTCGCGGGACAACTACTTCAATCCGACGCGCGGACAACGTTTCTCGCTGACGGGCACCTGGGCGGGACACGGATTGGGCGGAAACTTCGGTTTCTACAAATTCCTGGCGGAAGGTCGGGCCTATAAAAAGGTCGGCGGCAAACAGGTGTTGGCGTTGCGACTGATCGGCGGTTATGCAACCGGAGACATTCCGTATTCGGAATTGTTCAGCCTGGGCGGCGCAAACAACTTGCGCGGATTTGAAGACGACCAGTTCAAAGGTAACAAGATGTATGCGGCCACGATTGAATATCGCTTCCCGATTGTCAAGAAAGTACAGGGCGTCGTCTTCGGCGATGTCGGTAACTCGTGGGGCGTCGATCGGACACGGATTCCGTGGTATCATGACAGCAATAAAGTGCATTGGTCGGCCGGTGTCGGCTTGCGGGTACAGACCCCGATCGGGCCGATCCGACTGGATTATGCACGTGGTGAGAAAAGCAAATTCCACTTCAGTTTCGGCGGTCAGTTCTGATCGGATGACGTGGCGAGGCGACAGTTGTGCTGTCGCCTTTGCTTGTCGTCAAAGTGAGGTGAGAAAATGAGAAGAGACAATGCGCGACGCCGGCTTCTGGTCGGTGTTGCGTGTGTCCTGCTCGGCGGTACGGCCATGGCGGCCGATACGGCGGTGCAGTCTGTAGCGGTGGACGTTGCAGCGGTTTCTCCCCTGCCCGTATCCGTACAGGAGCGACTGGAAGCGAGTGTCGCCGTCATCGGGGAGCGGGTGTTTCTCGGCCGAGAGGTCGCGGAATTGACTGCGCATGAGTCGGCGTATACGGGAATGATGGCCGATGTGGTCGGTCGCGTGGCATTGGGATATGCGGTAACGGACGTACAACTGGCGCCGGGAGCGACGACGCGCATTCGTGTGGCGATTGCGCCGTACGGGGAAACGGTGCGCACGGTGACGACGCGTATCGATTACGGCAATTTATCGCCCACGGCCAAAGCGTTGGTCGCGCAAGATTTGGCGGATATATCGGAAGACGTGCATCGACTTTTTGTCGGCTTACCGGTCGATTCGCTTGACTGGGTCGGCGGTATTTCGGAAACGATATTGCGGGATCGTTTGGCGGCCCGTTTACCGGAGTTTACCGTTACTGTCGAGCATGAGGCGAAACCGGATACGCACATTGCGATGTACCTGATCCCGAAAGGTGACATTATCCGCAACGGAGAAGCCGTCGTTCGCGGCGGCAGTCTGCCGAGATTGTTACTGACGGACGCAACGCGCGCTGTGGAAGCGGTATTGCCCGAATATGTCGGGCTGCCGGTCGATTTTGTCCGCCGGCATCGGGACGAGGTGACGCAACAGCTGTTGGCGGTCGCCCGCAAGAGAGCGTTTATACAGCAGTATGCGGTTTTCTTGCAAGGCGATTTGGAAGTGGATCGCACGCTGCGACTGGTTCTGCATGCACAAACGGATAAATGGAATATCGAAGGGCAAGTTCGGATTGACGCCGGCAGAGAACGCGACAGTGCGTCATTGCGCGGAATGGTGGCCCGCCGTATCGGATCGCATGATGCCGTGTTTACGGAATCGGTGCTGTATCCGGGAACGGTCACTTGGGACTGGCATGTCGGTTGGTGGCACGAGTTCGGGCCGCACGTCACGGCAGGGGTTCAATATGAACTCACGGACGGAGTCGGCGCTTGGTTATGGCGCTGGCAACTTCATCCGCAATGGTATTTACGCGGCGTTCATCCGCATAACGGAACATCGCATGAATGGGCCGTCGGATATCGTCCGCGGGAATATATCGGTATGGAATATGTTCATACCGACGCCGATCAGTGGTTGCGACTGATCGGCTATGTATAAATCTAAAGGAGAGATGGAATTATGATGCAAGCATTGCGTAACAAACATAATGTCAAAACAGTATCGTTTATTGTTGCGGTGGTATTCGTGTTGGGGATTGCCGCGTATGCGATGATGGGGACGGGCAATATTGCAAACGCCGCGCCGACATCATCGATCGGCGTAGTCGATCAGTCGACGATGATTCAGCAAAACAGTACGCTCGGTGCGCAGTATCAGCAGCAAATGGCAGCGGCGGCATCGGAGCTGCAAAGTGAATTTGACGCGCAGGCCGCCAACATGAGTGAAGAAGAAAAGCAACAATATTTTGCGCAAATGCAGGAACGTTTCGGCGAAAAGCAAGCTGAAATTCAGAAAAATATCCAAGGCAAAATTGATGCGGCAGTCAAAGATGTGGCCGAAAAGAAAGGATTGCATTTGGTTGTCGATAAAGCGGCCGTTTTGTACGGCGGAGTGGACATCTCCAACGAAGTGCAAACCGCATTGACAAATGCGTTGTCGAAAGAAGCGGCCGCCGGACAAGCCGCAGATAAGAAATAACGGGTCGAACGATGAAACAACGGCATAGCCGCATGGCCGTCGCATTACTCGCGGCGGTGTGGTTGACGGCGGGGTGCGGACAAACAGAGTCGCCGCCACCGCCGCCGACAGTCGGTGTGGTCGATATGGATCGATTGGAGCATGCACATCATCAGTACAGCGATTATTTTCGGTTGCAGCAAGAGTATCGAAATCTGCTGGCCGAATATGATGCGGAGCGCGCGGACTTGATTGCCCGTTCGGCAACGGCGCAGCAGCAGCTTGCGGCGCAATTGGCATCCGGACAATGGGATGAGGCACTGAACGAGGAATATCGGGCACGGATGACGGTGCGGCAGGATGAATGGAATGCCCGTCTGCAGGCCCGTTGGCAGGAATGGCAGCAAAAAGAACGGGAGCACGTCCCGGTCGATTCGAGAGCAGCGGATTTGGAAGCGGTCAATTTGCAACTCAAATTGCGATCATTGCCATTGGACGCATCGACACGGAACGCGATGAAAGAACGCTTAGCGGCGCTCTTGGCGGCACGTGACGGGAACATATGGGATACCGCACTCAGTGCGGAGGCGCAGGCGGATTTGACGGCACTTCGCACCCAAGCGGAAACGGATTTGGATCGGTATGCGACACAGGTGCAGGAAGAACTGGCGACACGTCGGGATGAGATGGCGGCACAGATGACGCGTGAAGCGCAAATGTCGTTGCTGCCCGACGGCGATCAATGGTTGACCGAATGGCGGGAGCGATTGCGTGCCAAAGAAGCGGAAGTGGAGGCATGCCGAGCAGGGATACGGGCGGATATCGCTCGTACGGCAGAGACTATTGCCAAGGAAAAAGGACTGGAAATCATCTTCAGTGAGTATCGCACCAATCTCGGTGCAGTCGATGTCACCGCCGATATTACGGCACGGATGGCGACATCTTCGCAAGGAGGAACGGAACGTGAATAATAGAGTATGGCGACAGGCGGCGTTGGCGATGACGCTCGGTTCGGCGTTGTTGCTTGGCGGTTGCGGCAGCCAGGAAAATGTCGGTACGGTCAATTTTGAACGGATTGCCAAAGAGAGCGGTCAGGCGCAACAAATTACGCAGGAAATGGTTGCCAAGCAGCAGGAAATTGCGGCGCGTTTGGAAGCGGCCTCGCAACAAGGGTTGTCCGCGGAAGAATTTGCCAAAAAGGAAGAAGAAGCTCGTCGGGAAATGCGTATTTTCCAACTGAGCAAACGTCAGCAGTTTGAAGCGTTGGTACAAAATCAAGCGGCACAAATTGCAAAAGAGAAGAATCTCGGCATTATCATGCATAAACAGGCCGTACATTATAAAGGTGTCGATGTGACGGATGATCTGCTCAAACGGTTGCAGTCGGCCGGCGGTGCGGCGAAATCGGATAACGCGACAGCCAAAACCGAATCACAAGGAAAATCCGACGAGCAGGCGAAATCCTGATGCATAAGACGGTGAACGAGCTGGCGGCATTGGTCGGCGGTCGTGTGGTCGGTGACGGGACGAAGAAAATCACGGGTGTTGCCGCAGTGACGGACGCAACGGCGGATCAGGCGGCGTTTTTACTCGATGAATACATGACGGAACTGGGACGTGTGCAGGCCGGTGCAGTATTGGTGGAGCATGAACCGGAGAATACGCACGGTAAGACACTGATCGTGACGGATAATCCGAAATGGGCGTTTGCGTCTTTGGTGCGTGTGTTTGTACCTCTGCCAGAAGCGCCGGTCGGTATTCATCCTACGGCGGTTGTCGATGCAACGGCGACGGTCGATGCGACGGCATCGGTCGGCCCGTATGTCGTTATCGGAGCACAAACGCGGGTAGGAGCGGGTGTCGTATTGCAAGCACATGTTGTGTTGGGGCGTGAAGTCGGTATCGGTGCGGATACGACAGTGTATGCCGGTGCCGTGCTGCATGACCGTACGGAGGTCGGCGCTCGTTGCGTGATTCGTTCCAACGCGGTCATCGGCGGCGAAGGATTCGGATTTGCGACGGCGGACGGTAAGCATGAACGGGTGCCGCAAATCGGTCGTGTGGTGATCGGAGACGATGTGGAAATCGGTGCCGGCACAACGATTGATAATGCCACCTTCGGTGAAACGAGCATCGGCCGCGGCACGAAAATTGATAATTTGGTACATTTGGGACATAATGTACATGTCGGCGAAGATTGCTTCATCATTGCCCAAGTCGGCGTGGCGGGATCGACCACGATCGGCAGTCATGTGGTATTGGCGGGGCAGACCGGAGTTTCGGGACATATTACCATTGCCGATCATGTTACCTGCGGCGGCAAGACAGGGGTCATCGGCAGCATCAAAGAAAGCGGCACGTATGTCGGATTTCCGGCCCGGCCGCATCGTCAGTGGGGGCGGATCGAAGGGGTATTAAATCATTTGCCCGATTTACTGAAACGTGTCCGCCGACTGGAAAAGATGATTGCAAAAGATCATGATTAATGCCGCGTATGCGGCATTTTTTTAGGAGATTTACAAGTATGTATAGTTGGTTACGACGAATCAGTTCCTGGGCATGCGGATTGTCACCGGAAGCGGCCGCGCGTTGGGGACAGCGACTGGGGCGGTTGTTTTGGTGGCTGGTGCCTGCACATCGCAAACGACTGGCGCGAGAAAACATCCGTTTGGCGGGGATTGCTGTTGAGGAGGCCGAGGTGGAACGGATTGCACGGGCGTCGGCGGTACGATTCGGCCCGTTGGCGATGGAAGTGTTCCGGTTTCCCGTCACGGCAAAAGATGAATTGCTTTCGCGTATCCGATTTGAGCATACGGAGTCGGCGGATGCGGTGGAGGCGGCGGGAACGGGCTGCATTTTTGCGGCCTCGCATGCCGGTCCGTGGGAAGTCCTGGGGGCCGCAGTGGCGTCACGCTACTCGCGGTTGGTTGCTGTCGGACAGCATCAGGCGGATGAAGGGTTTGACCGATTCATCCGTGAAGCGCGTCAACTCGTCGGCCAAACAACGGTGTATTCGCGCAGTATGCGAGATATTTTGCGTTTGCTTGATGAGGGCAATAAGATTGCGCTTCTCTGTGATCAGGACGGCGGCAGTCACGGTATTTTATCGCCCTTGTTGGGGACAGTGGCGTTGACGGTGACGGGACCGGCAGTGTTAAGTTATTCGCGGCGGGTACCGATTATTCCCGTGGATATTTATACGGAAGGAAGCGGGTATCGCATCGTGTTCGGTGACGCGGTATATACGCGTCGGGATATCGGCAAACGTGAAGCGATCGCTGAGATGACGGCCTATCTTAACGAACAGTTGTCGCGGCGTGTGCGGGCCGTACCCGAGGACTGGTTTTGGTTGCATAACCGATGGAAATGGACACGGCGTTTGTACGGTGATCCGTGCCGGTTGACAACGGATTCGCCGAGAAAGAAGGAGTAGTCATGATCGCAGCATATATTGACCATACATTGTTGTCGCCGACGGCGACGCGAGAAGATATCGCGCGGATTTGTGAGGAGGCACGTACTTACGGATTTGCGACGGTGTGCGTGCAGCCCGTTCGGGTGGCACAGGCGGCGAAGTTGCTGGCGGGTACGGCGGTCGGTGTGTGTACGGTTGTCGGATTTCCGCACGGTGCCAACGGCGGCGCCGCCAAAGCGGCGGAAGCGGCACGGGCATTGAAAGACGGTGCGACGGAGATTGATATGGTGATGAATCTCGGCGCGGCGAAAGACGGAGATTGGGCAACGGTCGCGGAAGAAATTGCGGCGGTGAAGAAGGCGGTCGGTGCGCATGTGCTTAAAGTCATTATCGAAACGTCACAGCTAACGGATGACGAGATCGTTGCGGCGTGCCGGGCGGCGGTACAGGCGGGTGCGGATTTTGTCAAGACATCGACGGGATTTACCGGCGGCGGTGCGACGGTTGAGGCGGTCGCGTTGATGCGGCGCACGGTCGGTGCGGCGGCACGGGTCAAAGCGTCCGGCGGTATTCGCGATTATGCTTGCGCGCAAGCGATGATTGCCGCCGGTGCCGACAGAATCGGTGCCAGTGCGGGAGTTGCGATTTGCCGGGAAGAAGCGACGGCAGGAAAGGATCATGTATGAATACGATTATTGTAACGGGCGGAGCGGGATTTATCGGTTCGCATTTAACGGAAGCCTATTTGCGTGAGGGATGGCAAGTCGTTGTCGTGGACGATTTTTCCTGCGGTACAGAGAAAAATTTGGCGGCGGTATGGGATTCGCCCCGCTTACATGTCGAACGGGTGGATATTCGTGACGGGTCATCGTTGCGTGCCGTATTTCAAAAGTATCGGCCGATCGCCGTGAATCATCATGCCGCGCAAAAGTCGGTGGCGGATTCCGTGGTGCATCCTTTGTTGGATCAGGATATTAACGGGAAAGGCTTTTTGCAGGTACTGACGGCGGCGATGGAGGTCGGTGTCAAACAGATTGTGTATGCGTCATCGGGCGGGGCGCTTTCCAAAATAATTGAAGGGGATGAATTGTCACGGGAAGATGATCCGCCGCAATTGATTTCTCCGTATGCCGTACATAAATTTGCCGGCGAGCAATATCTCTCCATGTATGCGCAAGAAGGCGGTTACCAATATACGGTATTACGCTATGCCAATGTGTACGGACCGCGGCAAGTTGCCGATGGAGAATGCGGTGTCGTGCCGATTTTCGTGGATAATATTTTGGCGGGTCGGCCCTCGACACTGATGACCTACCCCGACATGCCGCGCGGTTGTTCGCGCGACTACGTCTACGTCGGCGATGTCGTCCGCGCGAACCTCATGGCGACGGCACACCCTCTCAATACCGTCGTGAATATCGGCTCGGGACGCGAGACCTATATCCTTGATATTTACGAGATGCTGGTCGCGCTTTTTGATTCCGAGCAGCCGATTCACCGCGTGGGGCCGCGGCCCGGCGATATCCGCCGTTCGGTGCTCTGCGCCGACCGGGCGCAGCGTCTTCTCGGTTGGACACCGGAAGTCGATTGGCAGGAAGGACTGCAACGGTTGCAAGCGAGCATTCGCCGGCAATAAACCGAATCAAAAAACGCTTTGCCGTTCGGCGAAGCGTTTTTTTGATGGGAAAAATCAGGGGAAAGAAAAGAAATCCCCAATAATGTGTCAAAAAGGGTCGATATGACAGAAAGATATTTGGCATAAAAATACAATGAGATATAATAATAATTAAGCATACCTATATGAGTCAAATATTAGAAAACACGATCGGGTATGCCCGTTATTCGGGACGGTAATGGTTTGGAGCAGCATGGAGGAGGAACGGTATGAATAAGAAAGCGGCAGTATTGGCGGCAGTGCTCGCATTGGCAGGAACAAGTGCCATGGCGGCGGATCTTGACAAGGTGGATTTGGGCGGAGAGTATTGGTACGCCGGGCAGCAGCAAACGGCCACTCATGAACAGGTACTGCAGAATATCAAAGAATTGAACGAAATGGTTGACAAAGACTACGGTTTGAAAAAGTCAGGCCTGGCGACGGGATTCAAGCAATTTAGAGAAAAATTCGATACAATCTATGCGATGGCCGGTGAAGTGCCGAAGTACGGAGGCAAATTACAACTGGCGTTGGTAGGAGCAATGACGAAAGGGCAGGACATGCTGGCCAAGCAATTCGGTATCGCTCCGGAACGTGTAAAAGCGGTCTATGAGGCGATTCGGGCGGATGAAGCGGGTACGGCGAAGCTGAATATGAGCGATTTCAGCAAAAACGAACAGGATCTCATCAAAGCGTCCACTGCCGCGTACAAAGCGCGCCAGATGCAAACGCATCTGATGACGGCCTTGCCGAAAGCGGCGGACACTGTCAACAAAGCTATCGACCAAGTAAACAAAAATACGAAAGCGCTGGAAGGTAAAGCCGATCAAGCGGAAGTAACGAACGCGTTGGCGGACAAAGCGGACAAGAAGGCCGTAGAAGATGAATTGGCGGCGAAAGCGAATGCGGCGGACGTAGACACCAAACTGGAAGCGAAAGCGAACGCAGCCGATGTCTATACGAAGACGGATGTAGACGGCAAGTTGGAAGTGAAAGCGGACAAAGCAGATGTAGACGCCAAGTTGGCGAAGAAAGCGGAAGCGGCGGACGTAGACACTAAGTTGGCGAAAAAAGCCGACGCGGACAACGTTTACACGAAAGCCGAAGTTGATAAAGAATTCATCAAGAAGGCTAATGCCAGCGATGTAGCGGAAAACGCGAAGAAGATTGAACAAGGCATCAAAGACATGGAACAAGCGAAGACCGACGTGGCAGCCAACAAGAAGGCGATTGCCGGCAATACGGAAGCCATCGCGGGCGTTGCGAAAGAACTCAAACAAGTGGATGCGCGTGTGACGGCGGTCGACCATCGTGTGGACAAAGTCGGTGCACTCAGCGGTGCGCTGGCGGGTCTGAAACCGATGCAGTACGATCCGTTGGCACCGACACAGTTCATGGGAGCGATTTCGACCTACGAAGGCGAGCAGGGCTATGCGCTCGGCGTGGTACATTACACGAAGGAAGACGTGATGCTCCACGGCGGTATCGCCTATGACGGCGACAGCGATATCATGGGCAATATCGGCGTGACGGTCAAGGTCGGTTCGTCGGCAGACAAGGCGGCTATCCCGGCACGGTATCAGGCCGGTCCGATCTCGTCGATTTATGTGATGCAGCAGGAAAACGAACAGATGCAGAAGGACAATGCGGCATTGCAGCAACGGGTGGCCGAGCTGGAACGCATGGTGCGTGAGCTCGCGGCACGATAAGCAGGCATACGGACACGATAGACGTGTCGTGTCTTATGTACATAGCATTTCTCCTTTTAGAAACACGGTCCGGTGACGGGCCGTGTTTTTATCGGGGACGCTTTCGCTTGTTTCGGCAGTGCGGATAATCGGTCGCTTCGCCGTCAGCGAGATGCCGGCCGGACTCTTTCGGTGCGGACGGATGAGGCCAACCGGCGGAAAGGGGAAGTAAGGACGAGCGGAGATTCGCTTGCAACCGACGGAAAAGCAAAACGCTTTGCGATGACGCAAAGCGTTTTTTGATGGCGAAAATCAAACGTAAGCAACGGAAAGAGCAGGACATCGTGAAAGCGGTCGGTCCGCCTGCGGGACAAGGAGTGGCGGCGGAGCGGGACGTTCGGGGGAAAAGAGCGGCGGCGTGACGTCACGGAGAGGGCATGGATGGACTTTGCGGACGGCCAGCCGTGAGGCGGCGCGGTCGCAGTGAGGGCAGCAACGACCGCCGAGCGTACGGTGCAACGACGGAGTGAACATGCGGCCGTGCGGATGGCGGGGAAAGCAATGCCCGCGGGCGGGCAGAAAAAAGACCGACGGCAACGGGTACAGTCGGTGTGCGGGGCGCGGCAGGTGTGTACTGCCGCAGGGGTGTGCCGCGGGGTCAGTGCCGGTCTTCGGCGAGCACGAGACGCAGGCGGTAAGAGCGTTCGAACTGGTCGGCGTGCTTTTGCAGGGCCTGGCGGATGGTGTGCGGGTCGTCGGCCGCCGTCGATACCAGCGTGAGCTCGGCGCGGTTGTCGGTGCAGTGCAGCATCAGGTCGCGGATGCGGCCTTCGTGGGTGTGGGCGAGACATTTGGCGATCGCCAGCAAAACGGAAAGACGTTTGATGAGTCGAAAGTCACCGGCTTGCAGTAATTCGCGGTAGCGGGTGAAGCGGGTGAGCTTGTTGCTGATGCCGTCTTGAAATCCGGCGATGACGGCACAAATGGTCTGTTCGCGATGGGAGAGCCCGTACAGGGGGGCATTGGCGATGATGTAGGCACTGTGGCGCGCGCTGCTGTAAAAGTTGATCATTTGTCCCGTGTCGTGCAGACGAGCGGCGGTTTCCAGCCATGTGCGGGCGGGAGCGGGGAAACGGTAGCGCACGTTGAGCGCGTCGTAGAGGGCCATGGTCAGGCGGGTTACGTAGCGCATGTGGCGATCGCCCGATAAAGGAAGCGTGGCACGATAGGAGGAGATACTTTCATCTACCATATTGTCGGGGAACAGGACTCCGTCGCGGTAGTGCCGCGCGTAGTCTTCGTAAAAAAGTCCTTCGCGCAAACCGCAGCCGCTGATGATGAGTGCGGGAGCATCGACATAGCGCAGCAAGGTGTCGATGGCGACCGCACCGGCGCAGATGATGTCGGCACGATCGGAGGACAGCCCCGAGATTTGGAAACGTTCTTCCAGTGTCGAGGCACAAAGTGTGTCGGTGAGTGTATGCACGATGTCGGGGGGCATGGTGTAGTGATGCAGTTTGGGGATAGGATATTGGATCTGACGTTGATGAATTTTGGCGAGGTTACGCACGGTACCGCCGACTCCGATGACGGGGATGTGTGATTTGCGGATGTCAACGGTTTCTTTCAGCGCATCGGTGACAGCCGCGACCAGACGCCGCCGTTCCCGTTCTCCGGTGATGCCGCTCGTACCGTATTGCTCGGTAAGGGTCAAGGCACCGATAGGCAAACTGACGGAGCGGATACGCCGGCGATGGCGGACAAGGGATACTTCCATACTGGCACCGCCGAGGTCAAATATGATGCAGTCGCGTTCGGGCAGGGTGTTGATCACACCCAGATATCCGAGTTCGGCTTCCCGTTCGCCGCTGATGACGGTGATATCAAGTCCCGCTTCGGCGGCGATACGGTCGCGAAATTCCTCGCCGTTCGTCGCCAGACGCATACTGGCGGTGGCGACTGCCAAAGTGCGAGTCACGTGCATGCGTTGCGAGATATGGACGAATTGGTGCAAGACGTCGAGGGTACGCGTCATCGCTGCCTCGTTGAGCGCTCCCGTTTCCGCCAGTCCTTGACTCATACGCACGGGGTTTTTGTCGTGGTAAATCTGGTGGAAGGCGGGGGGATCGCCGGGCAGTATTTCCATGATCGTCAGCCGCGCGGAGTTGGATCCCAGGTCAATCAGTGCAATACGTTTTCGTTCGGTTGTCTCTTTCATATGCTCACTCCTGTTCTTACTTGTATTGTACAAAAATCCGCGCAATTTGTGCAACGAAAGTAAAAAATCGGTCGGCAAACGGTTTATGCGGGCAGTCGGCGCTAAATATGTATTATAATAAACAGAGAAGACAGAAAGGAGCGCTATGAATACTAAACGCGGACGCCTCTACGGTGTCATTCATATCGGATCGGTGGCGTTGTCTCTGTGCATTGCGGAATATGTCGACAGTCGGCAGGTGACGGTGGTGCAGGAGGCGCGACGAGCGGCGGATTTCGGTGAGGAAGTGTTTGCGACGGGGGCGCTGTCATTTACCTCGATTCAGCGAATGTGTCGGTATTTGAACGGATTTCGTCGAATTTTGGCGGACTATCAAGTGACGGAAGTGGTCGTGTATGCGACGGCGGTGCTGCGTGAGGCGGACAATCGTCGGATGATACTCGATCTTATTCGGGTGCATACGGATCTTGACGTGCAGATTGTGGATATGCCGCAGGAAATTTATTTTAAACATTTTGCGTTACATCATCGGTTGACGCATCCGTACGGAGACGGATATCAGCCGATTGAAGGCGGGATGCTTTTTGTCGATATTACGTCCAGTTCCGTCGGATTTACCGTCTGGGAAGATGACCGTTTGACGTACCAACAAAACGTTCATATCGGAACGCTGCGACTGCTCGAACGGTTTGATCGTCGGCAGCGGGATACGCAATCGTATCCGCAGGCGGTCAGTGAGTATTTGCGGCATATGTTGGCACCGATTTGGCCGATGCTGGCACGTTACGATATTCGTAATGTCGTGTTGTCGGGGCGAGAATCACGGATTGTCGCACAGTTGATGGGCGTACGCAGTAATCATGATATGATGATTCTTTCGCCGGAGAATTTTGTACGGGTATTTGCCGAAGTGGGCGATCGGACGGCGACCGAGCTGATGCATTATGACGACATGACGGAAACGCAGGCGGACGCGCTTCTCCCTACGTTGCACCTGTATGGGGAAGTGTTGGCACATGTTCCCGCACAGCGCTTGGTGATGATGGGGCTTACCTTTTTGTACGGGGCGGTGTTCTATTACGGCGCCGCGGTAACGGAGGCGCCCGAGCTGGAAGCCTTGCGCGATCAGCACTTGGAGTTGGCACGCTCGATTGCCTTGCGCTATGGCGGTCATTTGGCACATTTAAATGCCGTCGAAAGCTACACGATACTGTTGATGAATGCGCTGCATACGATTCACGGCATGACCGCCCGCGATCTGTATCTTGTGCGGATGGCGGCACTGTTACATACGGTCGGCAAGTACGTCAATCTGCGGCGCAATAATGAGCATACTTACCATATCATCATGGGAACGGATATCTTCGGGCTGAGTGATTTGGAAAAGGAAATGGTCGCGACGATTGCATACTACAACTATAAGGGGACGCCGAGTGATGAAGATGAAGTGTTCCGCCGCTTGCCTGAAACGGTGAAAATGACGGTGATTAAGCTTGCGGCATTGCTGCGGATGGCCATTGCGCTCGATCAGGGTGAAACACAGAAATTGAATCGTTTGGAGGCGGAATTGGCACGGGGCGAATTGGTGATTCACTATACGACGCATCGGGATGCGGCATTGGAACGGTGGACCTGTGAAGAAGAAAACGGGTTTTTCGCGGATGTATTCGGTGTCAATGTACGATTGGAAAGGAGAGGAACGATATGACCGCACCGGTCTTGGATCATCGGTATTTTCTTAATCGGGAATTGAGCTGGCTCTCGTTTAATGAACGCGTGTTGGAAGAGGCGGTCGATCCGAATAATCCGCTGTTGGAAAAGTTGAATTTTATTGCGATTACCGCGTCCAACTTGGATGAATTTTTCATGATCCGTGTGGCGGGGTTGATGCATCAGCGGGCAGGCGGTATCGGTCGTCGCGATAATGCGAATATGACCGCCGCCGAGCAGCTGGCGGCGATTGCGGTGCAGGCCAAGGAGCTGGTGGCGCGACAGAGTCGCTACTTGGCGCATATTTTGTCGCAATTGGCGCAGGAAGGAATCGTGATCCGTCGTTTTGCGGAATTGAATGAAGCCCAACGGGAAGAGTTGCATACGTATTTTATGCGAACGATTTATCCCGTGGTGACACCGTTGGCGGTGGATGCAAGTCATCCGTTCCCGTTTTTGCAAAGTCGCAGTCTGAATGTCGGCGTGCGGCTGCATCGGGATGAGGATCGGGAAGAACGGCGTGCCGTTTTGCCGGTGCCGGGGGTGCTTCCCCGCTTGGTACCGCTCTATGAAACACAGCAGGAAGGCGGGCGTGAATATATCCTGTTGGAAGAAATTTTGCAGCAACATGCACAGGATTTTTTCCGCGGCTTTACGATTGCCGAAACTTGCGTATTTCGCGTGACGCGTGATGCCGACCTGGATATTGACGAAGAAGGCGCGGAAGACTTGCTGACGGAAGTGGAAAAATCCTTGAAAATGCGTCGTCGCGGTGCGGCGGTACGACTGGAAATCAGTGCGGGAACCGGTGAAGAGATGGAAGGTTTCTTGCGCTCGGAGCTGCAACTGAACGGAGCGGAAGTCTATCCCGTGGAAGGGCCGCTTGACAGTACCGTATTTTTCGCACTGGGGGCGCTCGAAGGGACGGAACGTCTGCATTATGTGCCGTTCCGGCCGCGGACACCGTATGCTCTCTTGCAGACGCCGGGGGACAATATGTTTGCGATGATTCGCGAGCGGGATCTGTTTGTCCATTTGCCGTACGAATCGTTTGCTCCGGTGGAACGGCTGGTGGCGGAAGCGGCGGTCGATCCCGATGTATTGGCCATCAAGCAGACGCTGTATCGGGTCAGCTCCGACTCGCCGATCGTCAATGCGCTCGCCAAAGCCGCGGAAAACGGTAAGCAGGTCACCGTACTGATGGAAGTGAAAGCGCGTTTTGATGAAGAAAATAATATTATTATGGGACGGCGACTTGAACAGGCCGGCGCACATGTGATCTACGGTCTTGTCGGGGTGAAAACGCACTCCAAGTGTACATTGGTGATTCGTCGCGAATCGGACGGAATCCGGCGCTATGTGCATGTCGGTACGGGAAACTACAACGGCAAAACCGCCAAACTCTATACCGACGTCGGGATCTTTACCTGCAATGAACAGTTCGGGGTCGATGCGACGGCGTTCTTTAATCTGCTGTCGGGGTATTCCGATCCGCCGGAATGGAATAAATTTATCGTGGCACCGATGGATATGCGGCGGCGGACGATGGAGCTGATTGATCGTGAGATCGCATGGGCCCGTCGCGGTGAGCCCGCCCGTATCACGGCGAAGATGAACTCGTTGCTGGATCGCGACATGATTTTGAAGTTGTATGAGGCCTCTCAAGCGGGGGTGGAGATCGATCTGATTGTGCGCGGGATTTGTGTATTGAAACCGGGGATTGAGGGCGTGAGCGATCGGATTCGTGTGCGCAGTATCGTAGGTCGTTTTCTCGAACACAGTCGCATTTTCCGATTTGCCAACGGCGGTCGGGAGGAGGTCTATATCGGTTCCGCCGACTGGATGCCGCGCAATCTCAATGATCGGGTGGAACTCATGGTACCGGTGGAAGAGCCTGTCCATCGCGAACGACTGTGCCGCATGTTGGAAACGGAACTTGCCGACAACCAGAAAGCGCACATCATGCATGCCGACGGAACGTATACGAAGACGATTGCCGACACTGATCCGCTTAACAGTCAGGATTATTTCCGTGAATTGGCGGAAAAGCGTGACGGCGCCGTCAAGATGACATTGCGGCAACGTTTGGAGCCGTATTATTCCGAAAATTGGTGAGTGTCCGCCCCGGATACTACATTTGTATGTTTTGTCGGGGCGACAGTAAGGCGCGGAAATACAAAAAATATGAAAAGTGGAGAAATGGGTATCAAAAACTGAAAAATTTGAGCAAAAAGTTCACAAAAATGCATAAAAAACACCTAAAAATGTTTCTCTAATCAAAAAATAATACAAGCAGAAAACGGGGGACGCCTTCGGTATCGCAATTTTGTCCATATGGAGAGGACACACCGAAAAGCGTTGCCCGTCATTTATTTTGACGAGGATAACAATCAAAATGAGAGTACGGAAGTGCTTCGTTTAAATATTAGAAAAAAGACTTGAAATCCCCTAAAAATAAGGATTGTCAACTTAAAAATTTTGACCTGAGTGTCCGCCTGTGGTAGAATTTTGACGTTGGAGGTTTGATTATGAGGACAAATTGGAAATCATATGTCTCTCCTTCCTTGGCAAGTGTTGTCGCGATACTTTGTCTGGCGGTATGGCTGGTCGGGTTCGCGTTGCCGCATCGGACGGTCATCGTGACGGCTGACGGCAGCGAGCGTCAAGTGACGACGACGGCGCGCTCGGCGGCGGGCATTTTGCAGGAAGCGGGAGTCGCTCTCGGCACGCATGATCGGGTGATGATCCGACGTGATGCCGAGACGGGAGAAGAACGAATTGAAGTGGTTCGCGGGGTACCGATTACGGTCACCGACGGGATCACGACGCGGTCATTGATCATACCGGCCTATACGGTCGGTGAGGCGGCATCGCAACTGGGGTATGATCCGGACCGGTATGCTACCGTGCTTGCGGATTCGGAACCGTTGATGGCGGGCATGACAATTGAAGTGGTACCGTGTACCAAAGATACGGTAGAGGTGGAAGAAGAAATTCCTTATCCGTCGGTGGTGCAACCGAATGATCGGATGCGCATGGGAGAAGAGCATCTCGTGACGGCGGGACAAAACGGCGCACGAAAAGTGACGTATGAACGGATTTGGGTCAACGGCAAAGAGCTTCGTCGTCAGGAGGTCAAGTCCGTTGAAGTAACGGCGCCGGTGGCGGAGATCATTGAAGCGGGCACGCGGTCTGTCGTCAGCACGAGCCGCGGCGATATTCGCTTTACGAAGGTCATGGAAATGGAGGCCACCGCGTATCATCCGATGGACGGTGACGGACACGGCATCACGGCCAGCGGCATCCCGGCCCGTTACGGGGTAGTGGCGGTCGATCCCGATGTGATTCCGCTCGGGACGCGGGTATTTATCCCCGGCTACGGTGAGGCGATCGCGGCTGATACGGGCGGTGCCATTCAAGGCGCGCGTATCGATCTGTGTATGGAAGATTATGCGGAAGCGTTTGAGTTCGGTCGTCGAATGACGGAAGTGTATATTTTGAATTAAGTGAACACGCGTCGCACACAGCGACGCTTGTTTTTTACGCCAAGCAATGACGATACGGGAACATTGTATTATTTTTTTGACTTATGGTATAATAATCAAGTTTAGTACGTAGTGATGAAGGAGATACGAGATGATGAAACGAAACGATATCCGTAATGTGGCGATTATCGCGCACGTCGATCACGGCAAAACTACGCTGGTGGATGCGATGTTGCGGCAGAGTCATGTGTTCCGTGCGAATGAAAAGGTCGCGGAACGGGTCATGGACTCCAACGATTTGGAACGTGAACGCGGGATTACGATTTTGTCGAAAAATACCGCCGTGATGTACAACGGGGTGAAGATTAATATTGTAGATACCCCGGGGCATGCCGATTTCGGCGGTGAAGTGGAACGGATTTTGAATATGGTCGACGGAGTCGTGTTGCTGGTCGATGCATTTGAAGGGCCGATGCCGCAGACGAAGTACGTGTTGCGCAAGGCGTTGGAGCAGCATTTGAAGCCGATTGTGGTCATCAACAAGATTGACCGTCCGGATCAGCGCGTCAAAGAGGTGGAAAGCGAGATTCTCGATTTGTTTATCGAGCTGGACGCCAATGACGATCAGTTGGATTTCCCGGTGATTTACGCATCGGCACGGGCCGGTGTGGCAAAGTTATCCATGGACGATGATTCGACCACATTAGAGCCGCTGATGCAGACGCTGGTACGGGAAATTCCCGCACCGGAAGGTGATATGGAAGCCCCGTTGCAGATTATGGTGACGACACTGGATTATGATGATTATGTCGGTAAAATCGCCATCGGGCGGATTGTCCGCGGGTTTGTCCGCGCCGGTCAACCGGTCGCGATTATGAACGGTGATCAGGTGCGTCAGGACAAGCTTGGTCGGTTGTATACGTACAACGGTCTGTCGCGTGTCGATACCAATGATGCGCATATGGGCGATATCGTGGCGATGGTCGGGTTCAAAGATATCAATATCGGTGAAACGATCACCGATCCGGAGCATCCGGAAGCGTTGCCGGCCATTGATATCGACGAGCCGACGTTGTCGATGGTGTTTGCCGTCAACAACAGTCCTTTTGCGGGAACGGAAGGCGAGTTCGTAACGAGCCGTCATTTGCGTGCGCGTTTATTCAAGGAAGTACAGACGAACGTGGCCATGCGGGTGGAAGAAACGGATTCCGCCGATGCGTTTAAGGTCAGCGGCCGCGGAGAGTTGCATTTGTCGATTTTGATTGAAATGATGCGCCGGGAAGGGTATGAAATGCAGGTCGGCAAGCCGACGGTCATTTATAAAATGATTAACGGTCATCGGTGCGAACCGTTGGAACGGTTGAACATTGATGTGCCGCAAGAGTTTATGGGAACGGTCATGGAAAGCCTTGGGCCGCGTAAGGCGGAGTTAGTCGGCATGCAGGAGTTGTCGGGATACTTGCGTATGGAATTTATCATTCCGGCACGCGGGTTGATCGGCTTCCGTAACGAGTTTTTGACGAACACGAAGGGGAACGGGGTCATGTACCATGTATTCCACGGGTATGCACCGTACAAGGGCGCGATTCCGATGCGTACACGCGGCGCCTTGGTGGCGTTTGAAGCCGGCGAAACGACGGCGTACGGATTGGCCAATGTAGAAGAACGCGGTACGTTGTTCCTGGCACCGAATGAAAAGGTGTACGAAGGTATGATTGTCGGCGAAAATGCCCGTGAAGATGACATGGACGTCAATCCGTGCAAGAAAAAGCATGTGTCGAATATGCGCGCGTCCGGTTCGGACGATGCGATTCGCTTGACACCGCCGCGTCGGTTCTCGCTGGAAGAAGCGCTGGAATGGATTAATGACGATGAAACGGTGGAAGTGACACCGCAATCCATTCGTTTGCGCAAGCGTGTACTGAGCAAGCAGGAACGGTACAAAGCGGCGAAAAAGAAACAGCAATAAAAAAAGACCTCGCAAGAGGTCTTTTTTGCGTATCAGGCGTGCGCCGGTCGGCGGCGACTGATTAAGCGGAGCAACCACCAACCGAGATAGGCGAAGAGAATAAAGATCGCGAAATAGTCAATGAAAAACAAAATCGCGCTCGGTTCCGCTTTCGGGTGTTTCAAGTACAGATACGCCATTTTCAAAAAGAAATTACGCGCGACCGCGATATACAAACCGTATATACTGATCGCGCCGAGCACCGCGTGCCATTTCCTGCCAAGCGGCGGCAAAACACGTCGCATGGTGTGACGCAAACTGTCCCAATAAAAGCCGGCGTGCATCGCGACAAGCGCGTAAAACCAAGAAGACGAACAGATGTGAACGTACTTGGCGTAGCGTAACACTTCCCGACTCGGATGCGGGATCAGCGATGAGAACAAAAATCCCGAAATAAAGCAGATAACGAATGTCGCGCAAAGTGCATAGTTCGCTGCGCGCAGAAAACGGTTACGCGGCGGCATGCGCCGGGCAAATTGTCCCAATGCGCGGCGATGTTCGTACACGTGGTAGCCGACGATCAGCGTAAAAATATAGGAGACCCACTCATGTCCGCTGAGCCTCGTCAGCGGATACGCCATGGTGGCGAAGAGACTGACCAAAAGCCCGATGTGCATAATACGTCGTTGCATATTTTCTCCTCTCGCGACAATTTCCCCGTTGCCGCTTTGCTTTCATTATACTTAGCGGCAAGGCGTTCGGCAAGCGTCGCCCCATGCCGTCAAGCCGATTATTACTATGCTGCCATCAAATCCACTGTTTTACGTCTGCGATGACGTAATGGTATTGTTCCTGTTTGGGCAAGCGTGCACTGCGCAAATAGGAACAATACCAAGCGATGAAAAAGAAAAACAATCAATGAAATGCGACATTCGCTTGCGGGCGGATGTTGGGGTCGGGGCATCGGCCGCCGGGATGCGTGTTGCGTATCCTGCCGTGCCGTGCGTACATGGTATAATACAATCAAACTGCGGGAGGTGGTTCGTATCTTTCGACGATTGCGTATGCAGCCGCGGGTACAACAGTGGATTCATTCCAAAACGTACTTTTTTTTGCGCGGACTGGTGGAACGTTACTTGCGTCACGATGTGGGGTCGTTGGCGGCGGAAGCGACATATTATTTGATTTTGGCGTTGGTGCCTTTTTTGATTGTCGCTTTGAATATGGTACTATACTTTGCCGCGGCGCAAATTGATCATGTCTTTGCGTTGTTGGCGTACTTGCCGGCGGAAACGCATGCGTTTCTGTGGCCGGTGATTGTGCAGATCATCGCTTCGCGGAGCACGACAGTGTTGTCGGTGGCAATGATTTTGGCGTTGTGGTCGGCATCCAAAGGGGTCGATACGTTGGTGCGGGCGATGGATTTGGTGTTTGAAACGGATAAAAACCGCCAGTCGTATTGGCGGGTCAAACTCAAATCGATTGTCTTTACGTTGCTGATCGTCGGCTCCATGTTGACCGCGTTGGGCGTATTGGTGTTCGGCAATGCCATCGTGCATGCGGTGGCGGGATTGTTCGGGCCGAGTTATCACTTTTTGGCGTTGTGGGATATTGTGAAGTATCT
>CAMYCX010000008.1 GCA_947254705.1 uncultured Veillonellaceae bacterium
ATGTCGCGATGATTGACTTTGCAGGCAAAGTTGACGGCAAAGTCAATCATCGCGACATCGCCGTTTTCCAGTTTACCGTTTTCCACGGCAACCAGCTTGGCATGTTGTTTCGCCATTGCCTGCAGTTGTTCTTCCACCATTTCCGGTGTAACTTTCGTATGCGTATGTTCAACCGTCAAGTCTTTATAGTCACCCAGTTTTACTTCCGGCTTTTTAACGAACGTTGCTTTGAACGTCATATCTTTGCCTTCTTCAAAGGTCACCATATCGATGTCCGCTTGGGTTACCGGTACGAGATTTTCTTCCCGTAACGCCTTGTCATAGAAACGGTTGACGAGCAATTCGCCGGCTTCTCCGAGTACGACGTCTTTTCCAAAATGCGCTTCCAAAATTTTACGCGGTGCTTTCCCTTTACGGAATCCAGGAATATTCACTTGCTGCGCCAATCGGGCGACAGCTTCCTTAATTCCTTTAGCGACTTCTGCCGCAGGAACCTCAATGGTCAATGTAACTTGGTGTTGATCCACCGGCGTAGTTTCTACTTTCATAAACAGTATATCCTCCTTTGTTGTCCGTCCTTTTGACAAACATGTTGCTGTTCGATATATCCATAAAATAAATATTATCATAAACAGGCACAAATGACAAATTGTGCCTGTTTTTTATTCTTATACTGTCGGTGCGGGGATCACGGTCCGTCCGTGCATATAGTGTTGCAGTACCTTGGGAATCCGTACCGAACCGTCCGGCTGCTGATAGTTTTCCAATATCGCCGCTACGGTCCGTCCGACGGCCAACCCCGAACCGTTCAGGGTATGCAAGTATGTCGCCTTGGTCTGCGGTGCCGGGCGATACTTGATATTCGCACGCCGCGCTTGGAAATCTTCGCAATTGGAGCAGGAGGAAATTTCCCGGTACTTGTGCTGGGCCGGCATCCATACTTCCAAATCGTACGTCTTTGCCGCCGAAAAGCCGATATCCCCCGTACACAAAACAATGACCCGATAGGCCAAGCCGAGTCGCTTGAGGATTTCTTCCGCCTCGGCCGTCATCTGTTCCAGTTCGGCGTAAGATTCTTCGGGTTTGGCAAATTTTACCATTTCCACTTTATGGAACTGATGCTGGCGAATCAGACCGCGAGTATCCCGCCCCGCCGATCCCGCTTCCGCACGAAAACACGGAGTAAACGCACAAACACGTTCCGGCAACTGATCGGCATCCAGCACTTCATCGCGATGATAGTTGGTCAGCGGCACTTCCGCTGTCGGTGTCAAGTAGTAGGGCATACCTTCCACCTTGAACATATCCTCGGCGAATTTCGGTAACTGCCCCGTTCCTACCATACTGTCGGCATTAATCAGATACGGCGGAATCATTTCCGTGAATCCGAATTCTTCCGTATGCATGTCGAGCATGAAATTATAGACTGCACGTTCGAGTTTCGCTCCGAGTCCGACGTAAAAATGGAATCGTGCACCGGTGACTTTGGCCGCCCGTTCCGAATCCAAAATACCGAGTTTTGCTCCAATATCCCAATGTGCCAACGGTTCGCCGTCAAACGTCGGCAGTGTTCCAACCCGGCGAATTTCTACATTGTCATTTTCGTCCGCTCCGATCGGTACATCCGGTGCACACATATTCGGCAGACGCAACAATCCGGCATGCAATTCGTCCTCGATTCCTCGCAACGCTTCATCGTAGGCAGTAATCTTGTCGCCCAATGCTTTCATCGCGGCAATATCTTCCGCTGCATCTTCTCCGGCCCGTTTCTTCGCCGCAATTTCTTTGCTGGCGCTGTTGCGTTCCTGTTTCCACGCTTCGACTTCGACGAGCATATCCCGTCGACGTGCGTCCAGCTCCAACAGGGTGTCTACATCTCCCTCGTAGTGGCGATGGGCCAAATTTTCGCGCACACGCTGCGGTTCTTCTCGAATCAATTTCATGTCTAACATGCGTATGTCCCTCTTTCCGTCATCATTTTATCGTTTCTATTGTATCACAGCCGACCGAGTTCTCACAGTCCGCGCTGTACGATACCGCTGCACAAATATCCCAAATGCGAGGTCGCATTCAGTGTGACTATCCGCCAGATACCGTCTTCGTATTCCAGCAGGTTCAAACAGCCGTTATCCTGCTTGAATTGCCAGAAATGTGCCGTCGATAATCCCAATATGTCCGCCAACAACACTTTATTTACTGCATCATGCGCCACAACAAGTACCGTTTTCCCGTCATAGCGATGAATGTAATCCGCCAGTGCGTCACGTACACGCGCACGCACATCGTGTAAGGACTCTCCCTCCGGCATGGTTACCGTTTCGGGTGCCGTTCGCCATGCTACCAAGCGCGCTCCGTCAGTGCGAGCGATATCCGTACTGTAACGTCCTTCCCACGTACCGTGATGGATCTCCGTCCAACGAGCATCCGTCACAACGGTAAGGCCGTGCGCCTCGGCGGCGCCCGCCGCCGTATCTCGTGCCCGTGACAACGGACTGGCGACGACCGCATCCAGCGGCACTTCCGCCATGGCCCGCGCGAGCGCCTTACCCTGCTCCACGCCGCGGGCAGAAAGCGCCGTATCCACTTGCCCTTGGTAGCGCCCCTGGAGATTCCATTCCGTTTCTCCGTGTCGTCCCAACCATAATCGTAGCATTATATCCTCCCGTCGCCGCTGATCACCGATACGGCATCCACGCCCGCGATCGCTTCCAGCTCGCGGCACAATGCCGGCGATACCGTTCGATCAATGCCGATAGCCATCATATTTTTCCCCTCTTTGGCGGTTTGTCCCACTTGCATGCTGCGAATGTTGACGCCCGCCTGACCGAGCGTCGTTCCGATTTTACCGATCATACCCGGGCAATCGTCATGCGGAACAAGCAGCAGCTGTCCCCGCGGTACAAATCGAATATCGTAATCGTCGATCCCCACGACATAGGGCACGCCGTCCGTCAACACCCCGACCAAGCGATGTGTTTGTGCCGCCGTGGTAATTTCCACTGCCAGGGAATCATTGTATTCGCCGGTGCGGGTCGATTTGACTTCACGTACTTCGATGCCCCGTTCCGCCGCCAATGCCGCCGCATTGACCTGATTGACCTGTTCCTGCAGGATCGGATTGAGCAAGCCTTGCACGACCGTTGTCGTGATTGCCCGTGTATCCGATTCCGCCAATTTTCCCGTATACTCGACTGCCACTTGTCGGATCGGTTCTTGCGCCAACCCTACCGCCAAATTGCCGAGAGCGCCGGCCAGCGGAAAATACGGTGTCAAAATCGGTACGAGTTCCGGTGCAATCGGCGCGACATTCAGTGCCGCCGCCACCGGTTCTCCGCGTAATGCCTGCAAAATGCCGTGCGCAACATCGACGGCCACACCTTCTTG
Organism: uncultured Veillonellaceae bacterium; assembly: GCA_947254705.1. Lineage (GTDB taxonomy): Bacteria > Bacillota > Negativicutes > Veillonellales > Negativicoccaceae > CAMCNU01. Next base: position 3,385 of record CAMYCX010000008.1, read on the forward strand.
CGCTTCTTTCGTCGATGCGCCCAAATGCGGCGTCAATACGACTTGCGGAAACGCCAGTAACGGACTGTCCGCCGCAAGCGGTTCCGTCGGGAATACATCGAGCGCCGCGCCGGCGACCTTGCCCGACACAAGCGCCTCCGTCAAATCGGCAAGATTGATACAACCGCCGCGGGCGGCATTGACGATACGCACGCCGTCTTTCATCTGCGTGATGGTTTCCGCATTGATCAAATCACGCGTATCATCCGTGAGCGGCAAATGTAATGTCAAAAAGTCCGCTGCCGCAAACACCTCAGCCAATGTACCTTTGCGCACCCCCAGTTGGGCCGCTCGTTCGTCCGTCAAAAACGGATCGTATGCAATGACTTCCATCCCGAATGCCTGTGCTCTGAGCGCTACCCCCGATCCGATCCGACCGAGTCCTAATACGCCGAGCGTACGCCCCTTGAGCTCCAATCCGACCAATTTTGCGCGATCCCAGCGGCCGGCACGCAACGACGCATCCGCTTCCGGGATCCGCCGTGCCAATGCCAGCATTAATGCCATCGCATGCTCCGTAGCGGCATTGGTATTGCCGTTCGGCGCATTCAATACGATAATCCCCCGCTTGGTCGCAGCGGGAATGTCGATATTGTCCACACCGACTCCCGCACGACCGATCACGCGTAAATGTGTCGCTTTGGCCAGTACATCCGCCGTCAATTTCGTGGCGCTGCGCACCACGATCGCCACATACTCACCGATGGTGTCCTGCAGTTCTTGCGCCGTTAACTTCGGTCGCTCCACCACTTCATATTCCGTTTGTAAGATTTCAACGCCCCATGCCGACACTCCGTCGGCGACCAATATTTTTTCCGCCATGATATTCTCCTCAGGCCTGTGCCTCGGCATATGCCGTCATCCAATCCGCTAACGCATCCACTGCTGTCTGCGGTACTGCATTATATATCGATACCCGCAAGCCGCCGACCAGGCGATGCCCCTTGACACCGACAAACCCCTGCGCTTTGGCGGCCGCGATAAAGTCCGCTTCCGCGTCCCGACGGCGTAACGTAAACGTCACATTCATGTGCGAACGCGCTTGTGGTTCGGCGTGTCCGACAAACACCTCCGGATATCGATCAATCACCGCATACAGTCGATCCGCTTTCCGTTGCGCGCGGCGTTCCATCTCCGACACGCCGCCGTTTCGTTTCACCCAATCGAGCACCAGTCCCAGCATATAAATCGCATAGGACGGCGGCGTATTGTACAGCGAGCGGTTATCCGCATATGTACGGTACTGCAAGATCTTCGGCAAGCGCGTATTGGCTCGGCGAATCAGCTCCCGATCCATAATCACTACCGCCATTCCGGCCGGGCCGAGATTTTTCTGTGTGCCCGCATACACGGCGGCAACTTTTGTCCAATCAATCGGTCGCGCCGCAATATCACTCGACATGTCCGCGATCACCGGCACTTGCACTTGCGGAAATTCCCGATACTGTGTGCCGTAAATCGTATTATTCGTTGTGATGTGTACATATGCCGTATCATCTTGCAGTGCACCGAATGCGGGAATATCACGATACCCGCCTGCCGATGCGTCCGAGATCTTATACGGTGCACCGTACAAACCGGATTCCTGCATCGCCTTTGTCGCCCAAACGCCCGTATCGGCATACCCGATCGGCCGCCCCATCGCCAAGTTTGCCGGCAACATCATAAACTGATGACTTGCCCCGCCCTGTACGAACATCACTTCATACGACTCCGGTACCGCCAACAGTTCTCTCAAATCCGCTCGTGCCTGCTCATGCAAGGCATCATATTCCGCACTGCGATGACTGAGCTCCATAACCCCCATACCGGTACCGCGGTAATCCGTCATTTCCTCGGCCGCCCGTAGCAACACTTCTTCCGGTAATGCCGCCGGTCCGGCGTTAAAATTGTACGCTCGTTTCATGATTCTGCCTCCTGTATACAAAAAGAGAAGCCTCCCCCAGGGACGAGCTTCTCTTTCTCGCGGTACCACCCCGATTGCCGTTGCCGATTTCGATATTTCACCGCTAAATAAAAAAATTCTCCATCCTTCTGGGACGAGAATTCGCGGTGCCACCCAAATTGACCGTACAGCCATCTTTGCTACGCGTTATCGGGCGTACCCGTCAAACTCATCATTTGCCGCTCCGGAGCGGAACCTCGCCGTGTCCGTACAGGCTCGCACCGACCGCCTGCTCTCTGCCACTTTCACTGCGGATATTCTCCTTCTTTGCGTTAACTTTGAAGTTACTGGGAGTATAGCAAATCTTTCCGTTCGTGTCAACTGTAACTATACATTTGTCATTTCCGACACAACAAACTGATTGCTCGGCACAAAAAACGCCGTCCCTGACGGCGTTTCCCGTTTGCTTGTAACGATCATACCTTGATGCTGAGTGCGCGATTACCGAATTTGTGAATCGTATCCACAAATCGTACCGTTCCCGTTTTATAGCGCATAATGATGGTTTCCGTCCGTGCGCCGCCGCCGAAATACTGTACCGGGCGCAAAATATTTCCCTGAGTAATCGCGGTTGCCGAGAAAATGCAATCGTCGCCCGAGACCAAATCATCGATACGGAAGATGCGATGAATATCATCGACACCCATTTCTTTGGCCCGACGAACCTCTTCATCCGAGTGCGGCGCCAACCGTCCCTGCATGTCGCCGCCGAGACATTTCAATGCGGCTGCCGCCAACACCCCTTCCGGCGCACCGCCCGTGCCGATCATCATATGAACCCCGGAACCTTCCACACCGACTTCAATGGCCGGTGTAACATCACCGTCCGTAATCAAACGAATTCGCGCTCCCGCTTCCCGGCAATCACGAATAATTCCTTCATGCCGCTCCCGATCGAGCACGACCACGGTCAAATCATCCACCGAACGTTCCAACGCTTCCGCGACGCGACGCAAATTCTCCTTCACCGGCGCATCAATATCAATCCGTCCTGCCGCTCGCGGGCCGACGGCAATTTTTTCCATATACATATCCGGCGCATGCAAAAGACATCCGCGCGGAGCAATCGCCAATACCGCAATCGCACCGTTCTGCCCTTTGGCAACCAGGTTCGTTCCTTCTACGGGATCGACCGCGATGTCTACCTCCTCGCCGCCCATGCCGACTTTTTCGCCGATATAGAGCATCGGTGCCTCATCCATTTCCCCTTCGCCGATCACAACCGTGCCGTCAATATGCACCTTTTCAAACGCCTGACGCATACCGTCTACCGCCAACTGATCCGCCCCGTTTTTATCGCCACGACCGACCAGACGTCCGCACTTGAGTGCAGCGGCTTCCGTTACCCGCACAAATTCCATCGTCAATGTTCTGTCCATATCGTTTCCTCCATTCTTCGCCGCGCTGCGTTATTGATGCGCATTCTGCCAATCGGAAATAAACCGTGCAATCCCCGCATCCGTCAACGGATGTTGTAACGCTGCAACCAGCACCTGATACGGCACCGTCGCAATGTCGGCTCCGGCACGTGCCGCCGCCGTCAAGTCCAGCGGCCGACGAATACTCGCCGCAATAATTTCCGTATCAATGCGATGCAGCGCAAATATGCTTGCAATATCCGCCACCAATGCCGTACCGTCTTCACCGATATCATCCAGACGCCCGATAAAAGGGCTGACAAACGCCGCCCCCGCACGTGCCGCCAACAAGGCCTGATTCGTTGAAAACACCAACGTCATATTCACACGGATACCTTCATCCGCCAAGATGCGTGTGGCCGCCAGTCCGTCCGCCGTCACCGGCAATTTTACGACCACTTGCGGAGCCACTGCCGCCCATTCTCGTCCTTCCGCTACCATGCCGTCCGTATCCAACGCAATGACTTCCGCGCTGATCGGCCCGTCAACAATCGTCGCAATCTCGCGGATGACCTCTTTCGGATCACGTCCTTCTTTCGCCATCAACGACGGATTTGTCGTCACACCGCTCACAACACCCAGCCGTACAGCGGCACGGATATCTTCGACATGTGCCGTATCGACAAAAAATTTCATATATTCGCCCCCGTCAATTATATATTTCTTTCTTACTTATTGTATCACAGTTTTCACCCTACTCCGTGTCCGTGATACAATCAACACAAAGGAGGGGTTTTATGCATATCATGGCATTCGGCGACAGCCTGACGGCAGGTTTTGACGTGCCTCCCGCTTCCGGCTGGCTCGCCCGCATCGGACGGGAACGTCCGACATGGACCATTCAAAACTTCGGTATTTGCGGCGATTCACTACGCGGCGTGACGAGTCGTATTCCCGTTGCACTCCGCACGCAAACTCCAGATTTGGTGTGGATTATGGCCGGGACCAATGATATTTTGACCGAGGCCGACGCCCGCGGTCATGCGTATACCGCCCCCGACACCTTGCTGCGGCCGCTGCGCAATATCGTTTCCGCCCTTGATACCGCCCGTATCTCCGTGCTCATCGGTGCGCCGCCTCTCATCACGAAGGACAGCGTCTATACCGGCTGGCAAACGCTGCCGGCATGGGAAATATCCCGCGAGGCACTGATCCGTTATGCCACCGATCTTACGACCGCATTTCCGTCACGTGTCGTCGACTTCACCGCCGTACTCACACAAGAGCAACTGTACGATGACGGCGTGCACCCCAATATTCACGGCTACGCCCGCATGGCACATGCCGCACTGCCTTATTTTGACGGGTACGCATAAGCCGCTGCAGTCAAACGCGCCCATTCCTCCATCGTCAGCGTCTCGCCCCGTCGAGCGCCGTCAATATCCGCCGCCGCTAAAATAGCATCCGCCGTATCCGTATCGTACAATGCTTTCAAATTATTCCGAAACACTTTGCGACGATTGGCAAACGCCGCCTTCACCAGACGAAACAGCAAGCGTTCGTCCGGCACGTCAATCGGCGGACAATCGCGCGGGATCAATTCCACGACCGTGCTTGTTACCGCCGGGGCGGGCATAAATGCCGAAGGCGGTACATCAAACAACATCCGTGCCGTCGTCCGATACTGTACCGCCATCGTGATGGCGCCGCTGTTCCGACTGCCCGGTTGCGCCGTAATTCGCTCTGCCACTTCCCGCTGCATCATCAGCACCAAGCGACGAATCGGCAAATGAGCTTCCAACAAGTACATGAGGATCGGCGTTGTAATATAATACGGCAAATTTGCCGCCACGGTAAACGGCCGCCCTTCCATTAACGCACCCACATCCGTGCGCAGCACGTCACCGTTGACCACACGCACCTGCGGATACGATGCCAGTGTCTCTGAGAGCACCGTAAGCAGTCGCGAATCAAGCTCGATCGCCGTCACGTCCGCGCCCGTTTTCGCCAATCCCTGGGTCAGCGTACCGATCCCCGGTCCGATTTCAAGCACGGCATCACCCGCACCGACTTGTGCCGCTGCGGCAATATCCGCTACCACTGCGGGACGAATGAGAAAATTTTGTCCCCACTTTTTTTGTACCCGCAATTGAAAATGCGCCATGATTCGTCGAACCGTTCGACGATCCGCGAGTTCAATTTCCATCTGCTTCCTCCGTCAATGCCTGCTCCCATTCCGCCCGCGTCACACCGTACCGGTTAAGACGTGAAAGCATGCGTTTGGCATTACCGTAACCGATTCCGAGTCGGGCTCCGATCCGCGCCCGCCGTGCTGATGCCGCTTTCGTACCGACCAGCCCGGCCTTTCGCAAATCAGCTCCCGTAAATTCACACCGTTCTTCCTGCTGATGCGGCCGCACCTTGGCCAATGCCCGACGAATGGATTCCGGCGACGCCTGCTCAATTCCCACGTCATCATGTGCAGTCGCCTCCTCTTTCGGTACGAATGCATGCAGTGCCTGCGGAAACCGCGCCGACAAGTAACGACGAATCCGTTCACCCGCACCGTCCGGATCCGTCAAGATAATAATCCCCCGCCGTTCATAGGCGTCACGAATTGCCTGCACCGTTTCCGGGCGCAGGACAAATCCTTCGGTGGCGATCAGATCGGCATCCACCGCCCGACTGACTCGTGCAATATCCGATTTTCCTTCTACTACAATGACTTCCTGTATCATACTGGTAGTGTACCACAGCCGTCCGTAAAAATAAAAAACAGACGGGCATACGCCCGCCTGCTCCCGACAACATATATTCCGGTTTCATTTCGCTTGATCCGGAGGATAACAATATCGTCATCCTTCCGTCGGGCATTGCGTTGGCATCGCTTGCGGCACTTGCAATGTTCCGACAAGGTCGCGAACATCTTCGACACCGTGCGACCGACACCACTCTTCCATTTCATCGCCGATCCGTTCGACCGCCCGGGGATCGATGATCGTCGCCGTTCCGACAGAAACACAATCCGCCCCCGCCATCATGAACTCAATCGCATCGGTACCGGTCATGATCCCGCCCATACCGCAAATCGGTATCTTAACCGCCTGCGCGACCTGCCAAACCAAACGCAACGCAATCGGTTTCACGCACGGGCCTGACAAACCGCCGGTGACATTGCCCAGCAGCGGTATCCGACGTTCCGCATCAATCGCCATGCCGAGCAAGGTGTTGATCAACGAAATCGCATCCGCGCCGGCCGCTTCCACCGCCTGTGCCACAACCGTAATATCCGTTACATTCGGCGACAATTTAACAATGACGGGTTGGGCGGCATGTGCCTTTACCTGCCGCGTCACTTCCGCGGCAATCGCCGCATCTACCCCGAACGCCAAACAGCCGTTACGTACATTGGGGCAAGAGATATTGACTTCCAGTGCCGCAATCCCCTCTACTTGCAAACGCTGTGCCATATAAGCATAATCTTCAACGGTATTGCCCGATATATTCGCAATCAGCGGCGTACCCGTCTGCGTCCGCAAGGCCGGCAAAATGTCTTCGACAAATGCATCGACGCCGGGATTTTCCAGACCGATACAGTTAAGAATTCCGCCCGCCGTTTCCGCGATACGTACGCCGGCGTTACCCGCACGGGGTTCCCGTGTCAGTCCTTTAAGTGCGATACCGCCAATACGATCCAGACATACATAATCGGCATACTCCGTACCGAAACCGAATGTCCCTGATGCCGCAATGACGGGTGAGGGAAGCGTGATGCCGCAAAATTCCACCCGCATATTGACGCTCATAGTCGCACCTCCCGACTGTCAAACACCGGGCCGTCCACACATACTTTGGCATGGCCGCCGCGTCGACGATCACAAACGCAAGCCAGACATCCCCCCGTACCGCAACCCATGCGTCGTTCCAACGACACGTCGCAGGGAATGCCCGCCGCTTCCGCCAGTGCCGCTACCGCGCGCATCATGACGGGCGGTCCGCAAGTCAGTACGCGGGTGTATTCACCGCCTTCGAGCAAGGCGGGAACCAATTCCGGTACATAGCCGTGATGACCGACCGAACCGTCATCCGTCGCGATACGGATATCCGTCACCGTATCGGGAAACAAGTCGGCCCAAAACATTTCTTCCCGACTGCGCCCGCCAATCAACGCCGTCACCGTATCGGGCGCACAGTTCTGCGCCGCATACATGAGCGGTGCGATGCCGACACCGCCGCCGACCATCAGTATGCGACCGCCGAGTGTAAATGTCGAGCCGAGCGGGCCGAGCACATCGACCGCTGTGCCCGCCTGCCAATACGTCATATCCTCCGTTCCGCGTCCGACCACGCGATAGATCAATTCCACCGTTCCCGTTACGGGATCGACTCGTGACGGACTAAACGGGCGCCGAAGCAGCGGGTCTTGTCCTGATCCGCGCCGGAGATGGATAAACTGTCCCGGTCGAATCGTCGCCGCAATCTGCGGCAATGTCAATTGCATCTGCCACATTTGCGGTCCGACTTCACGCTGCACCGTTACCCGTCCCGTTTCGACGATACCCATATCTTCACCCTTTCCGATAATCCTGTAATGCCTTGACTTGCGGCAGCTCCTGTTTCTTTCGGTTTTGCAATACATGCACTACTTCCCGTGTCGTATCCAACGATGTCAGACAAGGAATACCGAGCTCTACCGCCAAACGCCGCAAGCGGAAGCCTTCCCGTTCCGGGCGCTTACCGTACGTAATCGTATTTACCACCATGTCCACTTGGCCTTCCCGCAGCAGCGTCGCACATGTCCGATCACCGCCTTCATGCATTTTATTGACGATTTCAACGGCAATCCCCGCCTCTTGCAGGTATTGTCCCGTTCCCTCCGTCGCCATGATGCGATAACCGTGTTCGATAAACTCTTTTGCCAAGGTCGCCGCTTCTTCTTTATCGCGATCACTGACGGTGATCAATACCGCACCGCCGTCGGGAATTCTCATATGAGCACCGACAACCGCCCGATACAAGGCATCCGAGTAGTTTGCGCCGATCCCCATCACTTCTCCCGTTGATTTCATTTCCGGTCCGAGTGCAATTTCCACCAGTCCGAGTTTGGCAAAGGAGAACACCGGCGCTTTGACCGCCACATGTGAAGGTGTCGGCAGCAAACCGGGCGTAATCCCCATCTCACGCAATGTTTTGCCGACGCAAATTCCCGTCGCCAACGCGACGAGATTATATCCCGTCACCTTGCTCATAAAAGGAACGGTTCGACTGGAACGCGGATTGACTTCAATCACATAAAGACGATCATCCGCCACGATATACTGGATATTGACGATGCCGCGCACCCGCAATGCCTTGGCAATCCGTTCCGTCGCATCCACGATCTGCGCCGTCATATCATCGCTGACATGTTGCGGCGGAAACACCGCAAAGCTGTCGCCCGAATGTACGCCCGCCCGTTCGATCTGTTCCATAATGCCCGGAATAAACACGTCCGTACCGTCACACAATGCATCGACTTCCAATTCCTGTCCGATGACATATTCATCAATCAACACCGGATGGTCGGCCGAAGCAATGACCGCTTCCCGTAAGTACGCCGCCAATTCGCGCGGGTGATAGACGATCTGCATCGCCCGTCCGCCCAGTACATAACTGGGCCGAACCATCAGCGGATAGTGCAACTCTTTGGTCGCTTCCTGCGCTTCCGCCATCCCCGTCACCATACATCCGCGCGGGCGGGCAATCCCCAATTCCGACAACAAGGCATCGAATCGTTTCCGATCCTCCGCCAAGTCGACACCGTCCATATCCGTTCCCCACATCGGAACATCGGCTCGTGCCAATTGCGCACCGAGATTGATCGCCGTCTGTCCGCCGAACTGCGCGATCACTCCTTCCGGACGTTCCTTGTCAATCACCGCCAGCACATCTTCCGGCGCCAACGGCTCAAAGTATAGCGCATCGGACATATCAAAGTCGGTCGATACGGTTTCCGGATTGTTGTTAATCATAATGGAACGATACCCGTAGTGTCGTAACGAACGAATCGCCTGTACCGAACAGTAGTCGAATTCGACCCCCTGCCCGATCCGGATCGGACCCGCCCCGAGTACCATGACACTGTGCCCCTGCGGACGCACCTCGTCCGCCACACCGTAGGCGGAATAGTAATACGGCGAAGCCGCCTCAAATTCGCCCGCACAGGTATCGACCATCCGATACGACGGAACGATTCCCGCCTCATCGCGCATGGCCTTCACGGCCGCTTCGTCCACCCCGGTCAATGCGACCATCCGCCGGTCACTGAACCCCAAATACTTCGCCTGTCGCACCGCCTCCGGTGTCAAGCCGCCGTTCATCAACCAGCGTTCACAATCAATGATTCGTTCAATCTGTGCAATAAAGAACAAATCAATACTTGTCACGCGAGCGATTTCTTCCGGTTCAAATCCGCGTCGCAACGCTTCCGCGATCACGAACAGACGCTCATCGTCCACCCGTCGCAACAGCATCTTAATATCATAGTGCGACAAGTGTTCCAATTTCGGCAAATATAATGCATCCGTGCCCGTTTCCAGTGAGCGGACCGCCTTTTGCAATCCGGCGGGGATATTCGTCGCCAACGCCATGACTTCTCCCGTCGCCTTCATCTGCGTTCCCAATTCACGATCCGCCAGGTTAAACTTTTCAAACGGCCAACGCGGAATCTTGATCACCACATAATCCAATGCCGGCTCAAACGCCGCTTTTGTCTTACCCGTCACCGCATTGGTAATCTCACCGAGCGACAATCCCAACGCCACTTTCGCCGCCACCTTGGCAATCGGATATCCGGTCGCTTTGGACGCCAACGCACTCGACCGACTCATGCGCGGATTGACTTCAATGACATAGTAACGATTCGACGCCGTATCCAGTGCATACTGCACATTGCAGCCGCCTTCAATCTGTAAAAACCGGATAATATCCAACGATGCCGTTCGCAGCATTTGCGCCTGTCCGTCCGTCAACGTCTGGCTTGGCGCCACGACAATACTGTCGCCCGTATGCACCCCGACCGGATCGATATTTTCCATATTACAGATGATGATGCAGTTATCCTCGCTGTCACGCATGACCTCATATTCGATTTCTTTCCAACCGGCCACGGAACGTTCCACGAGAATCTGATGGATGGGACTTAAAACCAATCCGCGCTGCCCGATTTCCCGCATTTCCGCATCGTTATGCACGACACCGCCGCCGGTACCTCCGAGCGTAAATGCCGGCCGAATAATCAACGGATAACCGATTTCTTCCGCCAAAGCGAGCGCATCTTGTACGGTATGGCAAATTCGGCTTTCCGGCACCGGTTGCCCGATTTCCTGCATCGCTTCTTTGAAAAGTTCACGATCTTCCGCTTTGCGGATCGCATCCAAATGAGTTCCGAGCAACGTCACACCGTACTGTTCGAGAATCCCCGCTTCCGCCAGCTCCATGGCCAAGTTCAAGCCCGTTTGCCCGCCCAATGTAGCCAGCAATCCGTCCGGCCGTTCTGCCGCAATCACCGCCGTGACAAATTCCTTCGTTAGCGGTTCGACATAGACGCGATCGGCCAAATCCGTATCCGTCATAATTGTAGCGGGATTGCTGTTAATCAATACGACTTCGCAGCCTTCTTCTTTCAGCGACAGACACGCCTGGGTGCCGGCATAGTCAAATTCCGCCGCCTGCCCGATAACAATCGGCCCCGAGCCGATAACCAATACTTTATGAATATCCTTTCTCATGCTCGTCCTCCTTGCCATGACGCAATCCATTCCGCCAACACCTGCTCATTGTCGCGCGGTCCCGGTGACGCTTCCGGATGATACTGCACACCGCGCACACGATATCCGCGATGAACAAACCCTTCCACCGTACCGTCATGGAGTGAACGTTCCGTCACTTCCGCTTCCGCCGGTAAACTTGCTTCTTCCACTGCATACCCGTGATTTTGTGCCGTCATGGTGATTTTCCCCGTTTCCAAATGCAGTACGGGATGGTTTCCTCCCCGATGACCGAACGGCAGCTTGCAAGTCCGCGCGCCCAATGCCAACGCGAGCAACTGATGGCCCATGCAGATGCCGAGCATCGGTACTCGTCCGAGCAACACCCGCAACGTATCCGCCGTGCCCGGGGCATCGGCCGGATCTCCCGGCCCGTTGCTGACGAAAACACCGTCCGGCTCCGTCGCCATGATATCTTCCGGAGTCGCTGTCGCCGGCAACACGGTGACACGACATCCCTGTGCCGCCAGTAACTCCAGCATATGACGTTTCACGCCGCAATCAATCACGGTCACACGATGCGTGCCTTCACCGAGCGTATACGGCGCAGAGGTCGTCACCCGCAAAATCTGGTCATGAGCGACCGGTGCCGCCAACCACGCGGCTACCTTATCGGCCTCATCGGCTCCCGCGAGTATACCGCGCGGTGTACCTTCTTCCCGGATGGCGCGCGCAATCGCCCGTGTATCGGCCCCCGCAAGACACGGGATCTCATACTCCGCAAAAAAATCCGCTAAAGTTCCTTCCGATTCCCAGTTACTCGGTACTGCCGCCAACTCCGATATGATCACGCCGCTGACTGCTGGGCGCTCCCCTTGCCGAATCTTGAGCGACGTGCCGTAATTGCCGACAAGCGGATATGTCCACACCAAAATCTGATCTTTGTACGACGGGTCGGTGTATGCTTCTTCATACCCCGTCATCGCGGTCGTAAATACCACTTCCGCCGGCGCACTGTGCGCACCGTACAACGTCCCGGCGAATTTACGCCCGTCCGCTAAGTATAAATACCCCTCTCTCATTCCACTTCACCGTCTTTCATCACGCAGCGACCGTCCACCCAAGTGGCAACCGCCCTCCCGATCAAGCGTTTATCGGCAAACGGCGTATATCGTGATTGGGTATACAAACGTGTCGGATCGACCGTCCATTCCGCCTCCGTATCGATCACCGTCACATCGGCCGGTGCGCCGACCTGCCATGTGCCGCCTTCCAATCCTAAAATACGCGCAGGTGCGGCGGACATCGCGTCCATCGCGCGTGCCAGCGACACATATCCCGGCGCTACCGCATATGTCAATACCGCCGCCAGAGAAGTTTCCAACCCGCTCATGCCGTTCGGTGCACAGCAGAACGGGACATCTTTTTCTTCATCCGCATGCGGCGAATGATCCGTTACAATCGCGTCAATCGTGCCGTCGGCCAATCCTTCCAACAACGCCTGCCGATCTTGCTCCTCACGCAACGGCGGCGCCACCTTGCCGGCCGTCCGATAGCCCCGCAACTCTTCATCCGTCAGCGACAGATGATGCGCCGTTACTTCCGCGGTAACCTTCACGCCGCGTGCTTTCGCCGCCCGCACCAACGCGACGGCATGTGCCGAACTCAAATGAGCGATATGCAAATGCACACCGGTCAGCTCCGCCAGCATAATGTCGCGTGCCACGGCAATATCTTCCGCCACACGCGGCCGTCCGATCAGACCGAGCTCCGCCGAGCAATGTCCTTCGTGCATCGTTCCTTGCCCTGCCATGGTCATATCTTCCGCATGATCGATAATCGGCTTTCCGAACGTCACCGCATATTCCATGGCCCGACGCATGAATTCCGCGCTTTCTACATAATGTCCGTCGTCGGAAAATCCGAGTGCGCCGCCTTGTGCCATATCTCCCATATCCGACAACACCTGTCCGTCCAAATTCTGAGAAATCGCACCGTACACGCCGACTTTCACCCGTCCGACTTCACGTGCCCGCTCTTTCACTGCGTTAAGTGCCATCAACGAATCAATCACCGGATTGGTATTGGCCATCGTCACGACACGAGTCAACCCGCCGGCCGCCGCCGCCCGCGTACCGGATGCAATGGATTCCTTGGCTTCCTGCCCCGGTTCACGCAAATGCACATGCATATCCGTCATGCCCGGTACAAGCAAGTGTGCGCCGATATCTTCTACCGTCATCTCCGCCGTCGGTGTAATCACATCTTCTACCGCCGCAATCCGACCTTCCGCCAACAGCACATCACAACGACAGCGCTGTCCCGCTTCATTAATGCGCGTTCCGTTCTTCAGCAAGTGCTTCAATGCCTTCCCCTCCGTTCAGTACCAAGTGTAAAATCGCCATCCGTACCGCCAGTCCGTTACGTACCTGTTCCTGTAAAAACGTCTGCGGTGCATACGCCAACTCATGAGAAATTTCCACCCCACGTTGAATCGGACCGGGATGCATCACCATCACGTCCGGCTTCGCCGCCGCCAAACGCTCCGTGTTCAACCCGAACATCCGCGCATACTCACGCCGATTCGGGATAAAGCCGGCCGCCGCCCGTTCCGTCTGAATCCGTAAAATTTGGATTACATCCGCATCACGAATCCCGTCTTCGATCGAATCGTACAGCTCTACGCCGTCCCGCTGCAATTCCCGCGGTACCAATGTCCGCGGTCCGACGAGACGTACCTTTGCTCCCATCTTCAGAAAACCTTGCATATCGCTGCGCGCCACCCGCGAATGACGAACATCACCGACAATCGCATACGTCAGTCCTGCGATTTTCCCCTTGCGCTCGCGTACCGTAAACAAATCCAGTAACCCTTGCGAAGGATGTGCATGCAAGCCGTCACCGGCATTGATAACCGCGGGTACCGTGCCGGTCGTTCGCCCCAGCTCCGCCGCATATGCTGCCGCTCCCGATGCACTGTGTCGTAAAACCAACGCATCCGGCGCCAGTGCACTCAATGTCATCAATGTATCACGCCAGCTTTCCCCTTTTGACATCGAACTTGTACTTTGCGTGATATTAATGACATCGGCCCCCAAATACTTGCCGGCCAACTCAAATGAACTCCGTGTCCGTGTCGATGCTTCGGCAAATATGGTAACGATCGACTTGCCGCGCAACAAATCCGCTTTTTTATACCCGCGTGCGATAAATGACTTCATCACCTGCGCATTTGCCAATACCGTCTCGATATCGGCGACGGACAACGACGCCAAGTCTACCAACGAACGCCCTCGCCAACTGTTCATACCCGCTCCTCCTTCAAACAAAAAACCTCTTTATCCCGCGATAAAGAGGTAGCCCAAACACAACTAAGCGACCATCTTTTCTAGCCTCACGGGACTAAGTTAAAAGATGACGACGATTTGTGACCGTCATTGATTTCTTTTATTGTACGAGTTTGCCGCCAAAAAGTCAATGTTATTTTCCTTGTATCTTCCCGTTTATCCGACCTCGTCATGCGGACGTCCGATCGCATGTTGCACTTCGTTTCCTGCCGATAAAAACGGATACCGCACCGTTTCCGTGACAACAAAAAACGCACATCCGTCCAAGGACGGACATGCGTTATATCTCACCGTACGTTTTCGATTATTCCCCCGACGTTTCCGCCGGGACAAGCCAAATCCTGACGGGTAAATTCGATGCTCCCGCCGGCATCCAATGCAACAACACATCCCTTCCCGTATCGACATCCGCAATATGAATCGTATGTGTCGTGCTGTCACTTCCGATCGGATGACCGTCTGCCGTTCCCGCCAGACTCACCACCGCTCGCCGCCCATGCTGCTCCACGGCGATGTCCCCCGCGTAGATACCGCCTTGCGGATTAAAGTACAATCGGTAACGCCCCGTTCCTTTGCTGGGGATCAGGATACGATACTGTACTCCGTAATTGCCGGTATTTTCCGTGGCCGTACCGCTGATTTCGTCCCGGCCTTGCAAAAATTGATCCGTATGACCGTCGGCAAGCAGTATCATACGCGTGCCGTCACGTCCGGGCTGATATGTTCCCGTTACGATATCCCGCCGCGTCACATCAAATGTACCGCGCAAGCGCACTGCATCCAACGGCTGCTCCGGCCAAAAATGAAGATATTTCATGGCGGCACGCCCGTCAGGAATCATCGCCACCGCCACTTCAAATTCACGTGACGTATCCCATTCCAGCATGCCGCTCACCAGTTCCCCCGGCGCCACTGCGATCTCTCCGTCACGCAACAATACCTGCGGTTGCATGGCTTGCAAGCGTACATTGCGCCGTTGCGGAAGTGTCGTCAACTCATCTCGCGATATCCGACGCCCTACCTTGAGCCAATCCCGACTCGGCGGCGTCATAACATCCCGCCGAATACCGACACTCATCTCCCGTTCGCTGAGTCCGTAGACAACCAGACGCAACGGCGTATCCGTACCGTTGACGTGATAAAAATACAACCGTGTCGGTCCTTTGGTCCGACCGCGATAGAGTATCCCCGGTGTTTCTACCGTCTCCGGGCTGTCCGAAAAACACAAATTCCCGTGATTATCCACTGTTGTTATCGGCAATGACAACGCCAGTAATGGCGGTTGCCAATCACTAAGTGCGGCCTCCGGATACGCCTGTTGTCCGTTTTGCGCCCAGCCGACCGCAGCGACCGAACCGATACTGAGCAGACTCATGAGAAATTTTCCGACGGATTTCAACTGCATGCCTACTCCTCTCCTTTTGCCCGTAACACTTCCGCCATCGCCGCCAATTTACGATACCGGTGATACAACCCTGATTTTGTGATTTGTCCGTCTAGCTCGGCCACCAACTCACGCAACGGTACTTCGGGATGAGACAGACGCAACTCCGCCGCCTCACGCAATCGTGGCGGCAATGTGTGCAACGGCCGGTGACGACGAATCGTTTCAATATCGCGCATTTGCTTCACTGCCGCGTCCACCGTTTTTTGTAAATTGGCGGTTTCACAATTCACCACCCGATTGACTCGATTGCGTACGTCTTTGACAACACGAGCGCTTTCAAATTGCAGATACGCCTGATCCGCTCCCATCACCTGCAACAGGCGCGACACCTGTTCTCCGTCTTTGACGTACACAATGGTATCCTCTTTCCGCGTCGCCGTGCGTCCCCGTACACCGAAATGCTCCCACAGACGGATGATCACTTCCGCAATCACCGGTGAACGTGTCGTAATCTCCAAATGATAATCCCCTTGCGGGCGATTGACCGAACCGCCGCCCAGAAATGCCCCGCTCAGATACCCGCGCCGCTCATCGAGCGTACCGAAACGCGTTTCGTCATTGACCTCGGTCAGCGGCCAGAGTCCTTCCTGCTGTAAAAAATGTAATCCCGCCGCGCCGTCGGCAATCGCCAATGTATACACATTCTTCTTGCGCAAATGTGTACTGCGACGAACAGACACGCGAGGCGATACCCCGCCAAGCTGCTTAAGATACTGCCACATCTTGCGTGCGGTCGGATTGTGATGCGTGGCAAACTCCACCGTCGCACCGCGCGGTGTGATTCGCAACACCGCCCCCATCCGCAGCAACGCGATCATTTCCGCATGCTCCCCCGCTGTCGTTTCGGGACAAACGCGCGCCAATTCATCTTTTACTTCTTCCGCAAAGGACACGATTGCCTCCGTTCCGCCCTTAGCGGGCATTTTCAAAATAATAATCCAACAGTTGCGGATGCATATCCGATTGTAACGCATATCCGATCGCAATCAATGCCTCGGCCAATAAATCGGGATCATGTGTAACGGTATCTCCCTCTGCCAAAACATGAGCCCGCACACACTTGACCCCCATGCGTGCAAGTTCTTCCGTATCCGCCTCGACCGGCATCGAGCCCAGCTCCCGATACCGTTTGAGCGTCGCCGCCGACGGTAATCGGTCATTGACCAATACATAGTCGACCACGCCCGGTCCGACATGGTCGAAAATCGCGCGCACGTGATCGGCGACAGTATAGCCGTCCGTTTCCCCCGGCTGCGTCATCGCATTACAGATATAAATCTTAACCGCCGTGCTGCGCTGCAATGCCAACGCAATCTCCGGCACCAGTAAATTAGGCATCACGCTCGTATACAAGCTGCCCGGTCCGAATGTGATGATATCCGCCTGTGCAATGGCCTCAATGGCCGCCGGTACCGCCGACGGATTTTCCGGCAATACGTGCAGCCGACGAATTCGTCTTCCCGTCTGCGGGATATGCGACTCGCCGTCGACTACCGTACCGTCTTCCATCTCCGCACGCAAACGCAACCGCGCCGTACTCGACGGTACGACCTTACCGCGGACATTCAAAATCTCGCTTGCCGCCTCCAACGCCGTTTCCGGATCGCGATATCGTTCCATCAACGCCGCCAAAAACAAATTACCCATACTGTGGCCCGCCAATGCGCCCGTACCGCCGAAACGATGCTGAAACACTTCATCCATCAGCGTTTCCTTTTCCGCCATCGCCACCAGACAGTTCCGCAGATCTCCCGGTGCGATGATCCCCATCTCTTCACGCAAGCGCCCGCTCGATCCGCCGTCATCCGCGACTGTCACGATCGCCGTCACATGCGATGTCTGTTTCTTCATCCCGCGCAGCAACGTCGACAGTCCTGTTCCGCCGCCGATCGCCACCACTGCCGGGCCGCGATCCCGACGAGCCCGCTCCAGCAGCAAATGCCCGAGCGCCCCCGTCCGTTCCGGTGCAATACTGTCCAGAATCCGCTGCATCAACAGGCGAAACCCTACCGCCATCAACACCGCGCCGACAACGGACACCACCGCACCGACCGCCACCAGTACCGCATAATTATAATGTCCCGTCATCTCAAACACGACACGGAACAACCATTCTTCCACCACGCCGAAAAACTGATAATTGAACATCATCGTCGTTCCGAAAATCAGTAAAATCAGACCGATGGAAAACATAAAAATCCAACGTTTAATTTTTAATCCCGGATAGAACCATCGCCACAATCGCATGTCGCATCCCCTTCTTCGTCCGACGCTTTGTCCCGATCATCTTCCCAGACATCCCGTCTGACTTCATTGCGATACAAATCCCGATGCTCAACACGCACCGGCCAGTCCGCGGCGGCCAGCGTCTTTGCCAACTCCTCGGCCACCCACACCGACCGATGCATGCCGCCCGTACAACCGACGCCGATAATGAGTTGCTCTTTTCCCTCTTTCCGATACTGCGGTACCAAAAAAGCCATCATCGAAGTCAGTCGCTCCATAAACTGCCGCGTCACCTCATGACCGGCAATGTATGCCGCCACCTCCAGCACCCGTCCCGTTGCATGACGATACTCCTCAATATAGTACGGATTCGGTAAAAAGCGCACATCAAACATCACGTCCAAGTCCGGCGGCGTGCCGAACTTGAATCCGAACGAAACCACCGTTACGCCGAACCCTTCCGGCAAACGGTAACTGGAAAACGTCTTGTGCAACAAATCCTGTAATGCCGCCGGCCGCATATGCGACGTGTCGATCACATGCTGCGCCTGCTCCTTGATCTGTGCCAACCGCTCCCGTTCCCGATGAATCCCGATCAGCAACCGATCTCGCGGCGCCAACGGATGTGCCCGTCGGGTTTCCTTATACCGGCGGATCAGCACCTCATCCGACGCCTCCAGAAAAATCACCTCATAATCAATCTGCTGATCGCCCAACTGCTCCAGCGACTGGACCAAGGCATCAAAAAATTCACCGCCGCGAATATCCACGACCAATGCCACATGCTGCACCTTTTGTCCGCCCTGTCGGCAAATCTCCGCGAACTTCGGAATCAACACCGGCGGTAAATTATCCACACAAAAGTACCCCATGTCCTCCAAACAATGCAGCACATGCGACTTACCCGCACCGGACATTCCCGTCACGACCAGCAACCGAAACTCGCTCATGATCCTTCCCCCAATACCGTTTGTGCCAACACCTGCGCCACACCGTCCTCTTCGTTCGTCGGTGCAATCAGACGCGCATACTCTTTGAGCTGCGGAATCGCATTGGCAACCGCCACCGGCCAACCGACAGCACGCAACATACTGACATCATTTTGCGCATTGCCGAACGCCATCGTACGTGTCAAATCGATCCCGTACCGAAGCGCCAACTGCTCCGTCGCAATCCCCTTGCTGACATGAGGTGCTACCATCTCAAAAAATTGATCCGCCGACTTCATGATCGTAATCCGATCGGCAAAACGCGGCGTAAACATCTCTGCCAACCGAGCCATCTTGACAGGATCCGGCTCATTGAAAATCATCTTCGTCGGCGCCGCATCCAAATGCCAAATCGCCTCACCGACAACCTCCGCCTTCACTTGGCAATGCGCCTCATAGTACGCGACATCCGGCGTATATTCCCGCACCAGCAGACGATCATGCAAGTATACCTGTATCGGTGCGGCCACCGTCTTGGCCAACGCCAAAATCTCATTTGCAATCGGCAGCGACAACGGCTGATGATACAAGATCTCCCCCGACTCACACTGCGCGATCAATCCCCCCGAATACGCAATCAACGGAACATCGCCCAACCCGAGCGACCGCCCGATCTGTCGCGCGGAACAAAACATCCGCCCCGTCGCAATCACCACATGCACGCCACGCTCACGCACCCGCGTCAGCACCTCGCGCGTATATGTCGAAACCGTCGCATCATCGTGCAACAATGTCTCATCCAAATCAATGACCACCATCTGTATCGTATCCTGTTGCATACCGTCCTCCTTCATGATCTGATTATACCATAGCACGCCGTTTACCATGCCGTATATCGCCCCGAAGGACAACGCCCGCCTGCACGAAAAACGGCACCCGCATTCGAGTGCCGCTTTCCTTCTGCCGATACGCTCTCACCTGATCAACGCGACGGGTGCGTACCGCGAACCACCGTAATCCCCTCCTTCTCCAACTCCTCGGCGATCCGCGTAATCGTCGGACACTCCGGCCCGTCCGCCCGTGCATTCAGCCGTGTACACACGCCCAAATGCAAGCGCTCAATCCCGAGCGACTTAATCCGCTCAATCTTTTCACGCAATCCCGCATCATCTTCCGGTACATTGCAACCGTTACAGTACCAAAACGCGCACAACTCCACCTCTTCGCCCGCATACTGCCCGAACTTTCCCGTACGGGTATTCAACGCCTTAAAACAAGAGGCGCCCGTACACACGCGAATCGCATTCCGACAATTCAAAATCGCGATTTTTTTCATACCGTCACCTCATTATCCCTGATGATGACGAGGCAAATAAACCACCTGCAATTGTCCTGAAGGCAAATGCTGAACGGATGAACGCACCTCATATAAATCATAAATAAACGACTCCGTCAACAACTCTTTCGGCGTACCTACCCCGACTATTTTTCCGTCCTTCAGGGCCACAATCGTGTCGCAATACATCGCCGCAATATTCAAGTCATGAATCGCCGTCACCACCGTAATGCCCAACGACTTTACGATATCCATAATCTCCAACTGATACTTGATATCCAAATGATTCGTCGGCTCATCCAGCACCAGGCACGGTGTGTCCTGCGTGAGCGCCCGTGCTAAAATCACACGCTGCTGTTCGCCGCCGGACAAAGTGGAAAAATTGCGTTGTTCAAACGCTTCCAAACCGACAATCCGCAACGCCGTCCGTGCCTTCTCGTAATCTTGCGTCGTATTGCGTTCCATCATTTTTTTATGCGGCGAACGCCCCATCAGCACAATTTCCAATACGGAAAAATCAAAACTGTAAAAATTATGTTGTGCCACTACTGCCAGCTGTAATGCCGACTCGCGAAAGGACATCTCATCCAAGGCGCGATCATTGAGCCAAATCTTGCCGGCATCCGGCTTGAGCACTCGATAAACACACTTCAAAAACGTACTCTTTCCGCTGCCGTTAGGTCCGATCAGTCCTACTGTCCGACCGTCCTGTATCGCCATGGACACATCGTGGAGTACCGTCCGACTGCCGAACGACACGCCGATGGACTCCGCTCGTATTTCCATCATGCGCCACCTCCGAATCCGTACGTCTTTTTCACCATCAAGTAGACGAAACACGGGCCGCCGATCAGAGAAATCAATATCCCGATCGGCAGTTCGGTCCGCGGAATGATGATTCGACACATGCCGTCCGCCAATACAAGGAAAATAGCCCCCGCCAATGCGGCCACAGGCAACAAGTGTTTATGATCCGTTCCCACAAACATCCGTACGACATGCGGCACAATCAAACCGACGAAGCCGATCATTCCCGCCGAATATACGGCAAACCCGACAATCACCGAACTCAAAAGCAAATACAGCTGCCGGTACCAGTGTAAGTCCGTTCCGAGCGTAATCGCCGTTTCATCTCCCAACAACATAAGATTGAGCATCCGGCTCTGCGTCCAAAAGAACAATGCCACGGCGACCACAATCGGTCCGATGACGTAAATCATGTTCCATGTCGCACCGGCCATGCTCCCCATGAGCCAATACGTAATGCTCTGAATGCCCTCTTTGTCATTCGCGAAATACACGATAAACGAAGAAAACGAACTGCATACCGCGCTCAACGCCATACCGGCAAGCAAGAGCTTGATCGAACTGGCCCGTCCGCCTAAATTTGAAATAAAAAGCACCGCAAGCGAAATGCCGAACGCACCTAAAAATGCGGAAATGCCGACGAAATTTTCTCCGAACGCCGCGCCGATACCGAGCAAAATGGCGGCCGTCGCACCGAGAGACGCTCCCGATGAAATCCCCAAAATATACGGATCCGCCAACGGATTCTTGACAATCGCCTGCATAATGACACCGCTCACCGCAAGACCGCACCCCACAATCGCCGCCAGTACCAGCCGCGGAAACCGGAGCAACCAGACAATATCATGAACCGGCCCCTGTCCGGCCGTCTCAATCGGTACAGGTGATGACCACTGTGCCGCCAGCACTTCATACACTTGCCCCCATGACAAATGCACGCTGCCGATAGACAATGCCCAGAACATCACGGCGAGAAGTAGCGCCGCCAATCCCAGCAACAATGCCGCAAATCCCAATCGCTGCATGATCTGTTTCATCATAACTCCTTTTTCTACAGACTGTCCGCCATATTCGGATACAATCCTGCCGCAATCAATTCCACGCCGTCTTGCAGACGCACACCGGGGCTGTATACGGCATTGAGCGGCAACGTATACACACGTCTTTCTTTAACACAACGCATATTTTTCAACGCGGGATGATCATACAAGCGCTGCATAATCATTCCTTCGCTACCGTACAGCGTTTCCGTCACTACCAGAAAAATGGCATCCGGATCCAGTACCCGCATTTCTTCCGCACCGATACGATCCAAATCGGCGGCCAACAATTCACCGTCCACACTTTGCACCATTTGCCCCGCCAACGTATCCTGCCCGTAGACGCGGATTTCCTTGCCCATCCATTCCAGCACCAACGCTTTCGGATGCATACGGTGATGCGACGCGTACGCACGCACTCGGGCGATATGATTTTGTACGCCTTGGATCATTTGCTGTGCCTGCTCATTTTTGCCGAAAATCCGTCCCATATCGGCAATATATCGATATTCCTCATCCAAGGTATGGCCTTTGCCCCGAACACTTGTCGGAATCGACGATTCGGCGATATAGGTATTAATCCCCCGTTCCCGCCAAAAATCCGTTCCTCGCAAATATTTCGGCCCGAAGGTGGAGTACCACCCGAGGATAAAATCGGGGTTCATCATCAATGCCGTTTCCAAGTCAGGAACACGATCGGATTTGTATGCGATCGTGGTATACGCATCCCGATAATCTTCCCGCAGATATTTTTTGTCGGGAATGCCGATGGCCGCAATAATATGTTCTCCCTCACCCAAAGCAATGAGCGTTTCGATCGAGTTTTGCCAAACAGCAACAACCCGCCGCGGCGGGTTGTTGTAGACAAACTCTTGCAACTCTTGTCGAGAATTATACTGTTCTACGGCGACCGGATATCCCGGCACGGACTGTGCCTGTGACATCGGTATCGCACGGATGGCTTCGGTACGTTCGGTAAGGAATGCATCCATTCCCCAACAATACACACCCAATCCCGCCACCAATGCCACACCCAGCCATGATTGATATCGGTTCATACCTCACTCCCGTCAGAACGTATATTTCATGCCGCCCATAATCATACGTCCCGGCATCGCCGCACTGCCGACGCCGTTCCAGGCGTTGAACGCCGTCTCATATGCTTCATTGGTCAAGTTGGTGACCAACATGTAGGCACTGGCATGACGATTGATTTCGTAGTTGAAACTCCAATCCAGCACCAGGAATTGACGTTTGGTAAAGGCCTTCAGGCTATTACCGGTGTACCAGTTTATCAGCAGTCCCGAATATACCTTTCCGTTTTGATAGTTCAGGTTCAACGAGTAGTGATTTTCAGGACGCAGGTTGTTGATATTAGCGTTGATATCACTGGCCGTGCTGTATCCCCAGCTCGGATCGAGTACCCAACCGGATTTGGCTTTCCATGTATCGTGCAAGTGAGCATAGGCCAAACTTGCCGAGAAATATTCGTTGAACTGATGGTCAAGCGTGATATTGAACGATTGTTTTTCCTGTTTCGCATTCACCGCCGTAGATTTCGGTCCTTGCGGTGTAACAATCGGTAACTTGGCGATGGCGTTGTCCATATGAGTCCAGTCATAATGAACGGCCAGGGTGGTCGCATCGCCGAACTGTTTGGTTACCCCTGCGGTCACTGCATATCCCGTTTCATCCTGCAACGGTGTTTTGAACACTCCGTCCGTGAGGTTGTAGTCGCCGCGACGTAACGGACGACGAATCTTCGTCCAACCGAGATACATGCTCGCGTCATCATTGATGAGGTACTGCATGTGTAATGCCGGTGTGACGGACGATTCCTTTCCTTTGCCTTTAGTGACTTCACCGTCTGCCTTGACCGTATCAAACGAACTGTATTTCGCCCAACGGACGGACGGTGTAACGTCCAACTTGTCGGATACGTGAATCTTATCCTGTACAAAGCCGGTGGTCGAGGTACGACGAATATAAGACGTTGTAAGTGAGCCGTCTTTTTCAAATTTCTTCGTAAACGTCCGTGCCCGGTCAAATGTCACGCTGCCGATCACATCATGCTGCCCCCATGCGTTCGCATATTGCAACTGAATGCCGCGATTCTTCTCTTCATGCCACGAGTTCGGCTCTGACACACGACCGCCCGTTCGTTCCGCCCAAGCGCGTAACCGCTCCGGATTCTCACCGGGGAACGGTGCCAGATTGTCGTCAATCCACTTGTTGAACTCTTCTGCCGTCGTGCCGTTCGGGAACTCATTGTGATAGAAGTTCGCCGTCGGGTTCGTCTTGCTGCTCGGGAGCGTTGTCCAGTGATATGTATCATTATGTGCCAGACGATGATCCTGATCGTAAATACGAATAAAGCTTTCCATATCTTTCACTTTGTCGAATGTAAAGACAACATCGATATCCTTTAGCGTAAATCTGCTGAAAGAACCGTACGCCATACTGTCTAACGCATATAAGTTGTGGTATCCCGGATTTTTGGCATCCCCGCCCAACTTGCCGAATTTCGGCAAGCCGGTCTTTTCATCCATAATGATTTGGCCGTTTTCGTCTTTAAGCGGGATCAGCTTGTAATTTTCGTCGACTTGGCCGACTTCCGCATT